>JAGHTU010000046.1 GCA_018065185.1 Candidatus Equicola faecalis | reverse complement strand
AGAGGAACTGTGAAAAACCGAAAAGTGAGCCACGGAAACCGGATTCCCATCAATTAGGAGCGGATTTCCATCGTTGGCATCTCGTATAACCATCGAAGGGGCCCCGTATAACCATCGAAGGGATGCCATAGAGCACATCAGGAGAGCCCCTCGACAGCATCGCGACACCCCCAAGAAAGCACCGAATAATCCCTCCAATTGGAACATCTGTTCCGCGACTTTGGAGGATGAAAAACGCGCCTTTGTTTGACCTCTCACAAACGATGGGAAGACGAGGCACAAACGAGCGTTTGTCGAGACCCAAACGAGCGTTTGCCGAAGCCTAATCGAGCGTTTGTCGAAAGGCAATCGTGCGTTTGTCAAAAAGTAGCCTAGCGTTTGGCGATTTTCGGATGTGTCAGACGCTTTGTTTTTTCTTCTTTGGATTTGACGGAAACCATCCTTTTTTTACCCGTTTCTCCTGTTCAAAAAGTTCAAGGATTGACCAAAAACAACTGAAGCCGAGCACTCCGAGAACAGCAGAAATAATGGTGTTATAAACCAATACTGAAACGATGCAGAAAAGGATTCCTACGAGAGCAAACGCCCACCAACAACCTTTGCCGAAATAGTATTCGGCTTTGATTACTATCGGATGAAATAATCCGATAATAAGAAAGGCAGATAAACCAAGAATAATGCCACCGAAAGTCATATGTTTTACTATTTGTATTGTATGCAGATTATAGGATGATACAAATATAGAAATTTTATTAGAAAACCGAATAATATCAGCTTTCGCACAGTCGTTTTGATTTTGTTAGAGAGACTACATATACGAGCGTGGAAGTAAAAAATATAATGTTTTTCTTCTTATAGGTGATTTCGTTTTGTATCTTTGCCCAACGAATAAAGGGATTTGATAATAAGTCGTAGATATTAAACAACGATAAAAACTGAAGCGATGAAAGTGATATTGGTAAACGGTAGCCCTCATCGAAAGGGTTGTACCTACACGGGGTTGTGTGAGGTAGAGAAAGTGCTGAACGAGCAGGGTATAGAAACCGAGATATTTCAATTAGGTGTATTGCCGTTGATGGGTTGCGCAGGTTGCGGACAATGTGCCAAGACGTTGCGCTGCTTTGAAGAAGATGCGGTTAATGAATTTTTAGAAAAGGCTGAAAAAGCTGATGGTTTTGTGTTTGGTACTGCTGTCCATTTTGCAAGTGCTACCGGTTTCATTACGTCTTTTATGGACCGTGTGTTCTGCTCGAAAGGTAGCTTGTTCCGTTTCAAGCCAGCTGCTGCTATTGTGAGTTGTCGGCGTGGTGGAGCGTCTAGTACCTTTGATATGATGAATAAGTATTTCACCATTTCGCAGATGCCTGTCGTTAGTGCTCGTTATTGGAATATGATTCATGGCAACACGCCAGAAGAAGTGCGCGAAGATGAAGAAGGAATGCTTAATATGCGCGACCTTGGGAGAAATATGGCATGGATGCTCAAATGTATCGAAGCTGGCAAAAATGCAGGTGTTGCATTGCCGGAAGATGAACCGATGAAGCGGACAAATTTCATTCGTTAAAAGTACATTTGTAGCTTGAAAATGAAATCTTCGACATTTACATATTCACAACATGTCGAAAAGGTGCAAGCAACGGCTGATGTTGCTAAGCGTTTAGGCTATCGTGAGGAAGGTAAATTGTGGTATGTATATCGTATTCCTTATCTAAAGATAAGTGTCAAAGAATGTTTTGAAGATGTTGGAATGCAAGTATATTTGCCTACTTATTTCGTTGAACGAATAAGAAATGGACGAATGATTAAGGAAGAAAAGCCGAAGATTTTGAATTATTTATTCGTGCTTGCTGATATTGAGCAAATAAATAGTCTTATAGCGATTGAAAATCTTCGCCCGATGTATAGGCATCGTTGTGAAGGAGAAATTTTCAATGAGCGTGATAAGTGGCAGACAATTCCAAGTAAACAAATGTATTCGCTAATGATTGTGGCACAAGGCTACGAAGGCGAAATGGAGTTTTGTGTGCCGGAAAGTCAAAAACTTGAAAGGGGCGACAAGGTACGCGTTGTTGCAGGGCAATATAATGGGCTCGAAGGTGTCTTGATAAAGAGCCAAGGATGCAAAGATGGACGTATCTATGTTGGCATCACGAATGGCTTTGGCACGTTCACAACCGCTATTAGTGAAAATTGTGTCAAGGTGTTGGAGTTTTCAAGTGAGACAAATCACTTTTTCCGTAAGATAGAAGCGGTTGAAAAGTTGCATACTCAAGCTATTGAAAGGATTAAAACGGGAAAAGAACTCAATGACGAAATGAAATCATCGTTAAAATCTTTCCTGTTCCGTTATAGTGAACTTGGTGGACTGACTCATGTGAGCAAGGCTAAGTTGACCGCATGTCGGTATGTCGCAATGAGGCTTTTAGGAAGGCATCAAGATGCGGAGGCTTGCATGAATAATTTTTTTACAGAAGTAGAAAATGATAAAAATAGACGCCGTGCCTTGAAGCGTTGGCCAACGGCTCAAAAATATATAGATAAATGGGTGCAGGCTGTTGATGCTGTTTGGTCTCAAATGATATGATAGATGAAATTAAAAAGATAGTTTTTATTTGCAAAATAAAGAAAAAGTTTTATCTTTGCACATGAAATTAGCGAATGCGTATGAATAAAGCTTTACTTAGAGTTGCTTTTGTTGGTATTTTAGTTTTTGCATCGGTGCCGATGATGTGTGCTTCAATGTTAGGTGACAATATTGAAACAGAGGTTGTTGCGGTAACGATCAGCCAAGAAGGGCAGAGTACGATACGCATTATTGGGGCACAAGATAAGGTGCTGGAAATTTATAAGGTCACAGGAGTAAGTGTAGATAGAATAAGAATTGACTCAAACGATAAGCGTATAGAGTTGAATTTACCTAAAGGTTGCTATATCCTTAAGGTGGGAAAAGTAGTAAGAAAGATTTCAATAAAGTAATTAGCTCCAAACAAGGCTAATTATTTTTTTCTCCATACTTTAGTGGTCATGTTAGAAAAAGACTTTGAGAAGATTGTCAGGCAATATGGCGAACGGTTGTATTGGCAGATTCGTCGTATGGTCTATTCTCACGACGATGCTGATGACATCCTTCAAAACACATTCCTTAAGGCGTGGATGAATATAGATTCTTTTCGTGGAAATGCGAAGATTTCCACATGGCTTTATCGTATTGCCGTAAATGAGGCGTTGGATTTTATTCGCAAAAACAAGAATGCTGTTGAACTGTCGGATGGTGATGTTGAGAGTTCTGTTGCTGTAAGATTGAGTGGCGATGCTTATTTCGATGGTGATGAGGCGCAGCTACTTCTGCAAGAGGCTATCGGTAAGCTACCACCAAAGCAAAGACTGGTGTTTAATATGCGCTATTTTGATGAAATGAAGTATTCTGAGATTAGTCGCATACTTGACACCTCGGAGGGAGCATTGAAAGCTTCATATCATCTAGCTGTGGAGAAAATATCGGAATATCTTAAGGTGTGTTCTATAAATTCTAAAATGACATAAACTCTTATGATTACTATTGTTTCGAGTGCTTTTAGTCCGTTTTTGGCATCTTTTTGCGTATCAATTAGTTGCATAGCTCGCTATGCGCCTAATTACAATACAGAAATCTATTCAAAAACACTCCTAAAATCATCTCGATATAATTTATAGAACCCACCTTAAAAATCATGATTAAACTTTTATATATAGATAACGTCATATAAGATGACTGACAGAAAATGAAAAAAGAAAGATACATAGAACAGAAATGTGGCAGACAGACACCATTTCGTATGCCTGACGGATATATGGATCGTGTCCAGAGCGATGTGATGTCACGTGTGAGAGAGTCTTGCTTTGAAAAAGGCAATACGGTGAATGTGCCGTTCCGTGGCAGGAAAAAGTATGTTTGGCGTTGGGCGGTTGTTGCGGCATGTATATGTGTTGCTGTGTTCTCTGTGGAGTTGTTTATGAGGGATAATTCTAGACAGCTGCCGAATGGCGATGTTGTTGCACAAAGACATGACAATGTTATTTATGATGATGAATATATCAACGATATGGCAGAATATGCCATGCTTGACAACGGTGACCTTTATGCCTGTATGGAGGAAGATCCTATATATGTCCCTTAATGGAGTTGTTGCTCTTTGACTTATAAAAAATATGAATAGATTAGTTGTATTTATTTGTGGTTGTTTCATTGCCGTTTGTACGTTTGCTCAGCAGTTTGGGGAAAGAGCGAAGTTTGACCCTGAGCAGTTCAAGGTTTACTTGCACGAATTTATTGCGAAGGAAGTAAGGTTGACAGAGAAGGAACAGGAATTATTCTTTCCTATATTTGATGCCTGTAAGGAGCAGGAGCGGGTTTTGTTCGCAAAGCAGAAACGGATGTGGAAGAAACCGCAAACAGAGAACGACTGCAGGGAGGCTATTAAGGCTTATGATGAGATAGATTTGAAGTTAAAGCAGTTGCAAACAAATTATCATAAGAAAGCTTTGAAGGTGTTGTCGCCGAGTAAGGTCCTGAAAGTGATAAGGGCTGAAGAGAAGTTCCGTTCGGAGATGTTCCGTCATATGGCAAGGCATTTCCGCCCATGGCAAGGTCCGACACCTCCACACCGCCCAATGAAGAAATAAGTAAAAAAGAAAATAGCGTAGCCTAAATTCAGGTTACGCTATTTTCTTAAAGACTCTTAACCAACAGGTAATCACTTTCTTTGTAATAGATAATGTCATTTTTGGATAAGGCGGATGAGCTCCTCAACCGTGACTGATTTTTGTTCTCCGTTCTGCATATCCTTTACTGTGAGTTGCCTACTCTTTATCTCATCCTCCCCGACGAGCACCACGAATGGAATCTGTTTAGCATTGGCATAAGCCATCTGCTTCTTCATCTTCACGGCATCAGGGAATATCTCTGCGCGGATGTCTGCCTCGCGCACTTTCTTTATGAGTGGCAGGCAGTACTCCGTCTCAGTTTCTCCAAAGTTGATGAACAATACCTCTGTGCCGAGCATCGCTTCCTGGGGATATAGGTCAAGTTGATTCAGCACATCATATATCCTGTCAGCACCGAAAGATATTCCCACTCCGCTCACACCTGGCATACCGAAGATGCCCGTAAGGTTGTCGTAGCGTCCACCACCAGTGATACTGCCAATCTCTACATCAAGAGCTTTGACCTCAAAGATTGCCCCTGTGTAGTAGTTTAGTCCTCGTGCCAGGGTAAGGTCGATAGATGGTGTGCAGTCAATTGCGGCGAGTTTTGAGAGAATATACTCCAGTTCCTCCACTCCCTTCAGTCCTACAGGTGATGTGGCTAGCACCTCTTTTATAGTGGTGAGTTTCTCTTCATTCGTGCCGAATAGGGTGATGATAGGTTGCAGTTTGTCGATAGCCTCCTGTGGAATCCCTTTCTCTGCAAGTTCACTGTTGACATTGTCCAATCCTATCTTATCTAGTTTGTCCATTGCCACAGTGATGTCAATAATCTTGTCGGCCTGGCCGATGACTTCTGCAATGCCCGTGAGAATCTTGCGATTGTTGATTTTTATTTCTACCCTGATACCGAGACGGTGGAAGACCGTATCAACTATCTGCATCAGTTCCACTTCGTTCATCAGCGAGTCCGAACCTACAACATCGGCATCGCACTGATAAAACTCGCGGTAACGTCCTTTCTGAGGACGGTCGGCACGCCATACGGGTTGTATCTGATAGCGTTTGAATGGAAATTGTATCTCGTTGCGGTGTGTCACGACATATCGTGCAAAAGGTACGGTGAGGTCGTAACGCAATCCTTTCTCTGGTGTAAGCGCTGCTTTCTCGCCTGAGTTCTGTATGCGGAAAAGCAGTTTGTCGCCTTCTTCGCCATATTTACCCATGAGCGTTGATAGTTGCTCCATGGCTGGCGTCTCGATTTGTGTGTAACCATACAACTGATAGACTTCGCGTATTGTGTTGAAGATGTAATTGCGACGTGCCATTTCAAGTGGTGAAAAGTCGCGTGTTCCTCTTGGTATGCTAACCATTTTATTGTTGTTTTTTATTGTTTGTTTTTGTTATTGACGTACTCAATCGTTTGAGTTCGTTGAGTTTCTCTTCTTTCTTCTGCCTACGCAGTTCCGTGCGTCTCCGTCTTGTCTCCATCGCCTTGCAGGAGGAGCAGATACCGTAAACGGTGACATTATAGGTCTCGGCTTGGAAACGCTCCAAAGGTACGTTGTTGCGAAGGGCTGGCAGACTTTTCAGTCGCAACTCCTTCTTCTTTCCACACACGGTGCATATCTGTTCACAATGGTTCTTTCGCCCGATGGTCGGTTCGTAACTGGCTTCACCTTCCAGTTTGTGGCGTGTGACGAGTCGCAGACTGATAAACAGCTTGAGACAGTTATACACCGTTGCACGCGAGATGAAGTAGTTTTGTTTCTCAAGTTTCTGCTGCAGGTCGAATGCTGTAAACATTCCGCTGAAAGAATATACAGCATCAAGCACAGCAAAACGTTCTCCTGTCTTGCGCCTTACCCCTTTACTGAGATATGCCTCCAGTTCTTCTTTGGCTTTCTTTGCTGATGCTTTATCCATGTGGTTAAAATAATTGAAAATTGATAGTTGTTGACCCTTGGCTATTTGGCTTTATCTGTTTACTCTTGCGAGAACATATTCGGCGCATAACCGTTGCAGGGTGTTGTCGGATGACGACCGTTTTTCTGCCCACTGCCTTGCAAACGGCAGGTGACGGATGAGGTTGAAAGCGAGCCACTCTGCTGTTTCCTTTGTGGTGAGGGTGGATGTCCAACTGTCAGCCTCTTCTGGTGTCATGGCTTTCGATGGCATAATCATCGTGGCGAGTATGCGACATTCCCGACAGTCCTCTTTCCATAGTTCGCGTGCAAGGTCGGCATCGCCACCTATTTCCTTTGCCATTTCCTGAAGATGCAGGATGGAGACTCCCCAAATGATGCGGTATTGGAGTCCTTTCTCGCGCATGGATGCAGCCACCGCTCCATCCATATATGAGCGAAACCATTGTTTTACTTCATTGAGCTGCATACTGTGATGAGTAGCGCAACATCTGGTGGTCGTATGTTTCGGTATAGTCCACTTTTACATCCGTGATTCGGCCGTCACTTCCGAAGACAGGCGTCATTACCGGATTGATGAATCCTTTATATGGGGCGAGGTTCAGTTTTGCGTAGCGTTCAAGTATTTCCTTATGCAGTTCTGGATTGACTTTCACGCCGTATGTCTCAACGAGGTTACGGCAAGCTTCAAAGTCTCCTTCGCTCTTCACTCTCTGTATCTCGGCAAGCAGTTCGGCAAACAGTCCGCGCAAAGCCTTATAATCGTTTATGCGCAGGAAGGTCTTACCATCTTTCTTCACGAGTTCCATCACGTTGTCTTTGCGCCCTTTTTCAAAGCACCAGTTGGCGATAAGAGCCCTATTACGCATGTGTGCCTCCTCGATGTTGTTACCCGGCTTGATACGCACGAGTTGTGTCATCAAACCGTTGTTCATCTGTGAGTAATATGCAGCCTTGTAGGCTTCTTCATCAGGCAGAAGTCCCAGCTCAATGAGTTTCGGGTCTGCAAGATAGTATAGCGCAAATAGGTCGGCGCGTGTCTCTTCGTTCGTACTGCTGTAGTTCTTCAGCGCATCAGGGTCGGTGCCAGACAATAGCTGTCCGCTGGCATGACCGAGACACTCATGCAGGTCGGTATGCAGATAGTCGCAGTCATCGCCATATTTCTCCATTAGTGCGCGTGTCTCAGCATCAATGACAAACTCTTCTGAGAATCCGTTTCCGTGTGCAGCCTTGTTATAGGCATCGGTGATGTTGCTTATCGTAACACTCTTTGAACCGTGTTTTGCTCTTATCCAGTCGGAGTTCGGCAGGTTTATTCCTATCGGCGTAGAAGGGTAGGAGTCGCCTGCCAGCATTGCTGAGTTGATGACCGTTGCCGTTATGCCTTTCACCTGCGGTTTGCGGAAACGTGGGTCAACAGGTGAGTGGTCCTCAAACCATTGTGCGTTTGAAGATATGGTCTGTGTGCGCTTTGTGGCTTCCATATCTTTATACTGTACGATACCTTCGTATGTGCCTTTCATGCTGAGAGGGTCGCCATAGGTCTCAATGAAACCGCAGATGAAGTCCACCATCCCATCCAGCGAACCAACCCATGCAATGGAGTAGGCATCAAAGTCGTCAAGATTGCCGGTCTCGAAATACTTGATAAGTTTCAGTATTACCTCTTTCTGTTTGTCGTTTTCAGCATATTCGGATGCTTTCTTCAGGTTTTCAACAATCTTTGCGATAGCATTCCCGTATTTGCCGCCCATTTTCCAAACATCTTCTTTCAGTTGCCCTTTTTCCTTGATTAGTGTAGAGTTAAGTCCGAACATCGGTAAATCGCTACCCTGACGTGAGGCTTTCATCTTTGCATAGAAATCCTCTGCGTCTTTCTGTGTCACACCGTCTCCGTAGAAGTTGTGTGCTGAGGTGAGCACGACATCGGCATCAGCAGCCAGATTGACACCTTTTGCCAGTAGGGTAGGGTCGAAGATGACGCGACAGAGCGTGTCGAGTTCTTTCTTGCTGATTTCCACTTTTATCTTCTTTACCTGTGCGCGTAGCCATTTCTCGCTGAACTCAGGTGTGAACTTATCCTTTGAGTAATGGTGATAGATACCATTACCGAACCATATCTGTTTCATATAGGTGATGAAATGCCTTGCTTCATCACTCTCTTTCTCCGAGAGATTCACATACACCTGCTCCAGCAGTTTGCGGATTGGGATGTTATAACGTCCCTGTTGGTCGGTAGTGATGTCGCGCCCCCACAATGAGGCTTCGGAGAGATAGTAGATGAGTGCTTTCTGACGAGCAGAAAGGTTTTCAAAACCATTAAGACGGTATCTGAGCATCTGAATGTCGGCAAAACGCTCGTTGTTATACTCAAATGCATCAGCACAAATCACGTTAAGTGCCATAAATAAAAGGATTAATGTTTTTTTCATTTCTTATGTTTTTTGTTTATATCTATTGCTTTCAGCCGTTTGCGCTTTAATTGGTTGTAGAGGTAGTTGAGCGAGTTGCGTGGTGTGCCGAGTGAGACGGCCTTGTCAAGGTCGCGTTCCGCCTCTCCGCGTTTGTTTACCTGCAGATATAGTTGTGCTCGCTTGATATAGTGTTGTGCGTTAGTGGGTTCTCGTGCTATGACTTCCCCCCAGTCGTATATCGCTGGTTCGATGAGTGAGCGGTCTTCTTCCATATTGGCGCGTGCAACGTATAGCTGTGTACTGTCGGGGTGCATCTCGACGAGTACGTTTATCTCATCATAGGCTTCGGTGTAGTGCTTGTCCTTGTGGTTGAGGAGAGCAAGACAGAGCATTCCTTCGAAGTTCAGTGGCACCGTTTTTAGATAGTCTTCATAGTCGCGCCGCGCAAAGTTGAAGCGTCCCAACTGCTCGTAGGCGTAGGCACGATAGAATAATGCCGCGGGATTCCTCTTGTCGTTTTTCAAGACGGATGTGTAGGTGTCTATCGCTGAACGCCAACTCTCAAGGGCAATCTCCACTCCTCCGCGTTTCAATAGCAGGTCGGTGTCTGTCGGTCGCAACTCCAACTGCTTGTTGAGCAGAGACAACGAGTCGCGCAGCGTGTTCTGTGCATGGCACGCTGTTGACAGCGCAAATGCTACCAGTAATATGTATGGTCGAAAGTGATTACAGTTCATACGTCATGCTTGGCGTCTTTCGTTTCAGTACGTCAAGGAAAAAATCTTTTCCCGTTACGATGCCATAGGAGCGCAATATGCTTTCCACGGTTTTCCGCGCCAGTTCGGGATGATTGTTCTCTTCGCTCAAGTGGCAGAGCCAGACGTGACGAAGCTTCTGTGTGGCATTTTCTGCAATGGCCTCTGCGCAGTCGTGGTTGTTGAGATGCCCAAGTTGACTCATGATTCTTGTTTTCAGGTATTCGGGATAAGGTCCTTGACGCAACATTTCCTTGTCGTGATTGGCCTCTATCACAAGGTAGTTTGCGTCTGCGATGAACTGTTTTATCTCATCTGTCACATACCCGACATCCGTCATCAGCACAAACACGCATCCTTCATGTTCTATACGATAGCCTACGCAGTCGTGACTGTCATGAGGCACGGAGAATGCTGTCACGGAGAAATCGCCTAATTCCAGCGTCTTGTTCTTCTCAATGAAGCGTTTCTTTTCGGGTGTTATCTTGCATCCCACCACATAGTTCTGCTCTATGCCCTCGTGAACTCTCTCCGTGGTATAGACATTCGCATCAAGTTCTGCACTCAGCAAGCCTACAGACTTTATGTGGTCTGCATGGTCATGTGTCACCAACACGTGTTTCACATGTCGGATAGGCAGTTCTCTGTCCTTGAAATGTTTTTTTATAGTTCTTAATCCTACTCCGGCATCAATCAGCAGACCCGTCTCCTGCGTAAATAGGTAGTAACAATTTCCGCTGCTTCCGCTACCGAAGCAAATGAATTTCATCATAAGTTGAAGTTCGTTCTTTAATTATTATCGTGCAAAGATAAAAATTATTTTGACTTCGTCCAAATTAGGATTTCTGTGATATTCCGTTAGCTTCTCTTGTAAAACACAAAGTCCAATAAATAAAATCCCATCTAAGGCGAGGGGCTTGCTCCATTTGTCGCGTGGGCAGTCTCTTCCCATTGCGCAGAGTTCTAGAAATGGCGAGTGTTCGGTTCATTCCCATATTTAGTTAGGTGTCTTTTGGGAGCGACCTGCCCCTCAAGCGCAGGAGAGCTGTCTAACATCTTAAATGTTCGAGTTCGAACATTTAAGATGTTAGACTTCGAACATTTAAGGTGTTGGACTTCGAACATCTAAGATGTTAGAGAGCTAAGGATGGGAAGACCTTTAGGTAAGCACCACTTGAGAGTGAGCTAAAGTCAAGAAGAAAGGCATTGCGCGATATGTATAGAAATCTGCGCGATAGAAATATCCTTTCTGTGCGACAAATATAGCAGCCCCTTGACAACAGACGGAGCTTTGAGAAAAGCTAAATCTAAAATAACACAAGTTATTTTTTTGCTTTGTCTTCGCCATGCTCTAATTTTGGCTATTGCCCAAATTAGGCTTCGCCTCAACAATAAAAATAAAAAAAATAACTTTTTATTTTGTATTGTATTCGGCTCGCTCTAATTTTGTAAAAAATTACAGGATGATGAAAAGGTGTTTTTTGATATTTCTTGTATTGTTGTGTGTTCAGCAGAGCGTATTTGCTGTGTTGAAGGAGAAAAATTTGGAACAGACACTACAGATATTGCGCACGGAATTGACTAACGACTACCGTGAGCAGCAACATCGTTCCGACATTTCACGACAGAGGAGCGAACAGGCAAGTAAGGAACTTTTGACGACATTGAAGAAGAGTGAACAGAATGCGCTGATGCTCTATTCGCAACAGTCGGAATATGTGTTTGACCTCACATACGCCTGCAACGAGGCAACGGAGCTGTGGTGGGAGTTTCGCCAAAAGAGTATGCCGTTTGATGAGATTATAAATCACTATGAGACGGAGATTGAACGGTATGAGAGGCTGACGCGAAGTCTTAATGAAATGCCAAAGCACATGCTCTCACAGCAGGCACAGACTGACCGTAGTGTGTGCTTGGCACTTGCTACGGCATTGCTCAACACACAACGGAGAAGCCTTGAGAGTTATCAGGAAGATATTGAGCGTAATGCCCATGTGAGAGAACGTCTCGAAGAACAACACCGTTATGCACAGAAGCGTTACGATGCCGTACAGCAGAGCATCTTCGTGAATGGCGATCAGTCGTTTTTCCACATCCTGACCATCTTGCCACGCTATCTGAAAATGACATCGATGACGATAGTGAAGAAATATGTGCCGAAGGATGCTTCTGTCAGTCAGTGGAGCGGGAAATATATCTTGTTCCTCTTTGCCGTCATCATCATATATGGCTTCCTCGCTGTGGGATTGAGCATGGCGGTGATACATTGGATAATGCCAAAACTGATAAAGAAGAAATGGTGGCCTACAAGCATCACGCGTGAGGATTTCCGCAAGAAACGCCCTTACATCGTCATGGCTTCTACGGCAATACTCTTTGCCATCATCTTGGCGTTGATAAGAGTCGTTGCCAGTACGCAGAACTTTGTCATCATGGCAAGTGACCTGCTTGTGGAGTTTGCATGGCTGATGGGCATCGTGCTGGTGTCGTTGCTGGTAAGAATCGAGGCGCATCAGATACGTAACGGTTTCAAGGTGTATCTTCCGATAATGGTGATGGGCTTTATTGTTATCATCTTCCGCATCATATTGATTCCTAATCTGGTGGTGAATCTCCTGTTCCCTCCAATATTGTTGGGCTTTGCCATCTGGCAATGGAGAGAAAACAGACGTCATACTTCTGCCTTGAATAAGGAAGATGAGATATACAGTTGGATGACACTCATGGTGCTGCTCTTCTCGGTGGTGAGCAGTTGGATGGGGTACACTCTCCTGTCTGTGCAGGTGCTGATATGGTGGATAATGCAGTTGACATGTGTCCTCACGATAACATTCTTCTATAAGGTGTTGCGCACATACGGCGAACAGCATTATGACGATTCGACACCTATAAAGAAGAACTGGGCATACGGCTTCTTGAGTGATGCGTTGCTGCCTGTGACGGGTGTGTGCTCGGTGATGCTGAGCATCTTTTGGGCGGCTGGTGTGTTCGACCTTAGTAATATCTGTTGGAAGATTTTTGTGACAGACTTCATCGATATGCCACAATTCAAGTTGAGCATGTGGAAACTGAGCCTTGTGCTGTCGCTCTTCTTCTTGTTTAGATACCTCAGCCGACTGGCAAAGCGTCTGCTTGCAGAGCATTTCAATGCCAAGGCAACTGTGGGCATGCGTGCCAACAGGGCTGTGATGGGTGCTAACGCTGTGAACATCCTGGTGTGGGGTGTGTTCATCATGATATCAATGAGCATTCTGAAAGTGGGCAACACATGGCTGGTGGTCATCAGTGGTGGGTTGGCAACAGGTCTCGGTTTTGCCTCAAAGGATATACTGGAGAACATCTATTATGGCATCTCTCTCATGGCAGGACGTATTCATATCGGTGATACGATAGAGATAGACGGTGTGCGTGGCGTGGTGGATGATATGAACTACACCAGTACGATGATTGAGGCTGTGGACGGGAGCGTCATCGCTTTCCAGAACTCTCAACTATTTACGAAAAACTATAAGAACCTGACCAAAAACAACGGTTGGGAAATGGTGACCATTCCGATAGGTGTGGCTTATGGTACGAACATAAATCGTGCAAAACAGATTATTGTTGATGCCTGCCTTGCAGAGACCGACAGGTTACATGACGAGGGAAAGGAGTGGATAGACAAGGCACGAGGCATCACCGTGGGCTTTACTGATTTCGGAGAAAGTAGTGTCAATCTGAAAGTTATTGCGTGGATGAGCGTTGCACAGAAATTCTTTGCACAAGATGCTTTGCGTTCTACCATCTACGATGCGCTGAATGCTAACGAAATAGAAATACCGTTTCCGCAGACGGATGTACATATTATAAATAATTGAAATCTAAAGCCCTTCTCAATCTCCATGAGGTGAGATTTCCCACTTTTTATTGGAAAGACAGGGTGAGGGGCATGATATTAAGATATGAAACGCTTAGCCTTTGTCCTGACATTCTTTCTCATTGCCACGGCGGTGCGCTGTATGGCACAGACATCGTGTGCTGATGCCGTGCAGGCGGCATTGGAGAAAGAAGGGGTACATTTTACGGATAACAACTCTGTGGTGTTGTTCAAGAATGGACAGGAGAAATTTGATGATCTGTTCTCCGCCATTCGTCATGCAAAGGAAAGTGTACATCTGGAGTATTTTAATTTCCGTAATGATGCTGTTGCTCGTCATCTTCTTCTCATACTTTCCAAGAAAGTGAGAGAAGGGGTGAAAGTGCGGGCGTTGTTCGATTCGTTTGGTAATTCAAGTAATAATAAACCTTTGAAAAACGAACACATGCGGGCGATTCGTGAGCGAGGTATAGAGATATATGAATTCGACCCGATTTCTTTTCCGTGGGTGAACCATATCTGGGCGCGTGACCATCGGAAGATTGTTGTCATAGACGGACGTGTGGCATATACGGGCGGAATGAATGTTGCCGACTATTATATAAATGGCACGGAACAAGTGGGCGAGTGGCGTGACACCCACTGCCGCATAGAGGGAGGAGCAGTCAATGAACTGCAGAGGATTTTCCTCACTACATGGAATAAGGTCAGCGGACAGCATCTCACAGGTACAGGATTCTATAAGGGTGGTATGAGGATGCCAATGGAAGATGTCAAGTGTGATACCACCGTAACACGTTATGCAAAGCGCGTGGGAATCATCAATCGTGAGCCTCATACCTCAAATGAAATAATGAAACAGTTTTATAATTCTGCAATCAATAATGCCAAACGCTCAATACGGATTGTCAGTCCTTATTTTACACTCAACCGCCAACTCAAAAAGAGTCTTCGGGAAGCCTTGCAGCGTGGCGTGAGGGTGGAGATTATCATCTCCTCGCGGTTTGATGAACCGGTGACGCCGGATGTGGTCTTTTGCGTGGCACATAAACTGATGCAGTGTGGGGCAGAGGTGTATATCTATAAACCAGGTTTTCACCATTCAAAGATAATGATGGTGGATGACGAGCTGTGTACTGTGGGTAGTACCAACCTTGACGCAAGGAGTCTTTCGTATGACTATGAGGAAAATGCCGTAATCATAGACCCTTGCACCACAGCGGAACTGAACAGGATTTTTGATGATGATAAGAAGCAATGTATCTTTCTCACGCCGGAGGTGTGGAAGACCTATCGGACTCCGTGGCAGAAGTTCCGCGGACATCTGTATTCTTTGCTGACACCATTCTTATAATTGGATATTTCAAGTTTCATATCATATAGTAATGAGAAAAAACTACATAGTTATAATTATACTTTTCGCCGTTGTGGCATTGGTGGTCTGGATGTGTTCGGGCGATAATTCCGAAGAAACAAATGCCTCAAAAGGAAAAGGCAGTGAGACTGCGCTTAAAGTTGGCTCGACACCAACGCTTGACTGTCTGCCATTGTTCGTTGCTTATGACGACAGTATGTTTTTCAGTAACGGATTGGATATTCGACTGGTGGAATATCAGTCAGAGATAGACTGCGACACCGCTTTGGTGGGTGGTTCGCTGGATATGGGTGTGAGTAATGTGGTGCGAGCGCAACGACTTATCCGCAAACGTACACCATTGACGTTTTTTTCTTCCACTAACCGCCGATATAGTCTTGTCACATGTGGTGGGTCGCGTATCAAGAAACTCACCGACCTTAATGGGAAACTTGTGGGCATAGCGCGTTTCTCAGCATCGGATTTTCTGGCAGAGCGGAGCATTGACTCAGTGAAACTCAGCCGTACAGGAGTGTATCGTGTACAAATCAATGACTATGGCATACGCATGCGTATGCTGATAAACAACGAACTGGAGGGAGCATTACTGACTGAGCCACAGGCTACGGAAGCGGTCAATCTGAATAATGTGCGGTGTGTGGATTATGGGGATTGTCTCGGTGTCATCGTGATGCGTGGTGACAAGATGCAGAAACCACAGAAAAAGTCGCAGTTGGAACTCTTCAAGAAAGTCTATGATATGGCTGTTGATTCAATCAACAAAAACGGCATCGGGCATTATCGCAATTGTATCATGCAGCATTGCCACGTGAAAGGTTCTACGGTGGATTCCTTGCGCACGGTACGTTTTACTCATATCACACCTGTTGACTGTCGTGCGATAGATGCTGCACAAAACTGGCTTAATAAACACTGATTATGGAAACGAAAGAGATATTAAAACATATAAAAGAGAGTATAGTGGGTAAACAACTTGCCCAATCTATACATCTGTTGGAACATCTCACCTACAGTCATACGAACTGGGGTATAGGTGAGGATGTGCAGAACCTCAAAGATACATATTCGCTGATGCTCAATGCTGTTGAGAGTGGGCAGAAAGACCCACAACTGACGGCTAACTATCAGCATCTTCTTCGTGAGGCATATCGTCTCTTTGCTCTCGTGAAATGGCAGGTAAGGAGTGAGCAGAACCAGTCGTTTGCCTTTGTCGCAGGTCTTTCGCCCATTGTGGACGTTGCAACGGCATTTCAGCGTTTGAAAGACTTCTGTGGTGTGCAGACTGCAGAGCATCGCACTTACGTCAGCGAACTCTTTTTGGTGCTTACCAATCAGGCACTATGGACGGAGAATACGATGAGGGGTATGGAAGAACTGTTGCTGTCGGAGGATGTGGATGTCGTTGATCGTCAGATACTCATTTCGGCAATCATGTTGAGTGCGATGGGAACATTTGATTTCAACAAACTGCAATGTCTAATTCATGTCTATGCCTCTGCCACTCAGGCTCCGTTGCGTGTGCGTGCCCTCGTAGGTTGGGCGATGGCACTGGACTACGGCATGAACAATCTATATCCGGAGCAAAAAGCACTTGTGGAAAATCTCTTCAAGGCGGATAAGGGACTTACGGAAGCATTGTTCCAGATTCAGATACAACTGATTTTCTGTCTTGCTACAAGACATGATACAAATATTGTGAACGAAAACATCATGCCCGATATCATCAACGGCAGTAAGACGGGCAATATGCCGAAGTTTGATATTCGCATTCTTGAGGAGGCTGAAGAATCAGACGATTTCCTTGAACGTGAGGCAAGCGAGCAGCAGATGGAGGAACTGACACATAAGGCGGAGCAGATGATGGATATGCAGAAGCAGGGTAGCGACATTTATTTCGGAGGCTTTGCCGTGATGAAGAATTTCCCATTCTTCAATACGCTTGCCAACTGGTTTTGTCCGTTTTTCTATGAGAATCCCGCCCTTCTCGGTGTGGACAAGGCTGGTATCCCTGATTCTGTTGTACGTGGACTGTTGGCTGCTGTGCCGTTTTGCGATTCCGACAAATATTCCTTTGCGCTGGCAATGAATATGGTGCTGGGCAAGATACCGCCACGCATGCTTGAGCTGTTGGGACAGGGTGAGATAAAGGGTAGTTTTCAGTTGATGGGCATCCCAGAAGAGACCATCCTGATGCGCAACTACCTGCAGGACCTTTACCGCTTCTTCCGCCTGAGTCCGTATCGCAGGAAATTTGTTGATCTGTTTGCTGAGGATAGGTTTCTTATTGTTGCCAACCCTCTCTTTCAGGAAACAGGGTTGCCGGAGCGTTGCAATGCCCCTGTATGTCGTCTGTTGCTGAAGAAACAGATGTACGATCCCATAGGGCGCCTCATCAGTTCTTATGCGAATATCCTTGAGGATAAGAATTTTATCCTTAGTGCTGCAAAATATTATATGCAGATGGGCATTTACACCCATGCACAGACTTATTACCGTTATCTCTTGGGGCATGACGAGGATAATAAGAGTTGCCTCATGGGACTAGCACGGTCATGTTTCCTTGCCGAAGAGTATGAAGATGCGAATGAGACTTATGAACGTCTGGAAACATTGTATCCCGATGACTGGAAACTGCAACTCAACCGTGCTATCTGTCAGACTTATATTGATGATGCTCTGCCTGATGCGATGACTACGCTTGCAAAACTATATTATGAACATCCTGAAGAGATAGATGTGGTGCGTGCCTTGGCATGGGGGTATCTGCTTTCGCAGAAATTGGAACAGGCACAAAAGAAATACCTTGAAGTCATTGCTCTGCAAAAGGGTAATGAATCTATGGGGGCGGAATCTAAGCGCTCGCAATCAAATCAGGACCATCTGCATTATGCTTTTACTCTATGGTTTGATGGTCAGGTGTCGTCTGCCGTCGATGAGTTCGTGCTATATATGAAAGGAATCGGCAGTGGTGAAAGGGTGGAAAATGTTATTCTGGCAGAGAATGTCTTACTTGTCCGCTATGGCATATCCGAGACGGAGTATTGCCTCATGGTGGATCTGATAAATAGTAAGCTGTAAATAGTAAGTTGTATAGTTATGGTGAAAGAAAAAACGGCATACGTTTGCGAAAACTGTGGGTATGATTCTCTAAAATGGGTGGGCAAATGCCCTTCTTGCGGTCAGTGGGATACGTTTCGGCAGGTGAGGCTGTCGTCTTCCGGAAAACAAGGCAGTGCTTCCTCACTCTTGGCATCAGGGACAGCATGTCCTTCTCTCCTGCGTGACATCTCTCGCAATAATGACATACGCATTGATATGCACGATGCGGAGATGAACCGTGTGCTTGGTGGGGGACTGCTCCCGGGCAGTGTTGTACTTCTCGGTGGCGAACCGGGTATCGGCAAGAGTACGCTGTCATTGCAGACTGTCTTGGGATTGACTGATGTTCGTGTTCTCTATGTCAGTGGTGAAGAGAGTGCGCAACAGATCAAGATGCGTGCCATGCGTCTGTGTCATGATGCAGAAAAGATGGAGCACTTGCTCATTCTGTGTGAAAATTCACTTGAACAGATACTCTCTGTCATTGAAACAGAACGGCCTAGTATGGTGGTGATAGATTCCATACAGACCATCTCCACCGAAATGGCAGAAAGTGCTCCGGGGAGCATCACTCAAGTGCGCGAGTGTGCTACCCGTCTTCTGCGACTTGCAAAGAGCCGTAACATACCGGTCATTCTCATCGGGCATATTACGAAAGATGGTAGCCTTGCCGGACCGAAGATTTTGGAGCATATCGTAGATACAGTCATCCAGTTTGAAGGCGATAGCCATAATGTCTATCGTCTCCTACGAAGCACAAAGAATAGGTTTGGCAGTACGTCAGAATTGGGCATTTACGAGATGCAGCAGAATGGTTTGCGTCAGGTGCATAACCCGTCGGAACTCTTGCTCAACTCCTCCGTTGAGGGGCTGAGTGGCATCGCCATTTCATCAGCCATAGAGGGACGTCCGTTCATGCTTGAGACGCAAGCACTCGTTTCGACAGCAGCTTACGGCACTCCGCAACGTTCCGCCACAGGTTTTGACGGACGGCGACTGAATATGCTTCTTGCCGTATTGGAGAAACGTGTCGGTTTCAAACTGGTGCAGAAAGATGTGTTTGTTAATATCGCCGGTGGGCTACGTGTCACCGACATGGGCATGGACCTGAGTGTTCTTGCAGCCATCTTTTCTAGCAATATTGATACGCCTATCGAAAAAGGCTGGTGCATGGCTGGTGAGGTAGGGCTCAGTGGTGAGGTACGCGCGTGTGGTCGCATTGAGGGGCGTATCTCCGAAGCCGAGAAATTGGGCTTCACGGACTTTCTGCTCCCTGCCCATAACCTTCAGGGATTGGATGCGAAGAAGTTCGCCATCACTCTGCACCCTGTCACGAAAGTGGAGGAGGCTCTGCGCCTTTTACTGGGGTAATCAATTATTGTTTTCACATTTCGGCAATTTTGGAAACGAATAGCATTATGTATATGAGAAAGATTGTTTTGCTTGTTTGTATTGCAATTGGTGTGTCTCTGCATGGGCAGAAACGGGAGAAGTTTGAATTCAGTCGCAACTTGCCCGTATATGCCGATATGCTGATATCTGATCTGACTTATCCTCTGGCATGGGGAAACAGCGATATAAAAGACTTTGACCAGTGGCGTAAGGTGGCAAGGCAGAAAGTGTTCGACTGCATGCTTACTCCTCCACCACCGGTAGCGCAGACGGAAGTCAGTGTTATTGCCGAAGAGCAGCGTGATGGCTACAAAGCACGGAAGATAGAGGTACGCCTTTGCAAATACTATACCATACCGGCCCTAATGCTTATCCCCGATGGTAAGGGGCCTTTCCCTGCTGTCAACGTGCTTCACGACCACGGTGCTCATCTCTTCATAGGCAAGGAAAAGATGATACGCCCATTTGCAGAGGATTCTATTGTGATAAAGGATGCCGAAGAATGGGTGGCAAATCTGTATGAAGGTCAGTTCTTGGGCGACTACCTTGCGAAAAACGGTTATGTCGTATTCTCCTCTGATGCCCCAATGTGGGGTGAGCGTGGGCAGGAAGAAGGTGCAAAGCGTGACCGATATGACATGATAGCAGGCAACATGATGATGTATGGTATAGACTTGAGCGCGTATATGACGTATGATGATATCCGTTGCACAGAATTTCTGGCAACGATGCCCGAAGTAGATGCGAACCGTATAGGATGCACGGGATGTTCTATGGGGGCTTATCGTGCATGGATGTTGGCGGCATTGAGTGAGCATATCAGGGCTGGGGCATCCGTCTGTTGGATGGTGACGACGGATGAACAGATGTCGTTAAATTATCAGCGCACAGAAAATGGTGGCTTTGCCAATTGTTTCCCGGGTTTGCGCCGATGGCTTGACTATCCGCATGTGGCAAGTCTGGCATGTCCGAAACCGATGCTGTTCATCAATGGTTCACAGGATAAACTATTTCCTATGAAGGGTGCTGAAAAGGCCTTCCGTATAATGCGCGATGTGTGGAAAAGCCAGAATGCCGATCAGGTGCTGGACACCGAGATATGGGACATACCGCACAGTTGTGGGCTGAAAGCTCAGGCAAAAGTGCTTGAATTCTTCAACAAGCATCTGCGTCAGTGATGCATTCATAATATTTGACGATTTTTTTTGCCTTTTGTCTTTTTCGCCTTGCACTAATTGGGGAGAAGCCAATCTCGTGATAATTCACCAAAAAACGGACCAAAAACAGACTGTCTCAACGCATACTTTTTGACAAACGCATGATTGCCCCTTGACAAACGCTCGTTTGGGCACTCTTTTCCATCGCGCAGACTTTTATACTTATCTCTTGATGACTTTATTTTTGTCTCGCGCTCACTCGCTTCTCATGCTTCACTCCCCGTCTTCCCATCGAATGACTTGTATGATATTATATCATACAAGTGTAGGATCTTATATCATACATTTGTATGATCTTATATCCTACAAGCCCCTACTTTGCAACATCACTACTGCAACTCAAAAAGGCGACTAACCCAAGATGGGAATAAAGTGCGTCATCGCTATATACAGAAATCTAAGCGATGGGAAGACGGCTTCCGTCTCTCATAAAGGACTTTTCCGTCTCTCGCTTTTCTGTTTCTCGTCGGTTCTTCTTAATGTTTCTCACAGAAGGCAGAGACGCACCTTGCAGGTGCTACGCAGAGATTTTCGAGAAATGATAATGGTAGCCTTCCCCATCTCCCTCCCTCGCGCGCGGGCGCGCACCTCTATAATATAAGGTATAAGTTGACGGAAGCCGAAGAAATAAGTGCTTGTAAAGAGTTAGGCCAGTCATGGAAAAACTATTTATAAAGAAATTTTGTATTTCGCTCGGCTTGTACTATCTTTGCAACCCAATTTGGATAAATGAGAATCAGTTAAGATAAAGATAATATTATGAAAAGGACATTTCAGCCTCACAACAGAAGAAGAACAAACAAGCACGGCTTCCGTCAGAGAATGGCATCAAAGAATGGTCGTCGCGTTTTGGCTTCACGTCGTGCAAAGGGTCGTAAGAAACTGACCGTTTCCGACGAGAACCACGGCAAATAAACTCATAAAATGCATATTCGGGGTGGGTATATAGCAATCAACATCTGCGCAATGCTTGTAGTGTTGATAGTGATTGTTGTGTGCCTACATTTAGCTGCTCGAATATATACCAACCATGGTGAAGTGGTGAGGGTTCCAGACGTAAGCGGTATGAGTCTGGAGCGTGCCAAACTCAAACTGGAAAAAATCGGGTTGGTGGTAAACATTGCTGACTCGGCTTACAATCATCGCCTACCGTCAGGGCAAGTGTTGAAACAACTTCCCGCAAAAGACTCACGGGTAAAGCCTGGGAGAGAAATCTACCTTACCATCAACTCAAAGACAGCCAGCACCATACAGATTCCTGACCTGATAGAGAACAGCTCCTATCGCAAGGCAGAGGCTACGCTGACGGCAATGGGTTTCAAATTGAGCAAACCACAATTGGTACATGGAGAGAAAGACTTTGTCTATGGCATCATCTATAATAGAAAAAATGTCTATACGGGTGACTTCGTCCCTGTCACTTCACGCCTGATGTTACAGATTGGCGATGGGACGTTGGACGAGATGATGAGTAACGTAGAACAAGTGGATATAGGCGAAGAAGAACAGGAGGTTCTTGATGAGGAATTCAGTTTTGATGATATTGAATGAAATGACTATTCCTCCTATTTCTTCCGAAGATATTATTTCCCAGACGCCATCTGCAGATGACGATGAGTTGGATGCCACACAAACCGAATTATTTGAGCATTTC
Organism: Candidatus Equicola faecalis; assembly: GCA_018065185.1. GTDB lineage: Bacteria > Bacteroidota > Bacteroidia > Bacteroidales > Bacteroidaceae > Prevotella > Prevotella faecalis. The sequence goes on along the minus strand of JAGHTU010000046.1, from coordinate 56,120 downwards.
CGCATTGTCGTAGATAAAGGTCAGGAACCCATACGAATTGACAAATATCTTTTCGATCATATGATCTACACATCCCGCAATAGGATACAACGTGCTGCGGAAGCAGGATGCATACATGTGAACGAAAAAGTGGTGAAAAGTAATTATAAGGTGCGTCCGCTTAATGTCATCACACTGATGCTCGACCGTCCACGCCACGACAACACTATTTATCCGGAAGATATACCTCTTGATATCGTCTATGAAGACGAGGCGTTAATGGTGATAAACAAACCGGCAGGACTGGTGGTGCATCCGGGAGTGGGAAACTTCACCGGTACGCTCATCAATGCCGTAGCATGGCATCTGCGCGACGATAAGACATTTGATGCCAACAACCCTGAAGTAGGACTCGTACACCGCATAGACAAAGATACCAGCGGACTACTGGTGGTGGCAAAGACACCTGATGCCAAGACATCGCTCGGCGGACAATTCTTCAACAAGACCACACGCCGTACTTATTATGCTTTAGTGTGGGGAAACTTCATCGACGATGAAGGACGAATCGAAGGCAATATTGCACGCAACCCTAAGGACAGGATGCAGATGGCAGTGTTTGCACCCGACTCTGGTGTGGGGAAAGCGGCGGTGACACACTATCGTGTACTGGAACGCTACGGCTACACTACACTTGTGGAGTGCCGTCTGGAGACAGGGCGCACACACCAGATTCGCGCACACATGACAAATCTGCGTCATCCGCTCTTTGCCGACGAGCGTTATGGCGGCAACGAGATACTGCGTGGTGAACGAAGTGCATCATATAGGGCATTTATAAACAACTGCTTCGCCATGTGTCCACGTCAAGCACTGCATGCACGGACATTAGGTTTCAGGCATCCAACAACGGGAAAGGAAATGGATTTCACAGCCGAATTACCGACAGACATGACGGAACTGCTCAATAAATGGAGAAGATATATTAACGGAACTGATAAGAATCATATAGAAGAATCATGAAAAAGATTATAGCAGTAGTATGTGGTGGCGACTCGTCGGAACACGATGTGTCGCTCCGTAGTGGTGAGGGCGTATATAGCTTCTTTGACAAAGAACTTTACGAGGTTTATATCGTGGTGATGAACAAGATGTCATGGCAAGTAAAAACCGATGAAGGCAATATTGATATAGATAAAAACGATTTTTCTTTTACTCTCCATTCACGACACATCAAATTCAACTACGCCTATATCACTATCCACGGCACACCAGGGGAGAACGGATTATTGCAAGGCTACCTTGATATGGTGGGAGTGCCGTATTCCACAAGTAACGTATTGGTGGAAGCACTGACATTCAACAAATTTGCTTGCAACCAATTTCTCCGCACCTTTGGGGTAAGTGTAGCAGATTCCGTACTCATACACAAAGCCGACATACCTAATATTCAGTATCAAGACATCGTACAGCAACTCGGCCTACCAGTCTTTGTCAAGCCTGCTACAGAGGGTAGCAGTTTCGGTGTGACAAAGGTCAACACGCTGGAAGAACTGCCTGCTGCCATTGACCGTGCGGCAGCATTGAGCAAAGAAGTCATGGTGGAGACATTCCTGCAAGGAACAGAAGTGACCTGCGGATGCTACAAGACCCACACTAAAGACGTGGTACTGCCAGTGACTGAAGTGGTTACATTCAACGAGTTTTTCGACTACGATGCAAAATACAACGGACAGGTGAGCGAAATCACCCCTGCACGCATCAGTGACGAACTCTTTGAGCGTGTGCAACGCATTACGGGGATGATCTATGACGTGCTACATTGTAATGGCATTATACGCATAGACTATATCATCTCACCAGAGGGCAAGATATTCATGTTAGAGGTCAACACTACACCGGGCATGACAGCCACCTCATTCATTCCGCAACAGGTCAAAGCCGCTGGTATGGATATGAGTACCGTATTGACAGACATCGTCGAAAACCAATTTCAGTAATCAGCTCTTAACCTTTTGCTATTGCCCCCCAAAAAAGACAAATCATCATGAACGATATATTTTCTGAGATACGACCATTTCGTCCGGAGGAGTTGCAGGACGTTTATACACAACTTTTTGCAGAACAGGGTTTTCATCATGTATTGGACTTCCTTTATCCCAACATCGGCCATGCCGACATTGAGAAACGTATGCGACAATGCGCCACCTCACTTGAATTTCAGCGAAATTTCTGTGTAGAGTTTCTTGATAGTGTCCTCGCCCGTAGTGGCAAAGGCATTGAAATGGACTCATCATCAATAGACCTGAGTAAACGCTACACCTTCATGAGCAACCACCGCGACATAGTGCTTGATTCTGCCTTTCTCTCCTATCTGCTGTTGAAGAATGGTTGTGACACTACAACAGAAATAGGCATCGGCGACAATCTGCTGATATATCCGTGGATAAAACTTCTGGTAAGAGTGAATAAATCATTTATTGTGCGCCGAGGGCTGTCGTTACGCGAGACGCTCATGAGTTCCAAACTTATGTCGGAATATATGCATCATGCCATTGTGGAGAAGAACGAAAACCTCTGGATAGCACAGCGCGAAGGACGCTCTAAGGACAGCAGTGACCTCACGCAGGCATCAGTACTGAAGATGATGGCAATGGGAGGCAGTGGGTCACTCAAAGAGCGTCTGACAGAAATGCACATTTGTCCGCTCACTATCTCTTACGAATACGACCCTTGCGACTGGCTCAAAGCACGCGAATATCAGCAACGGCGCGATGATGCTTCCTATCACAAACAGCCTGTTGACGACCTGCTGAACATGCAGACCGGCATTTTCGGCTACAAGGGTCACATACATTATCATTGCGCTCCATGTATTGATGACTTTATAGGTTCGTTGCCTGACGACATGCAGAAACAGGAATTCTTTGAGCGCGTGGCAGAGTTTATTACCCATGAGATACATAGCCATTACTACCTTTATCCTTGCAACTATATCGCTGATGATATGCTCAACAGCAGTAAACAACACATGGGCGTGAACTACACCGAAGAGGAAGCAAATCAATTCAATGATTATCTCTCACGTCAGATAGAGCGCATCGAACTGCGAAATAAGGACGTGGCATTCCTGCGTGAGCGTATGCTGACGATGTATGCCAACCCACTACGAAACTCACGACTCACAACCCAAAACTCATAACCCAATATGGTGCTTAATTATATCTGGATAGGATTTTTCTTAATCGCCTTTGTCATTGCGATGATACGCCTATTGTTTTTAGGCGACTACGACGTTTTTCCTTCAATGATGGATGCCACTTTCTCATCAGCAAAGACGGCATTTGAGATATCGCTCTCCCTTACTGGCGTGCTGTCATTATGGTTGGGTGTGATGAAGATTGGCGAGAAAGGTGGTGTGGTAAATGCTTTATCACGACTGTTGAGCCCTGTCTTCGTGCGATTGTTCCCGGACATTCCGAAAGGACATCCTGCTACGGGTAGCATATTCATGAATATTGCAGCCAATCTGTTGGGGCTAGACAATGCCGCCACTCCTCTCGGTCTCAAAGCCATGAAAGAAATGCAGACCCTGAACCCACAGAAGGATACGGCAACAAATGCGATGATAATGTTTCTTGTGCTCAACACCTCCGGCCTGTGTCTTATCCCTGTCACCATCATGGTGTACCGCACACAGTTGGGTGCTGCCGATGCCACGGACATCTTCATTCCTCTGCTTATACAGACCTTTATCTGTACATTAGGAGGCATCATCGTTACGAGTATTTACCAAAAGATAAACCTTTTTCAGCGTACATTGATGTGCACCTTTGGCGGTATGATGCTATTGTTTGCCGCCATTATCTTCTGTTTCAGCACAATGAATGACGCAACGATGTCAGTGGTCAGTTCCACGGCAGCCAACATCATCTTAATGACAGTCATCATCGGGTTCATTATCGCCGGTATTCGCAAACATGTAAATGTTTACGAGTCCTTTGTAGAAGGAGCAAAAGATGGTTTTAAGACGGCAGTATCAATAATCCCTTATCTTGTGGCTATGCTGGTGGGTATAGGTGTGTTCCGTGCCTCGGGTGCTATGGATTGGCTCATAGATGGTGTATCGTGGTGTGTATCGGCTCTCGGTTTTGACAATCAGTGGGTAGGTGCTCTGCCTACGGCCTTGATGAAACCACTTTCGGGCAGTGGGGCACGTGGAATGATGGTAGATGCCATGACCACTTATGGTGCCGACTCATTCGTGGGGCGCTTGAGTTGTATTTTCCAAGGCAGTACAGACACTACATTCTATATCCTTGCAGTATATTTTGGTAGTGTAAGCATACGCAAAACGCGCCATGCCGTAGCTGCAGGCCTATGGACAGACCTTATAGGCATTCTGGCAGCCATCTTCGTGGCATACCTGTTCTTCGGTTAAATCCAAATCGGTTGATAATAATAGGTTTTTGGGTAAAAAAACTACAGCCCTTTGCAGTTGGCTTTGCAAGGGGCTGTAAGTATTTTATATTGATAGCTTATGTTACTCTGTTGGCGGGGTTGATGGTCTGCCATGACCATGATGACCTCCAAAACCAGGACGTGGCATCCGTTTCTGCATTTCCTGATATTTTACGAACTGCTCTTCGGTAAGGATTTCCTTGATCTTTGCATCCATATCCTCACGGAGTTTCTGCATTTCTTCACGATTGAAAGGCTGTCCTGGCTGACGATTCTGGAACTGCTTCATCATCTCCTCTGACTGCGTCTTATACAAATCCAACACCTTTGCGTACTGTTCGTCATTGAGGTCGCAAACCTTCTTGAGACGGTCTGCCTGATGTGTAGCCATCTGTTCAGGGTTGAACCCATGTCCTCCAAACTGTCTAAACTGCTGTCCTCCCTCATTCTGTGCATTTGCAAAAACAAATGTCATTGTCATTGCAACTAATAATAAAATCTTTTTCATAATTATTTCAAATTTAAGTAATACATAATATGTGATGCCATTTCTGCTGAAAAGTTTAATGCTTTTATATTTTTCACTTTTGACTTACCATAAATTTGGCTTTGCACTCGCCTTTCTTTACTTATACATCCAAGATAAGAGATAGCTCGGAAAAGAAAAAAAAGATTTTGCTTTTCCATCACCTTTCTTTATCTTTGGCTTCTCTCAACGAAAGTTCGTGCAAACCAAGTGCAGAGATAAGTTCACTTAATCTATGCCGAGGTGTAGCCGAAGTTGCGAAAAGCGAAAAACAAATAAAAAACACGATATGGGAAAAATTATTCTTACAGGAGACAGACCTACAGGAAAACTTCATCTTGGGCATTATGTAGGGTCACTGCGCAGAAGAGTAGAACTGCAAAAACAGGGCGATTATGACCGTATGTTTATTTTTATAGCCGACGTACAAGCACTTACGGACAATGCCGAGAACCCTGAGAAAATTAGACAGAGCATAATGGAAGTGGCACTTGACTACCTCTCTGTTGGACTGTCGCCAGAAAAAGTAACGTTCTTCATACAAAGCCAGATACCGGAACTTGCAGAACTCACACAATATTTGATGAATCTCGTCACCGTTTCGCGCCTACAACGCAACCCTACGGTGAAGACGGAAATAAAGATGCGCAACTTTGATGCCAACATCCCGGTGGGATTTTTCTGTTACCCTGTGTCGCAAGCAGCCGACATCACGCTCTTCAAAGCCACTACCGTGCCGACAGGCGAAGACCAGAAGCCGATGATTGAACAGACACGTGAACTTGTGCGGTCGTTCAATCGCATATATGGCGAGGTGCTGGTGGAACCAAACATCCTGTTGCCGGAAAATCAAGTGTGTATGCGTCTGCCTGGAACTGACGGAAAGGCGAAGATGAGCAAATCATTGGGGAACTGCATCTACCTATCGGACGACAAGAAGGAAGTAGAGCGCAAAGTAAAGAGCATGTACACTGACCCTCAGCACTTGAATGTGGAAGACCCTGGTCATGTGGAAGGCAACTGCGTATTCACTTACCTTGACGCTTTTTGCAAACCAGAAGACTTTGCGGAGTTCCTGCCTGACTATTCCTGTCTGCAGGAGATGAAAGAGCATTATATGCGTGGCGGACTAGGCGATATGAAATGCAAGAAACTACTGATGAAAGTCCTTGAAAAAGAACTTGCACCGATACGTGAACGTCGTCAGCAATATGAGAAAGACATCCCTGAAGTGCTGAACATCTTGAAACGTGGCACAGCCGATGCACGGGAGTTTGCACAGCAGACCATGGACGAGGTGCGCAGGGCTATGCGCATAAACTACTTCGATGACAAAGAATGGCTGCAACAACAAGCAGAGAAATTTTATAAGGATTAGAGATTTGAGATTAGAACCATTTATTGTTGACGATTGACCACTGACGATATAATTTAATAAATGATTGAAATACACGATATAAAGAAAAGTTATGGAGCCTTGCAGGTGCTGAAAGGCATTGACCTAAGGGTGGAGAAGGGCGAAGTAGTGAGCATTGTCGGTCCATCAGGAGCAGGCAAAACTACACTCCTTCAGATCATCGGTACGCTTGACAAGGCAGACAGCGGTCAGGTGCTGATTGACGGAACAAACATCGGCAACCTATCACAGAAGAAACTGGCTGACTTCAGGAACAGAAACATCGGCTTTGTATTTCAGTTTCATCAGCTCCTGCCGGAATTTACCGCAACAGAAAATGTGATGATGCCGGCACTAATCAGTGGGATGACGTTTTCAAAGGCACAACAAAGAGCCAAAGAACTTCTTACATTCATGAATCTCGCTGATCGGGCACAACACAAACCCAACGAATTGTCGGGAGGAGAGAGACAACGTGTGGCAGTAGCACGTGCATTGGTGAACTCGCCGGCAGTGATACTTGCCGATGAGCCGTCGGGCAGTCTTGATATGAAGAACAAGGAAGAACTGCACAATCTCTTCTTCCGCCTACGCGATGAGATGGGACAGACGTTTATCATCGTCACACACGATGAAGGACTGGCACGCATCTGTGACCGTACCATACACATGATGGATGGAAAAATTACGACTGGGACAATACAATAAGTTACGTGTAGTACGAAGTGTGGATTTCGGGCTATATCTTGACGGAGGGCGCGAGGGCGATATTCTGTTGCCTACTCGTTATGTGCCGGAAGGAACACGCATCGGTGATGAACTAAATGTGTTTATCTATCTTGACCATGAGGAACGTCTAACAGCCACCACACAGGAAGCATTGGCACAAGTGGGCGATTTTGCCTATCTCAAAGTGGCATGGGTAAACCAGTATGGAGCATTCCTTGATTGGGGACTGATGAAAGACCTCTTCTGCCCGTTCCGCGAACAGAAGAAAAAGATGGAGATGGGCGAAAGCTATATCGTCCATGTACATCAGGATGAGGAATCGTACCGTATAGTAGCTTCCGCTAAAGTTGAGAAATTCCTGCAGAAACCACCTGTTGGGGACAGCAGTCTGGAGCATGGAACAAAGGTGAATATCCTTATTTGGCAGAAGACTGACCTCGGCTTCAAAGCTATCATTGACAATAAATATGCAGGACTGATTTACGAAAACGAGATTTTCCGCCACGTACATACGGGCGACTGTATGGAAGCATACATTGACCATGTGCGTGAAGATGGAAAGATAGACCTCACACTGCAGAAGACAGGACGTAGCCACACGGAAGAGTTTGCTGAACGGCTCTTGTTCTATATCAGGAACAATGGCGGACGTTGTCACCTCGGCGACAAGAGTCCTGCAACAGAGATATACGACCGTTTCGGAGTGAGCAAAAAGGTGTTCAAACAGGCTGTGGGCGACCTTTACCGCCGTCGGCTCATCACCATCACACCTGAGGGATTGATAATTAATAGTTATGAGTAGAGTGGGTGATAGATTCAAAAACTCAAAACACAGAACTAAAATTCGGATATGCTTTCATTAGAAGAAAAACAAGATATAGAAGGAAAAATTGTAGATGTACTGAAAACCGTTTATGATCCAGAGATACCTGTGGACATCTACAACCTCGGTCTCATCTACCGCATAGATGTGAACGATGATGCTGAAGTGCTTATTGAGATGACCTTCACTGCTCCCACCTGCCCTGCGGCAGAGTTTATAGTGGAAGATGTACGGCAGAAAGTCAGTACACTTGAAGGTGTGAATGATGCACGTGTGGAACTCGTGTTCGAACCTGCATGGGATAAGGATATGATGTCGGAAGAAGCAAAGATTGACCTCGGACTAAATTGATGATGAAGAAAAACATATATTTCATTTCGGATGCCCACCTCGGGTCGCTTGCCATTGAACACCGCCGCACACAAGAGCGTCGATTAGTAAGTTTTTTAGATGCTATAAAGGACAAAGCCGAAGCCATTTATATGCTCGGTGATATGTTCGACTTTTGGTATGAATACCGTTTTACAGTGCCAAAAGGTTATACACGCTTTTTGGGCAAAGTGTCCGAACTCACAGATATGGGTGTAGAGGTGCATTACTTCACCGGCAATCACGACATTTGGGCTTATCGCTATCTCAAGGAGGAATGTGGGGTGAAACTGCACTTCAAACCTGTGATAGAAGAGATGTACGGCAAACTCTTCTTCCTCGCACATGGTGAGGGACTGGGTGAGGAGTCGCGCAGATTCCGTTTCATACAGAGTGTGTTCCATAACAGATTGTGCCAGCGACTGTTCTCTGCACTGCATCCACGCTGGGGCATAAACTTCGGCTTGCAGTGGGCACGCCATTCACGCATGAAGCGTATTGATGGTCAGGAAGAGCCTTATCGTGGAGAGGGAAACGAACCACTGGTGCAATGGACAAAAGCCCACATGAAACAACATCCTGACATCAATTTCTATATCTTCGGACACCGTCACATTGAACTTGACCTTATCCTTCACCAAAACACGCGCATGTTCATCATCGGTGAATGGATGCAAAGTTTCACTTATGCCATATTTGACGGAAACACCGTCTCCCTACATAATTACATTGAGGGCGAAGAAACGGTTGGTTGACTATCTAAATGAGTTATGAACGATGAAAACTCACAACTCATTTACCATTAAAGAAAATATAGAAAGACACCATCACAACAGATAGCAGTATCCATGCCGTTATCACTCCTATTGATGTCTTCTCCTTTATCACAGCCATTGATTCCCTGTCCTCTGCACGAGTTAGGAAACTCGTGATGGTCATCATCACAAGCAGTATGACGAAGATGATAAACGAGAGCATACCAAAGTGCATGTATGCACTGCCATCCACCACCCAAAGATAAATGATGCCCATACCTATGCTGAATACCGTACCTGCGGTCAGTGCAAGGTTGGCAGCCATTGTGGTGCAACGCTTCCAGAACACTCCCATAAGGAACACTGCCGCCATCGGCGGAGCAATGAAACTGAGCACCGACTGGAAGACATTGAACAGATCCATACCTTTTATATTATCTATGGCAATGGTGATGATTATCGAAATGAGCGCACCGACAATGGTTACGATACGACCCACGCGCACAATCTGACGGGTATCAGCTCCAATATTAAACTTTCTTACATATATATCCATCGTGAAGACAGTGCTGAGGGCATTCAACGCGCTGCCGATAGTGCTGACAAGCGAAGCTGTGAGTACAGCCATCACCAAACCCACCATACCTATTGGGAAGAGATGAGTGACAAGCGTCATATAGGCATCATCCTGATTGATTGTCATTGTGCCAAAGAAGCCGGTACGCGCAAGGGCAAAACATACAACACCAGGGATAATATATATTGCAACGTCAAGGATTTTCAGCCAACCTGTGAAGTTGGCACCACGCTGTCCTTCCTTCAGGTTTTTTGCTGCAAGGACAGGCTGTACCATGCTCTGATCCGTACACCAGAACCACATGCCCGAAACGATATATCCCAGCATCACAGGCAGCCATGGGTAGTTCCTGTCTGAATTAGGCTGAAAGAGATTCCAATAAGATGACGGCACTACGTCCGGGTCAGCAAGCGTACTGATGCCACCGAAGAATGAACCACCACCAAGGTAGCATATACCCACTACGGTGAGCGTGGCAGATACCACGATGAGCAGTATCATCTGATATACGTTGGTGTAAGCCACAGCCTTCAGTCCGCCCAATACGGTGAAGAATACTGATATGCCCAACAGAATAAGTGCTGATGCCCACATCGGTATGCCGAACACCTGACGGATGAGAATACCACCTGCAAAGAGCGTCAGTGCAAGCCAAGAGATAAGAATGGTAACGATGGTGTACCATGCGAGCATGTTGCGCGTGGACTGTCCGAAGCGTTTGCCCATAAATTCAGGCAACGTAGAGATTTTCTCACCCAGATAGCGCGGTGCAAACACGAATGCCAACAGACCGATAAAGATAAAGGCATACCACGCATAGTTGCCCGACACCACACCCGTGGCAAAACCTGCACTTGCAGAAGCGATGAGCATAGACGGACCGACGTTTGTACCCCACATTGAAAAACCTATCTGATACCATTTCAAGGAATGATTGGCAAGAAAGAGATTCTCATCTTTCTTTTTTCTTGCACTCGCCCAAAGCCCTATGATGATGAGCACCACAAAATAGGTGAGCAGAATCACCCAGTCAAGCGTACCGAATGTTATGGAGTTCATTTAACTATCACTTATTTAATAATTTCTTTGCTAATGCCACGGCTGAGTTCGCATTGTCGCTATATCCGTCAGCACCTATCTCATCGCAGAACTCCTGTGTGAGTGGAGCACCACCCACCATTATCTTCACTCTCTGACGCAGTCCTGCCGCGTTGATGGCAGCGATGACCTCTTTCATATATGGCATCGTGGTGGTGAGCAACGCACTCATACACACGGCATCAGCATCATGTACCTTGATTTCTTCGATAAACTTTTCTGCCGTAACATCAATACCAATGTTGAACACCTCAAAGCCACATCCTTCGAGCATGGATGCCACAAGGTTCTTGCCGATGTCGTGGAGGTCGCCCTTCACCGTACCGATGACGATACGCCCAAGTGAGATGGTCTCCTTACCTGCCATCAATGGTTTCAGGATTTCGAGTGCGGCTTTCATCGCACGTGCTGCCATAAGCAGTTGCGGAACGAAAGCCGTGCCTTCTTCAAATTGTCTGCCCACTTCGCTCATCGCCTTAATCATTTCGGTATTGATAATCTCCTGTGGGTCTGCACCAGCAGAGATTTTCTCCTTTGTTGCAGCCACTGCTTCAGGAGCCTTACCCTTGACGATAGCATCAAACAGAGCTGATGATTCCGTCAAAGCCTCCTCTGAATCTCCTCCTGAAAGGAGAGATTTGCTAACCTCATCTTCTTTAACCAATGTTTGAAGTGAAGCTGTACCATTCGGAACGCGTGGTGAAATGAATATACCATCATCCACCTGAACGAGTTTTGCAATTTCTTTTATATGACCGTCATCCGTGCCACAGCATCCACCAATGATGTTTACAAGATGTTCGTCAACGAGTGGCCATACGGCTTTCTGCATCATCTTCGGCGTCTGAGCATACTTCCCGTCCTTATCAGGCAGTCCGGCATTAGGGAAAGCAATGACATACTGCGGTACAGTGGCTGAAATCTTTCTCAGGAAAGGAATCATCTGTTCGGCACCGAGCGAGCAGTTCAGTCCCACAGCCATGACCGGTTCATCCTTCAGCGACAGCATAAATGCCAGCAGGTCCTGCCCGAGCATGTTGTAACCTTTCGGGTCTTTAAGAGTAAAACTCATAATGACAGGTATCTTACTACCTGTCTTCTTGAATGCTTCAAGTGCTATCTTTGCATTTTCCGTATCAAATATAGTCCCTATCAGCAAGCAGTCAACACCACCATCCACAAGTGCCTGTATCTGTTCAAAGTATGCATCATACAATTCTTCTTTAGATATGTCTCCAATAGACACGCATTTAGGTGTAGGACCGATATCTCCAGCAACGAAAATCGGCTTTTCCAGAGTAGAATAGAAACCGGCAATACCTTTTGCTATGGCACATGCTGCAATGTTGATGTCGCGAACACGGTTTTCCATGTGAAATCCCTTCAGAGATATGCGTTGTGCATTGAATGTGTGTGTAGAGATAATCTCTGCACCTGCCTCTACAAAACGTCTGTGAACATCTACACAAACACCCGGATTGGTTAGGTTCAGAAGGTCGTTGCACCCTTTCAGCGTACCGTTGAAATCAGCAAACTGACTGCCACGATATTGTTCTTCTGTCAGTTTGTACTGTTGTATTGTCGTCCCTTGCGCCCCATCAAGCACAAGAATACGTTTCTTCATTTCGCCTTCAAGGTCGGCCTGTTGCGGACTCAGCATGTTCTCACGCTTTTGTGTTTCGCTACACCCACAAGTGCATGCACTTGAATGTGTGTTAAAGTCTTCTACGATTTTCATAGCTTCTTCTACTTCCTGTTGGTTATTAAAATCAACTTCAAGATGTACTCCATCAGTTCCTATATTATCAAGTAATGGTTTTATCTCATCCACTTTTAGATGACATGCCATAATGCTCTTCCCTGCTGCGAGCACACGGCGGTAAAGGTCGTACCAACGTGGCGAACCTCCCTGCGGTTCCCCAACGCCCGGTGTCCACTGCACGGCTGACAGTTCGTCTATCTCAAGCAGGGCTGGCAGATGATGCATTGCCCCCACGCCGTCAAGATGATACAGCGTGTAAGGTATGCGCTGACATTGTTGGCGGATAAAAGGCTGTACGAATCGCCTATAGTCGTCAGGCGATATCATCGTGGATATGTCACATTGCAGTTTCGTCATCTTGTCCGGTGCCCATGAGGAGAAATAACAGAAAGCCATCTCCCTTCCTTCACGGATTATCTCATAGAGTTCATCAAAGACGCGGAAATAGATGTCGTTGATGCGTTGCATCTGGCTCTCCACCACTTCCGGTTGCGTCACGAGGTCTGTCAGCACATGGTCTGTCCCTTTCATGGCTGCAAGCACGTCAAGTCCTTCCATCAGGTCGGGCATACCGACATAATAATGCCCCTCTGCCTTCTTCTTACACTCTGTTAGGAGCTGTTTATGAAGCAGGTAATTAGGGTGACTGGCATCGAAACGGAAATCATCAGTATAATCAGGGTCAGGATGTATCCATATCGTGTCGTCACCACCTTCGTAACGTGCTCCGAGGATGGCAGCCAGCGACCCCGGTCCGAGTTGCGTATTTGCCACAGGCAGGATGTCGGCATCAAGGCAACTATGTGCCACGTACCAGTCAAGATACTCTGCTCGCCACTTCGGGTCAAACCATTTCTGATGATTATCCTTTGGAGACGGCGGCTGTGGCACATCGGCATGAGGCGTGACGCCCTCTTGAAAATGTTCCCACATATTGAGCACCACTCCCCGATGGTTCCACCACGAGAGGTAGTGCTGTTTCGTCTCTTCCAAATTAGTTTTCCAAGTCAAGACTTTTTATGTTTTTAATTGTATATTTGTTATCAAACTTGATGCAAAGTGCGTCATAACCGTATCAATTATACACCATCACTTGATATTATCCACCCAGCGCAGTATTCTGTTCCATCTTATGCCTCGTCCGTCAGGGTCAATAGAGAGCCAGATGAACAGCGGTTTACCCACGATATGGTCTTCTGGTACGAAACCCCAATAGCGTGAGTCGGCAGAGTTATGGCGGTTGTCACCCATCATCCAGTAGTAGTCCATCTTAAATGTATAGAATGATGTCTGCTTGCCGTTGATGAAGATTTTCCCGTTCTTCACTTTCAGGTCGTTACCCTCATACACGCGTATCGGGCGTTCATACATCGGCAGATTGTCGAGCGTGAGGCTTATACTCTTGCCTCGCTGTGGTATCCACAGCGGACCGTAGTTGTCGCGTGTCCAGTGGGTGTTGGCATTCAGCGGATATACCTCGCCTATGTATGACGTGGTGTTCAGCGTTATGCTATCCACAATATCTTTTCTTGCCCGCAGGGCGCGGACGGTCTTCTTCGTTAGTGGCATCACACCTGTTGAATTCAGCGATTCAAGGTCTTCATTACTGATGCCGAGCTCTGCCATCAGTTCGTCCGGCAGGTTTTGTTTCAGAGCCACATGATAGGTGTATTGCACCTCGTCTGGCTCTTTATTCGCCTTGCCGTTGAGATAGACGATGCGGTTTTTTATCTGTATCGTCTGCCCCGGCAGTCCCACACAGCGTTTCACATAGTTCTCACGACGGTCAACAGGTCGTGCGATGATGTTGCCGTATTCATTCGGATTATCTGCAAGATAGGCACGTCCGGTTTGATACATCTTCTCGTAAAAGGCAGGAAGGTCTTTCTTCTGCACGTCGTCAGGGTTAGGATTTCCCATTATCTGCGACCCGAAGCTGTAACATATCTGATAGTAGTCGGCAGCCTGATATTGTGGGTTTTCAAGTATGGAATCACCGGCAGGATAGTTGAACACCACGATATCATTCAGCTCCACCTTGCCGAGTCCTTTCACGCGCTCATAATCCCATTGTGGCCAGTCGATGTAACTCTTTGTGCCGGTCACGGGCATGGTGTGTTGTGTGAGTGGCATAGTGAGTGGCGTCATTGGCTTTCGTGGACCGTAATGCACCTTGCTCACAAAGAGATAATCGCCTGTGAGGAGCGACTTTTCAAGCGACGATGACGGTATCTCGTAATTCTGGAAGAAATACAGATTGACAAAATATACTGCTATCAACGCGAAAACGATGGCATCTACCCAACTCATCACTACGCGGATGGGCTTCTCTGCATCTTTCCACCATGTCCACCTTATCTTCTTTGTGATATATACGTCGTAGATGAAAGGCACCACCAGCAGTCCCCACCATCCATTTATCCAATATAAAAAGATGAGATACAACACAAGCACGATAATGAATTTCGTCCATTGCACCTTCTTATTAAAATTCTTTTTCTGTAAATCTTCCATCTAACGAATTATCAATTATCAATTGTCAATTATCAATTTTTATCACCTTAAACAAGTCCTCCATTCCGAGCATGCCTGTATGCTCTATGGTGTATTCTGCTGCCATCACAGCGCCGAGGGCAAAGCCACGTCGCGAGTGTGCATCGTGCGTGATGGTGATCATATCAGCATCTGAATCATACGACACGGAGTGTATGCCCGGCACTTCGCCTTCGCGCACGGATGTAATCTCCACCCGTTCCACCCGTTCTATCTCGCTCTCTATCTGTGAAGCGAGTGTAAGGGCTGTCCCTGAGGGTGCATCAAGTTTATGCACATGATGTGTCTCACTCATTTTCACGTCATACTGCGGAAAGTCGTTCATTAGACGTGCCAGATACCTGTTCACAGCCGAGAAGATGGCTACTCCCACGCTGAAGTTACTTGCCCAAAACAGCGTGTGCTTACCGTCACGGCAGAGCTCTTCCATCGCCTCGCGGTGTTGCGACAGCCATCCAGTAGTGCCACTCACCACCTTTACGCCTTTCTCAAAGGCACGCATACAGTTTCCGTATGCCGATGATGGTGAGGTAAATTCTATTGCTACGTCGGCAGAGAGAAATCCCGGACTGTCAAAGTCGTCCTGATTCTGCACATCTATCCTGCACACGACTTCATGCCCACGCTGAAGAGCCACCTCTTCAATCATGTGTCCCATCTTGCCGTAACCTATTAATGCTATTCGCATGGTGATGTGTATTTTTTGCCCTAAGGCACGGGTTCATTATACAATTTGGTAAATACTGCACGTGCTGGCATTATCACCATATTGCCGTCTTCATCAGACTGTACGACATCCTCATTGAGCATCGCCTTCCGACGGAGTGTCTTGTATGATGACAATTCCAAACCTTTTATCAGTTTTTTTCTATCCTCTTCCGACATAAGACTTATATTCATTGAAGCTGTTGTCTTTCCAGCCCCATTACATCCTGCTATTATGTACAACGTCTTGTCCATATTCTTTTGCAAAATTACAATATTTTATTTCAATCTGACAAAGAAAAGTTTAGAATGGGTTTTTAATTATCACCTGTGAGGATTTGGTACATTTTGAAGAGTTCTGCCACGCAGTCGCTTTCGGTAAAGTCGCGACTTACAGGGAATCCGTAGGCTTCCATCACGGCGCGGTCGTTTTGCTGGTGTGCCTTGCGCAGTTCTGGAGGCATCGCCACCTCGTCATATAGGTCGGCAAGTGATGAGTCAGGGTATAGTGCGCGAGCGTCAAGAATAGCTTGTGCCGTCTGCTCTATCTTTGCTTTTTGTTCTTCGCTTGGATTAGGCCAAGGGAAGTTGTTGTAAATATATGGGGAGTATCGATAATCGCTTTTTAATCTTCCACAAACGGCACGCATCCATGCATTATGAACATTTGAAGTTAATACACCAAACAAATATAATGTTGCATTTGGAATAAACCGAATAGCATTACTACATATAATATTTGGGCTAACAAAACCCATAGGAATATATTTTCTGCGTTCTGAAGATGTTTCAGGAACAACTAAATACATTGATTCTGGTTGTCTTATTTGAGTAAATAAATATGGAGTGAACGCATCAAATTGTACAGATTTTGTTGGACTATTTTTGCGTAAGTTTGCAACTTTTTCTAATCGTTCCATAATTTGTGGAATATGCCTAAATTTCGAAGGTTCCACATCTTTTAACCACAAACAATAGCGCAATTTATTGTTAATAAAATCATCAGCACCTATATATTGCTTTATAAAATCATCAGCATTGGGATATTTTTTAAGAATGTCGTTTCTTTCTTCAACTGATAAAATTAAGTTACCACCATCTGTAGGTTGACTACCTTTTGTCATTAAAGGCAATCCATTTGTTAAGACATTTCCTCTACCCTGAATAAATACATTTGGAGCATCCAATAAATATCCATTAATATTTTTTACTTCTTTCTTTTGTTCACTTTGAAAAATATATTTAGGCTTATTATTTGGCGCAACGCTGAAACCTACAATAACGCAATGAACGTGTGCCTTCAAACTTGCCTCACTATCCCAAATAAAGGAACGCCACGCATATTGAATCTGCAAATTTCTTTTAGTAAAAAGTGGTTCCCACATAACAGAAACGGACTCACCTTGACAAATGGAATTTGTTGAAACAAAAGCCGCCTGAATGTCTGTTTCTTGCATATAATCTGCTGCCATTTTGTACCAAGCGGATACGTAATCAAGTTTTCCGTATGTTTCAAAATCATGAAAGGCAACATCCATATCTTCTATTTGTGCTTTATTTCTATTTTGATGCCCCACAAACGGCGGATTGCCCATAATGTAGGACAGTTCCGAAGCAGGGATAACGTCGTTCCAATCCATACGCAAGGCGTTGCCCTCGTGGATGTTGTGATAACTCTTCAACGGCAACATATCAAGGTCTTTGTGTATAATCTTCTCCGTCTCGCTCATCATCTGCGACTCGGCAATCCAAAGAGCAGTGGTGGCTGTGGAGACAGCAAAGTCGTTAATCTCTATACCATAAAACTGATGAATATCTACCTTTATCGGATTCTCAAACCCAAGAAAACTCTCACCCTTACTCTTTTCCAATATCACCTCATTTTCCAATCGGCGCAACGAAAGGTAAGTCTCCGTCAAGAAATTGCCACTACCGCAAGCAGGGTCAAGAAACGTAAGACTTGCCAACTTGTCGTGGAAAGCATCAAGATGAGTGCGACGAGTGCGTTCCAAACGTTCTCCCTTGATGCTCTCAAACTCTTGGCGCAAGTCATCAAGGAACAAAGGGTCTATCACCTTGTGTATGTTCTTTATCGAAGTATAGTGCATTCCGCCACTACGACGCGTCTCGGGGTTGAGCGTGCTCTCAAAGACGGCACCGAAGATAGTAGGACTAATCTGGCTCCAATCAAAATCAAGGCTCGCATTTTGCAAAAGCAGATGTGCTATCTTGTCGTTGAAACGCGGAATCTCAACCGTTTCATCGGCAAACAATCCACCATTGCAGTAAGGGAAAGCCAAAAGGTCATCGTTCAAATACGGGTCACGCTCACTCTCGGGAGTGTTCAGCACACGAAACAGGTCGATAAGTGCACGGCGCATGTCGCCCTCGCCCGGTTTATATTTCACCAAATAGTCGTGAAACATATCGTGCTTACCGAAGATGCCAGCATCCTCAGCATACAAGCAAAACACCAATCGCACACAAAGCACGTTCAGACTTTTCAAGGTCTCGTCAGAATCAGGATTGCGGTATTCTTTCAACAACTCGTCGTAAATCTCGCCGATAATATCGCCAGCCTTCATCGACACTTCAAGCTCTTTTTGCAAATGCACGTCTTTTGTCTCGGTGAGAAATCTCAGGCGGTAATATTCCTTTTCCAAGTTTTCCAGCAAGATAACCTCCGGTTCGCTGTGAGGGTTCTCCATGTCATAGACGTGAAATTCCTTGAAGTTGCATATCACCATCCAACGAGCACGCTTGGAATACGGCAGTTCGTTGTTGTAACGTTTTGCCTGCTCGAATGGTTTTAGCAGAGAGCCGTCGCTCTGCGGAATGGGCTTGCGAAGGTCTTTGTCGATGGACTTCTGCTCGATGAGTGTGTGAGTGGGCTCGATATAAGCATCAATAAAACTGGTGCTACTGAGCTTCACCTGATTCTCGAAAGAAACTATATCGTATGGTCGTTCCACTCCCTGTACAGTCTGAAGAAGATCCAACCAGAACGGCTGACTTTCTCCCTTTTCATATCCTCTGCCTCTCCAACGTTCAACAAAGGCTTTCACCCGTTTTTCTGTGTCTTTATTCATGGAGTTATGTCTGTATTTTAGAATTTATGTAACCCATCTTAATATGTGCAAATATATACAATTCCAAAAATTAGAACAAATCGGGAAGATATAACAATCAAAAAAATCGTTAGATTTTTGCTTTCGCTTTTTGCGTAACTTCGGCTGCACCTCGGCATAGATTAAGTGAACTTATCTCTGCTACCTGTAAACAGGGGCTCCTTTGTACGGATAAACCCGCAGCTGTCGCAAGCAGAGAGACATTCAGTCTCTCCGCCAGTTTGCACGAACTTTGTCTTGATGCTACCAAATTTGGGGAAGTCAATCGCTCGAACAGGGCATCTCATCCCCTCGCGCAGACTTTTGTACTTGTAGCGTGATGGCTTTCGTTTTGTCTCGCACTCACTCTCTTTTCATGTCTCACTCCTCCTCTTCCCATCGAATGACTTGTATGATCTTATATCATACACGTGTAGGATCTTATATCATACACTTGTATGATATTATATCCTACACCCCCCCCCTTTGCAACATCACGACTGCAACTCGAAACGAGGATTAACCCAATGTAGGAATAAAGTGCGTCATCGCTATATACAGAACTCTGAGCGATGGAAAGAGACTGCCCGTGCGACAAATGGAAATCCTTTCCGTGGTACCTTATTAATAAGGTGAAATGTAAAAATTGTATTACCTAAAAATTGTATTATCCTTCGATGTGGTAAAATAATCGCGCATTTCCTTTGGCGTGTTATTATGTTTTTATAAGTTTGTAAACATAAAACATCAATCAAAAGTGATATGAAAAAAGTCTTTATTATATCGTTATTATTCGCATTTGGGTGTATCGCAAACTGTCAGGCACAGGCTGTATTTCAGCATCCGTGGCACGGGAAGAAAGTGGCATATATCGGTGACTCGATTACTGATCCGCGACTGAAACAGGCAAAAACAAAGTGGTGGGCTTTCCTTCAGCAGTGGCTGAACATCACCTCGTATGTATATGGCATCAGTGGAAGACAATGGGATGATGCCATCAATCAAGCCAACAAACTAAAAAGTGAACATGGGGATGATGTGGATGCAATCCTTATTTTTCTCGGCACTAACGACTACAACAGTGGCTTGCCGATAGGAGAATGGTATAAAGAGACGGAGGAGGAAGTGTTCGCTGCAAAAGGCAAGGAGAAGCAGTTGGAAAAGCGTCGTCGCAGGCACATCGTCTTTGATGATGAGACTTTCAAGGGACGTATCAACATCGCACTTGACTCCATCAAACGCATGTACCCTACGAAACAGATTGTTCTTCTTACGCCTTTACACCGTGGCAGGGCTTATTTCAACGAAAAGAACTGGCAACCGACCGAAGACTACACTAACTGGTGCGGAGAATACCTTGAGGCATACGTCAATGCCATTAAGGAGGCGGGTAATGTGTGGGCTGTGCCGGTCATCGATTGGAATGCCACATCAGGGCTATTTCCTATGCATGAGTGTCAAGACACTTTCGGACATGCCAACGACCGTTTGCATCCAAACGATGAGGGTATGCGACGCATGGCACGCACACTATATTACCAACTCCTTACACTCCCTTGTACATTCTAAAGGTGTGTTCTATAAATTCTTTCCTATTTTTTCTATCTTGAGGTGGAGAGAGTATTCTTGCTGTGGCAAGGCATATTTCTTCAACACACCAGGACCGCAACTGCTGTTGCCGATGCCCATCACAGCAGCATCGATGCTGAGGAAAACGTATGGCTCGGGGCGTAACTGACAGTCGTGTGCCGTAGTGGTGAGTTGGCGGACAGAATATGGTAATGCCTGAAAGACGAAAGGCTTGTCAAGTGCCGTAAAACTCCAACCCTCTCCCGGGATGCTGTCACAAAGCAACACCTCATACGTGTCGGAATGATGCCCGCCATCTTGTGGACGAACATAATGGAAATACTGCTCATCGACAGTGGACGACCATCTGCCTATAGAGGTGGCAGCCTGACGGTCAGGATAGTCTTCCACCTCGCCACGCCCATACCATGAGAGGCTATTGAGGGATGAAGGCAACATAAATGTCACACCATAGCAAGGCACAGGAGGGAGACTGCCGTGAGGAGTAAATGTCACACGGAAGTCCAGACTTCCATCTTCACATTCTGAGATGTCATATTTCACCTCAACAGAGTCGTTGATATCGGTGTTTTCCCATTCTTTTGCTATCCAATTGCCAAAACCCTTGTCATTATCAAGAGGCGCCCGCATCAGGTGTGGTACAATTTGCCATGGCAGAGAACTTACATCAACCCTACGAACATGGGTAGTGATGCTTTTTCTCATTTTTGGTTGACGGATGACGAACTGACGACTCTTTATCACGTACCCTTTCTCTGCCCACGGTTTTGCTTCTTTCAGTGCGGCTGTTACATTCAGGTATTCATCGCCATGCTCTCCGCGCTGCTTTGTGGCAGTGATTTGGTAGTCATCTGTATTCACCGTTTCGTCCAAAACGATGAGATGCGGGTTTCCGTTCTTCAACTCAAAATCCACAGGCGCATATATCTGCTTCACCTCCTCGTATTTCGGTGTCGTTTGCCGATAGCCTGTCACTATGCCTTTCACGCAGAATGCTTTTAGATTAGGATAATCGCCGAAATCGCCACCATAAGCCATCATGCTATCTTTCTGTATTCCGCCGTCCGCCCATTCCCAGATGAACCCACCGAGCATACGAGGATGAGAATACACCTCTTTCCAGTATTCCTTCAGGTTGCCAAGGGCATTCCCCATGGCGTGGGCATATTCCGAAGTGAGTACTGGCCGGTTGTCATTCTCGTTTTGTGCTATAGAGAGCAACCGTTCCCAACGGGCATTTTCTGGGCGTTCCATGTTCGCGTCTTTCACACCCGGGTTAAGGTATTCATCTTGTGTGCGTGGATAGAATCGACTGATTACATCGACACTTTTCGGGTCGTTTCCATCCTTTCCTTGTGCCCCTTCGTAGTGGACGGGACGAGTTGGGTCATATTCATGTATCCATGCTGCGGTGGTGGCAAAATTTGGCCCCCATCCCGACTCGTTGCCGAGACTCCACATTATCACAGAAGGATGATTGCGGTCGCGCACCACGCAACGTTGTGTGCGGTCCATGAATGTTGCTGTCCATGTCTCATCGCTTGCCAACTGCCCACGCAGACCATGTTCTTCGATATCCACCTCGTCAAGAACGTAGAGCCCAAGCGAATCGCACAGTTCATACCATCGCGGTGTGTTCGGGTAATGGCACGTGCGCACAGCATTTATATTGGCACGCTTCATGAGCAGTATGTCGCGCAACATCAGTTCCTCACTCATGACATGCCCTGAAAGAGGGTGCATCTCGTGCCTGTTCACTCCGCGCAGACGTATCTGCTTGCCATTGATGAGCATACGCCCGTCGCATATCTCCACCGAGCGGAAGCCCACCCGTGTCGTGATGTTCTCTACAGTCTGTCCGTTGCTGTCCAAAAGCCTTAGATGCAAGGTGTATAAATAAGGTGATTCGGCAGTCCACAAATGTGGGTTACGGATACGAGCGCAAAGCCATCCCCATTTCGGATAACCGCGTTGCGGTGTACGGTCGTTCATTATCCGTGCCTTATGGTCAAGATTCAGTATGTCCTTTATCCCATGACTCATGACGGAATCGAGTATCATCTTACCCGTAGCGTCAAAGAGACTTGCCTCGATGCTCCATCCGTCAATATCTATCGCTGGCTGTTTGAAAGTGGAGAGTTGAAAGTGTAGAGTAGGGTGAATCAGCAATTCTGCGCGTGTATAATCATCTGAAAGTATGGTGCGCACACCAAAGTCGCGTATGTGCACCTTTTCGCGTGCTACGAGAGTGATGCTGCGATGGATGCCTGCCATACGCCACATATCCTGATCTTCAAGATAACTGCCGTCACAGTATTTCAGCACTTTCAGTGCCACCATACATTTACCGCTATTATCAATATAATCTGTGATGCGAAAGTCTGCCGGTTCCATACTGCCTTGTGAATAGCCCACCATCTGTCCGTTCACCCACAGATAGAATGCCGATGACACTCCATCAAAATGTAA
Source organism: Candidatus Equicola faecalis (assembly GCA_018065185.1). Classification (GTDB taxonomy): domain Bacteria; phylum Bacteroidota; class Bacteroidia; order Bacteroidales; family Bacteroidaceae; genus Prevotella; species Prevotella faecalis. The sequence goes on along the minus strand of JAGHTU010000046.1, from coordinate 33,221 downwards.
ATAAATTTCTTTTCCGTTCCATGCTTTAGGGATATTTATCGTGCGCCGATAGCATCCTGTAGGGTTGCGCTCCACAAAAGCGGTGTAACGCTCCTTCGGTTCATCCATGACGTATGGAGGATTTATCCTGAACGTATATCCACTACTGGCATAGATAGGTGTGCCGTATCCATTCATCTCCCAACATGCGGGCACGGAGAACGTCTGCCAGTGCGAGTCGTCGTAGTCGGGATGGAAGAAGTCGGATGGTTGTTCGTCTGGGGTGCGTGTCCAGTGAAACTTCCATTTCCCGTCGAGACTCATCGTGCGGTCGCCCATTGTTTGATAGTATGCCGTAAATGTGGCATGTGGTGCTTCACGATTTATTTGCAACACGCGCTGATCTTCCCACTCTGTAGCCTTAACACTTGACAGAGTCAGAATGAGCACCAATGATATGAAATATCGTGTTTTCATTTTATTCTCTCTTCTTCATAGACATATTCAATGGCACGATTCACATATTCGAGAAACGGCTGTGTGGTGGCAAAGAGTTCCAGTGAGCGTTCTATCACATCATTTGCCGTCATAAACTTCGTCTCGGGCGTGGCACAGAGACAAAACGTGCGCAGACGCAGATATTTGCTCCACGGGGAATCTTCCGAAAAACCTCTTGGCACGCGTTTCAAAGCACTGTTCATATCAATGCTGAACAATGGTGACACCTTTTGGCGAATGATTCTGTCTATCTCACCATTATCGTTTATGATATCTTCCCGCAACACCCGTATCACCTCCGGTTGTGTGCGGTAGTCTCCTGCCGCCAACATGTGTCCATGCGGATAGCCTTCGCCTCCTGTTCCTATATGGAAGTAATACCCAGCATAACCCGATTTCTTTCCTTGCGGACAGATATATGCTCCCATGTGTGTCTTATACGGACTCTTGTCGGAAGAGAAACGCACATCACGATAGATTCGGTATGTGCAGTCCTTCACGCTGAGGTCATGTATGCGATTATCAAACTGCGCACAGCCGTTGATGAGTTTTTCTGTCAGTATTTCAAATTGTGCTTTTACATCTAAATACTGACTACGATGAGCGTCAAACCATCTCTTATCATTGTTAGAAGCCAACTGCTGCAGGAAGGTCATAATGTCTTTTACCATCGGCATATTGAATAATAGTTTGTTACGCTTGCAAACTTACACAAAATTTTCCTTACCTTTGTGCATTATGAATATAAAGAAAACTATTATTACGATGATTCTTGCAGGATGCAATGCTATGACAATGGGACAGAATGCAGCAGTAACAGTACTTGTAGCCGAAGAGGCTGAACAGAAGATGGTGGCACAATATCTGCCACAAGTGAATTGTGTGTGCACTGGCGTAGGTGCTTCAAACGTGATTAAGACACTTTGCACATTACCGAAAGGGACGAAGGTGATAAATATCGGTTATGCCGGTAGCAACACACTGGAAATAGGGACGGTGGTGCGTGTGAGTGAATCACATCGCATGATGGACGGTACATATCAGTTTATTGACCATAACAATCCGCTTGTGTTTGGCACGGAGGGTTATCCATGTTATACAAGCAATTCGTTTGTCACGGCTTCCAACGACACCATGCCTACGCTGTACGATATGGAGTTAAATTATATGGTGGCTTTTCCTCAGGATTTTGTTGGGGCAATAAAAATTGTCAGCGACAACCTCAGTATTGATGCTTTCCGCAACAATGCCATACGTGAAGCCGGAATACTCACCTCGAAGGATGTGTGGCAACATGTAGTAGAGCTCTATCATTCTCTTATAGACGAACAGAAATGAGTTCAACTCGGGCTAATTTGGTAAATCATATTTTTATAAAATATAACAACTAAATAATAATGAAAAAGACACTTGTTTTCTTGGTTTTGACGTGTGTATTCGTTGTTTGTGCCACAGCAGCAAATGATACCGATACCCATCGCCAATATCTCAGTGGGCGAGGATGTGATGATATGGTGCAATGGCAGTTTCGTTGCTCAGACGGGATGAACGCCGGGAAATGGACAACGATAGGTGTACCATCATGTTGGGAGACACAGGGATTCGGTACATTCCAATATGGCATGAAATTCTATGGCAAGCCTACGCCTGAGGGCATCGCTTCCGAGACGGGAGAATATAAGTATGACTTTACACTGCCACAGGAGTGGACAGGACGGCAGATCATGCTTGTCTTTGAGGCAGCAATGACCGATGCGTATGTCGAAATCAATGGTCGTAAGGCAGGTTCAAAGCATCAGGGCGGTTTCTACCGTTTTCAATATGACGTGAGCGACCGCGTGTTCTTCGGAAAGAAGAAAAACCATCTAAGCGTCACGGTGAGCAAAGAAAGTGAGAATACGCAGGTAAATATGGCTGAGCGACGTGCCGATTATTGGAATTTTGGTGGCATCATACGTCCTGTATTCATTATTTCCAAGCCATCAATGAACATTGAGCGCGTGGCGATAAATGCAGGCATGGACGGACGTTTCGTTTGTGACTGTTTCTTCAACCGCGCCATTGATGGGGCAAGCGTGAAGACTGAAATAATCAATGGAAAAGGCAGGGTGGTGGCAAGCAACGTGACACCGAAACGTTCCACCGACATGGCAAAGATAGATTTCATGGTCAACAGCCCTGACCTATGGACAGCTGAAACACCAAACCTCTATACGGCAATCTTCACTCTCTTGGACGGCAAGGGGAAGATAGTGCATAAGGAAAAAGAGATGTTTGGTTTCCGCACGATAGAATACCGCACGTCAGACGGTGTCTATATCAATGGGAAGAAAATCATATTCAAAGGTGTGAATAGACATAGTTTCCGTCCAGAGAGCGGTCGCACACTGTCAAAACAGAAGAACATTGAGGATGTTGCACTCATAAAGAGTATGAATATGAATGCTGTGCGATTGAGTCATTATCCTGCTGACCCGGAATTTCTAGAAGCTTGCGACTCGCTGGGTCTGTATGTGGAGTGTGAACTCAGCGGTTGGCACTGGGCACATCAGACCATCGTGGGGCAGAAACTAGTAAAGGAAATGGTGACACGCGATGTCAACCATCCGTCAATCATCTTTTGGAGTAATGGCAATGAAGGAGGATTCAACTATGAACTCGAACCAGAGTTTGCTCGTTGGGACATACAGAAGCGTGTGGTCATCTATCCATGGGCAAACCGCAATGGTTTCGAGACGAAACATTATCGCTCATGGGGTGAGACACAAGAATATATGCGTCAATCGGAGATATTCATGCCGACAGAGTTCCTACATGGGTTATATGACGGTGGTCATGGAGCGGGACTTAAAGATTATTGGGATATGATGATGGCAAATCCACGTTGTGCCGGTGGTTTCCTTTGGGCTTTGGCTGACGAAGGAGTAAAGCGCGTGGATATGGACGGCTTCATTGATAACGTAGGAAACTATGGCGCAGACGGAATCGTAGGTCCGCACTTTGAAAAAGAAGGTTCTTACTATACAATAAAAGAGGTATGGAGTCCTGTGCAGTGTACTTTCAAGGATGGTCAGGTGATGGTGGATAATAATTATGATTTCTTGAACCTAAACACCTGCCGTTTCACATACAAATATCTCAAACGAGACAGAGATGATGTTCTGCGCACGATAAAGTCTGGTATTTTGCCTTCACCGGATGCTCAGGCAGGCACAAAGGGTGTCAACTTGAATATGCCACAAGAGCCACATGCCGATGCACTTTCATTGACAGTCACCGATGCTTATGATAAGGAAATATTTACATGGAGTTGGCGCACAAGGGATGCACAAACAAAAAAGGTGGATAATGGTGTCTGTGAGGTGAAAGAAGATGCAACATCCTTTATTGTCAACTGTTGCGGAAAGATTTATACTTTCAGCAAGGCTGATGGCAGACTTCAAAATGTATCTATCAATGGAAAGACCATCTCATTTGGCAATGGTCCGCGTTTTATCGCAGCAAAGCGTGCCGACAGGAGTATGGATCAATTCTACAATCATGACGACAAAGAAGCTGAAAAGAAAAAGACACAGTATGTGGAATATGCCGACCTTGGCAAGTTTGATGGTTTCAAAGTTGAAGGTAACACTCTCATAGCAAACTATCGTCTTGGATGTCTTGACCATGCAGTGTGGACATTTGGTGATGACGGCGAAGTGAAACTTGACTTTGTCTATAATTTCGGTGGTGTGGTAGATTTGATGGGTGTGCAGTTTGATTATCCTGAGACAAAGATGATAAGCAAGAGTTGGCTCGGGAATGGTCCTTACCGCGTGTGGCAGAATCGCCTACAAGGACCACAGTACGGACAATGGCAGACAGCATATAACGACCCTATACCTGGAGAATCATTCCAATACCCGGAATTCAAAGGTTATTTCAGTGGAACAGACTTCATGCGTCTCACTACAGCGGAAGGTACTATCAGCATCCACAATCTCAATAATGCCGACTACATTGGCGTTTATTCTCCGCGCGATGGGCGCGACCATATCCTCTACACCCTGCCTGAAACAGGAATAAGTTTTCTAAAGGTCATACCTGCCGTAAGAAACAAAGTGAACTGCACCGACCTTAATGGTCCTTCTGCTCAGCCTTATTGGGCAAAAAATGAAACATTCCAAGGCAGTATAATTCTGAAATTCGAATGAAAAGACGCTTTCCTCTCTTGATGTTGCTTGCGTTGCTATGTGCTCAAAGCACATGGTGCTTCACATCCTACGGCATGGAGAAGCCCTGGACATTCTGGTACTGGATGTATGGGGCTGTAAGCAGTGATGGCATACGTGCCGACTTGCAGGCGATGAAAGATGTCGGCATAGGCGGTTTTTATCTCATGCCTATCAAGGACTCGAAGATGGGGCAGCAATACAATGGCACAGCCGACCAATTGAGTCCGCAATGGTGGAAACATATAGACACCGTCTATCGTACTGCCGACAGCCTCGGTCTGCAGATGGGCATACATCTGTGTGATGGGTTTGCACTTGCAGGTGGACCATGGATAACGGAACAGGAGTCAATGCAAAAAGTGGTGTGGAGCGATACCATCGTTGATGCGTCTTGCATCGAAGGTCTGCAAATTGCAGAGCCAAAGCATTATGGACAGTATTATAAGGATATTGCCGTTTTCGCTTTTCCGGCACGGTATGCTGATGCACGCCAACCAAAAGCATCGGTTGCGTTTCCTTTCTCAGCAAAAGAGCCTGCGGAGATTGTCTTCTCATATAAGAAACCTTACACCCTACGTAGCGTGAAAGTAATAACGGGGGGCAACAACTATCAGGCACATCGTTGGAATGTCTATGCTTCACAAAATGGTAAAGACTATACATTTGTGCGCAAGATTGAACCAGCCCGACAAGGATGGCAAAACACCGATGAATATGCCACATACAGCATACCTGCAACAAAGGCACGCTATTTCAAATTCTGTTGGACACCGGAGGGCAGTGATCCGGGTTCAGAAGATATGGATGCTGCAAAATGGAAACCAACACTTAAAGTGGCACGACTCATACTTTCGTCCGAACCGACTATTGATGGTTATGAGGGGAAGTCAGGAGCCGTGTGGAGAGTGTCGCAGAGTGTTGATTTTGCAAATGATGATTGCTATCGTGCAGATGAGATAATAAATATTACACAAGATTTTAATAATGGCTTCCTGACAAGTCGTCTGCCAAAGGGTCGTTGGCACATATTGCGCATGGGGCACGCCTCAACAGGACATGTGAATGCTACTGGTGGTGGCGGACGGGGATATGAATGTGATAAGTTCTCACGTCATGCTATACAGAAACAGGTTACGAATTGGTTTGTACAGATATACAACCATGCACCGAAAAAAGTGGCACAGCGCGTGTTACGCCGTCTGCATGTTGACAGTTGGGAGTGCGGTTCACAGAACTGGGGCGATGCTTTCCGTGAAGAATTCCAAAAGAGAAGAGGTTACGACATTCTACCTTATCTCCCGCTCTTTGCCGGCATACCTATGAATACGATTAAGGAGTCCGACAGAATACTGCGTGATGTGAGAGCAACGATATCAGAACTCATCTGTGAGGTGTTTTTTGATGAGGTGAGCAAGCAGGCAAAAAACTTCGGTTGCCAATTGTCGGCAGAATGTGTAGCACCGACAATGGTGAGCGACGGCATGATGCACTATCGCTATGCAGATTTCCCGATGGGTGAGTTCTGGCTCAACTCCCCTACTCATGACAAACCAAACGATATGCTTGATGCCGTGAGCGGTGGGCATGTTTACGGTAAGAACATTATTCAGGCAGAAGGCTTTACGGAGGTGCGTGGCACATGGGATGAGACACCTGCCCTACTCAAACCACTGCTTGACCGTGCCTATACAACCGGCATCAATAGCATTGTCTTTCATGTCAACACACACAACCCATATATGGATCGTCAGCCGGGGATGACACTTGACGGAATAGGTACATTCTTCCAGCGTGATAATACATGGTGGAGAGAAATGCAGAGTTTCTGTAATTATATCTACTTGTGTCAGGGGCGGTTGCAGAGCGGTTCGCCAGTGGTGGATTTAGCAGTATATAGTGGAGATGAGTATCCGCGTCGCAGTCTATTGCCAGAGCGTCTAATAGAATCCCTGCCTGGACTTTTCGGGGCAGATAATGTCTGTCGTGAGCGTGAACGTCTATTAAACGCAGGGCAACCGATGGAAGTATCGCCAGTGGGTGTCAACCATACTCGCAACCAGACAAAGGCAGATATGTTTACCAATCCTCTGCACGGATATAAATATGATTCTTTCAATCACGATGCACTCAAAAATGCGAAAGTGGAGAATGGTGAACTCGTTACAGCCTATGGCATGCGTTACAAAGCTCTTATAATCCCTCAGCCACACAAACTCAATCCTGATGGTATCCACAACATTGATATAGAGATTAAGAGATTGAAAGCACAGGGACTGAAAGTGATTGACAGATCTTGGACAGAAGCTGACCTCTCTGCGATAGGAATAATGCGTGATGCAGAACTGCCAGAGGGATTGGACTATTATCATCGCACCGAAGAGGGAGAAGACAACTATTTCGTATGCAACCTGACTGACCATGAGGTAACTTTTTCCCCACATTTCCGTGCAAAGCGTAATTATACTTACTTGATGTATCCGACGCTAAATCGTGGATTCATCTGCCCGGACAGTCTTACGCTCGCACCTTATGAGTCAGTGATCTTCATCATCCGCGATGAGGAACTGGATGCCGAACCATATCTCCCACATCGTGAAGAGAGCATGACGACATTTGGCAGATGGAATGTGGAATTTGAAAAGACAGGAGAAAGGCTTATAACAGATACGTTGTTCGACTGGAGCCGTCAGATATCGCCTTCACAGAAGTACTATTCTGGTCATGTTGTATATACCACCACATTTAACTATTCTAGCGAAATACGTCCTACGGTAATAAGTCTCGGCAAAGTGTGCGATATTGCTTCCGTCACCGTAAATGGTGAAAAGTGCGGTACGGTATGGACAGCACCATACGAAGCCGACATCACGCATGCCCTGAAGAAAGGGCGGAACGAGGTGCGGATAGAAGTGGTGAACACATGGGCGAATGCGTTGTTAGGCAACGACCTTGGCACACCGCCGTTCTCAGGCATCTGGACAAACGGCAAGTATCGTCGGCAGAGTAAAGAACCTATACCGGCAGGACTGCTCGGACCTGTAAGAATAATGTTTATGAATAACTGAAAACTATATTAAAATGAAAAGATTACTATTTATTTCTTTTTGTGCGACCATGTGTGTCATGGGTTATGCACGTGTAGAGATGCCTCGTTTTTTCAGCAGTAATATGGTGCTGCAACAACAGACGGAATGTCGCCTGTGGGGAACGGCAAAGGAAAATACAAAGGTGGTGATATGTCTGCCGTGGCAGAAGACGAAGTGCGTCACCACAACTGATAAGGACGGTCATTGGAAAACATCCATCCCAACACCTGTGGCAGGAGGTCCTTACAATATCAGTATCAGCGACGGTGAAGAACTGGTGCTGGAAAATGTAATGGTGGGCGAAGTCTGGCTTTGTGCTGGGCAAAGCAACATGGAAATACCGATGAAAGGTTATCCGGGACAGTCCATAGATAATGCCAACGATGATGCCCTGCATGGAACGAATCCGCAACTGCGTCTTTTCACCGTTAAACGTGGTGGCAGTTTCCGACCTTTGGATGATGTGACAGGCACTTGGAGTGAAGCCCAACCTGAGAGCATACGCGAGTTCAGTGCCACAGCATATTATTTTGGTCGTTTGCTGAACGAGATCCTTCATGTGCCAGTGGGGCTCATCTCCACTTCCTATGGCGGTAGTGCCTGCGAGGCATGGATGAATTCCGAATGGATAAACGAGGAATGGGTGAAAGCATATCCAAAGTCGAAAGTCCCGCAGACAGAAGAAGAATACAGCAGGATGAAGGATAAAAACCGCGTGTCGTCAGCCCTGTATAACGCCCAACTGCATCCGCTCATCGGGATAGGAATGAAAGGAGCGATATGGTATCAGGGAGAAGACAACTGCAATCGTGCTTCTTCCTATGCAGATATGCTCTCCACTCTCGTGAAGGGATGGAGAAAGGAATGGAACATAGGCGAGTTTCCGTTTTATTACACACAGATTGCACCATTCGAATATAAAATCATAACACCAAATGGGAAAGATTCCGTCAATTCGGCATTCCTGCGCGAACAGCAATACATGGCAGAAACTATGATACCAAACTCCGGTATGGCAGTCCTTCTTGATGCCGGTATGCGTGACTGCATACATCCACGACAGAAACGCACCGCAGGTGAGCGATTGGCACGACTGGCTCTTGTCAAGACGTATGGAGTGAAGGGAGTGGTGGCTGAAAGTCCGCGTGTGAGTGGCATAGAGATAAAGAACGATACCATTGTCATCGGTTTCGACCGTGACAAGATGTGGGTGAATTTCAGGGGTAACACCTCGTCAGGCAATTTTGAGGTGGCTGGTGAAGACCGCGTCTTCCATCCTGCACACGCATGGCTGCAACGTAGCAAGGTGATGGTAAAAAGTGATAAAGTGAAGAAACCTGTTGCCGTGCGTTATGCCTTCAAAAACTGGGTACAGGGCGATCTGTTCTGCGAAGACCTTCCTGTGAGCTCGTTCCGTACAGATAATTGGTAAATCACTCACAACGTGATGAAACGTCTGCTTTTTGTCTTTCTTTCGGCTATTGTTTTTTTCGGATCTCTTGCGAAAGACTATTATCCTGTAGATTATGTATGGACCTCACAGAGCCATAACTCCTCTGAATCCATGCCGTGTGGCGGTTGTGATGTCGGTATGAATGTGTGGGTTGAGAACGGTGATGTGCTGTTTTATATCTCACGCAGTGGGTTCTTCGATGAGAACAATACCCTCCTGAAAGCAGGACGCATACGTCTTCATATTGACGGCAATCCTTTTGCGGAAGATTTCTCACAGCGGTTGTGCCTCGATGATGGAGCTGTATATATAAAGGGCAAAGGTGCAGAGGTGAAACTCTGGGCAGACGTGTTCTCGCCAGTGGTGTTCATGGACATCCGTACAGCAAAGAGGACAAAGGCAGTACTGTCGTTTGAGAGTTGGCGTTACCGCGACCGTCAGATTACCAAAAATGAGGTTCAGCAATGTTCGTGGAAATGGTTGCTCCCAAAGTCCACATATACGTTTGCTGACTCTATCGTGCCGAATGCTGACAATCTAACGTTCCATCATCAGAATCGTAAGGAGACGGTGTTCGATTTCACGGTGGATTATGAGCGTCTCTCTGCCATAAAAGCCCAATTATACGACCCTATTGGCTTCCTGCGCTGGGGTGGGAAGATAACTATGCCTGGATTCCGCTTTCTTTCCACATCTAACGGACAGTATGCCTCAACTGACTATAGGGCGTGGAACTACCGCAACGATGCACTGCGCACTTCCGTTGTGACTATTGATTTACGGGAGGAATCTACGCCATCCGTTAGTGCTCCTATCTCCCGCAGACGCAGTGCCCAATGGTGGCATGCGTTCTGGCAACGCAGTTGGATAGAAACCGATCATGCCGAGGCACGAGAAATGATACGCAACTACGAACTGTTCCGTTATATTCTTGGGTGTAATGCTTATGGACAGTGGCCGTCTAAGTTCAATGGTTCGCTCTTTACATTCGATCCACAATATGTGGATAGCACCAAGACGTTCACGCCTGACTTCCGCATGTGGGGTGGTGGCACGATGACGGCACAAAACCAGCGTCTCGTCTATTGGCCAATGCTTAAAAGTGGCGATGTGGATATGATGCGTTCACAGTTTGACACATACCTCCGTATGCTGCCAAACGCCGTAGCACGCACCAGACACTACTGGGGACACGGTGGAGCATCGTTCACCGAACAGATAGAAAATTTCGGTCTTCCTAATCCTGCCGAATACGGCAAACATCGAGAGGGTATGGATTACGGTACGGAACGCAACGCATGGCTGGAATATCTGTGGGACACCAGTCTTGAATTCTGCCAAATGATACTCCTTGCGCATCAATATGAAGGGCTTGACATTACACCATACGAGGAACTTATCTCGCAATCGTTACGTTTCTTTGATGAGCATTATCGCTACTTGGCTCTACAACGTGGTACGAAAGCACTCAACTCCGACGGCAAACTGACACTATTCCCTGCCTCCGGCTGTGAGACATACAAGATGGCTTATAACCCGTCTTCCACCATTGCTGCTCTGCGTACCGTCCTCACCACATGGGGGCGCGACACTACGGGTATGCTGTCACGCATCCCCGATATACCGCTACATACCATTACTGGCGACACATGCATAGCACCCGCCATCTGTTGGGACAGGATACAGAACTCGGAGACACCGCAACTCTATCCCGTTTTTCCTTGGCGCATCTATGGCTTGGGGCGACCACACCTTGATATAGCACGCAATACCTATCTGAAAGATCTCCATGCCATAGCCATGCATTCTTCAAAGGGTTGGAAACAGGACAATATATGGGCAGCCTGTCTCGGTCTTACCGATGAGGCAATGCGACTAAACCGCGAAAAGATGGCCAACGGACCATTCCGCTTTCCTGCTTTCTTCGACCGCGGTTTCGATTGGGCACCTGACATTAACCGTGGTGGTGCGGGTATGATAGGCATTCAGGAAATGCTGTTGCAGGAGACTCCTGACGGTGAACTGATGTTGTTCCCAGCATGGCCGAAAGAGTGGAACTGCCGTTTCCGTCTGCACGCCACCGATGGTCGCATCGTTGAGGCAGAGATTTGCAATGGCATCATTACACATCATGAAAGATAAAAATAAAAGGTAACTGTTTATTTTTTACAATAGTGCTTTTGTACGTTTTCAAAAATCTTTATACCTTTGTGACCGTCTAAAGGCTGCCGCGATGGTGGAATTGGTAGACACGAGGGACTTAAAATCCCTTGGCCAGTGATGGCTGTGCGGGTTCGAGTCCCGCTCGCGGCACAAAAAGGATTGAGGAAGTTTCATCTTCCTCTTTTTTATTTTCGTAACGCACAGCATTTATTATTCATCAACTCAAAAAAGGTTTACCGGACAGCAATAACTTTATATGTAATTCTAAAAAGTCCTTTTTTATTTTGTATTGCTCCCACCTTACACTAATTTTGCAAAATATAGAAATGAGTCGTTCTTATGAAGATAAAATATAGTTTTCTTATTGTTTCCCTCTTTGCGCTTGTATTTGTGTCATGTGGTGATGATGAAGGTGGAACTGGTGGTGGGTCTTCACGTTCTTCCAATGTAAACGCTAACAGGTCAGTCACAGAAGTATATACATCATCACTCTCTTATGCAGATGCATTGAATGTGGCGCAACGGATGGAAGTGCCGAAACTTAAAGGAAACAACAATTTCTTTATCATTCATAGGGCTACCGGTATTGGTGTGAACTTTGTGACGGAATGGGATATGCAGAAGAAGTCTCAACGCTGGAGTGCCTATACCATGTATCATTTCTCGAATTCTAACTCAAATATCGCTGGAAATGGTACGCGTTATAGTGGAAATCCGCAATACCCGATGGATGAAGATATGTCGGAGGAATATTATTGGACTCAAGACTATTTCTGGGGCTCCGGTTTTGACCATGGGCATGTAGTGCCGTCGGCTGATCGGCTATATTCTAATTCGGCAAATTATCAGACTTTCTATCTTACGAACATGCAACCTATGTCCAACAATTTCAATTGTGGCGTGTGGGGAAATATGGAAAATCTGTTACGCGCATGGGCTAAATTCCAATCGGGCGGAAATAAATTTGCTGACACCTTGTATGTGGTCAAGGGCGGAACCATAGATGCTGAGGCACAGATTTTGAAGCGTATCAGTGGGAAACTCATCGTGCCGAAATATTATTACATGGCTGTGCTCTGTAAGAATAATAAGACGGGGGCAGAGAATAATTACGGTTATAAGGCGATGGCTTTCTGGGTGGAACATAAGGACGGACAGCCATCAGGCGACCTCAGCCGTTATGCCATTTCTGTCGCTGAACTGGAACAGAAGACAGGTATCGATTTCTTCTGCAATCTGCCTGATAATATTGAGAATGCTGTGGAAAATACATATAGTAGGAATGTATGGAACTGGTAGAGGGTAAAACAATTCTTCTTGGTATGTCTGTTGATGAGTTGCAGAGGCTTGTTGCAACTTTTGGGATGCCACGTTTTGTAGGCAAACAGATTGCGAAATGGCTTTACCAGAAACAGGTGAGCTCGTTTGATGAGATGACTGACATATCTCTCAGGAACCGCGGTCTGCTTGGGGAGCATTGCATCATCGGTCGGTCGGCTCCTACAGAACGTCTGACCTCAGTTGACGGTACGGAGAAATATATGTTTCAGACCCTTGCCGGCGGATATGTGGAAACGGTGATGATTCCAGACCATGAACGGGCAACGCTGTGCGTGTCGTGTCAGGTGGGATGTAAGATGAATTGTGTGTTCTGCCAAACGGGCAAACAGGGTTTTCATGGCAACCTTTTAGCTGCAGACATATTGAATCAGATCTTTTCGGTGAATGGTCTTCATGCTTCTAATGGAGAATTCCTAACAAATATTGTCTATATGGGGCAAGGAGAACCTATGGACAATCTTGATGCCGTATTGCAGTCAATAAATATCCTTCTTGCAGATTATGGATGGGCGTGGAGTCCGAAGCGCATTACGGTGAGCACGTGCGGATTGTGTAGCGGTATGCGACGTTATCTAGAGGAGAGCCAATGCCATCTTGCCATCTCTTTACATTCTCCTATTCCTGAGCAGCGCCTGCAACTGATGCCTTCCGAGAAAGCTTATGGTATAGAGCAGATGGTGCAGGAGTTGAAGCATTATTTTTCTCGCAACGGACGTGATGTAAGACAACGTCGTTTGTCGTTTGAATACACTGTTTTTAGCGGTTTGAACGACACTTCTTTGCATCTAAAAGAACTTGTCCGACTGCTTTCTCCGCTTGATTGCCGCCTGAACCTGATACGCTGGCATAAGATACCGGATGTCAGTCTTCCGCCTACGGATGAAAGTTGCCTTGAGATGATGCGCGACTATCTTACCTCGCATGGTATCTTTACAACCATACGTGCCTCGCGTGGTGAAGATATCATGGCAGCATGTGGTTTGCTTTCAACCTTACATAAGTCGAATGAATAACATTCGCCTTTTTTGATTTTCTCCCTTTATAAATGTGGCACTTTTTAACCCTTTAAGAGCCGCCTTTTGCCGTACGACAACTCAAAGTCGAGCAACCGAAGCCTCGCCGTCTTCCGCTCGGAGCCTCCAACTTGTCACGACGATTTCATCAAATTGTCACGACGATTTGCCCAACTTGTCACGACGATTTCATCAACTTGTCACGACGATTTGTAGGCTCCGAGCGGAAGACGAGGAGGCAGAGATGAGAAAACTCGTATTTATTAACAGTTACAAAAGGAGTATTTTCGTAGAACTAGGGGTTTAAATCACTCGTTTTTAACTATTGATTGCGCAGTTTATGGGATTTGTTCCCCACCAAGCGTGTATTTTTGAAAATGTGCGTAAATATGCGCTTGTAGTGCTTATAATTGCTTTGTTTTGCAAAAGAAATGCACATTTATGTTGAAAAACATATTCCCTGCAACGTGTTGATAATCAAAAAGAATTGACGCTTTTGTGGGTTTTGTTATTTGGGGCGTTCAAAAAAGTGGGGAATTGTGGGGGATGCAGAAATTTTTTATATATCTTTGCAAAGGATTTGTTAACAAACGAGAATATATATGAGATTTTTGGGCGACATAGAAGCAAGGACTGATGCAAAGGGAAGAGTCTTCTTGCCTGCCACGTTCCGCAAGGAATTGCAGATGGGTGGTGAGGAGCGTATCATCCTGCGTATGGATGTCTTTAATTCCTGTCTAGTGTTATATCCTGGTTCGGTATGGGATCAGCAGATGGACGAGATGCGCGCAAAGCTTGACCGTTGGGACAGGCGTCAGCAGATGTTGTATCGTCAGTTTGTATGTAATATCGTGACGCTGACCCTTGACAGTAATGGGCGTTTCCTGATACCAGAGCGTTATAGGAAGTGTGCCAAGATATCTCACGATGTTCATTTCGTCGGGATGGGCGATGTGATAGAAATCTGGGATCCAGAGATGCTTGCTGGTGGTATGCTGGCACAAGACGAGTTTGCTGATGAATTGGAACAGCAGATGACGACAAATAAAGAATGACAGACAATCCTGAGATATATCATGTGCCGGTAATGCTCAACGAAAGCGTAGATGGGCTTTTGTGTGGCGAAGGTACGTATGTGGATGTAACATTTGGTGGCGGTGGCCATTCAAGGGAAATACTTAAACGATTGTCGCCTGATTCAAGGCTATATGGCTTTGACCAGGATAAGGATGCGGAGCAGAACATCGTAGAAGATAAGCGGTTCGTATTCGTACGTAGTAATTTCCGTTACTTGAAAAACTGGATGAGATATTATGGAGAGGATAAACTGTCGGGAGTGATAGCAGACCTTGGGGTGTCAAGTCATCATTTCGATGATGAGAAGCGTGGTTTCTCCTTCCGTTATGATGCACCATTGGATATGCGGATGAACAACCGTTCCGGTCTTACGGCAGCGGACATCCTGCAGGAGTATGATGAAGAGCGTTTGGGAAAGATGTTTGCCCTGTATGGCGAGATAAAGGATGCCACTCATGTGGCAACACGCGTAGTACGATACAGAAAAGAGCACGAGATAAAGACCACCTCCCAACTGATAGAGGCTGTTTGGGGGACGAAAGAGCTGACACCGGGGATGAAAAAGGATGCAGCACGTCTGTTTCAGGCAGTCCGCATAGAAGTGAATCAGGAGATGCAAGCTCTCAGGGAGATGCTTGATGCAGCAACGGAACTGTTGAAGGAAGGTGGTAGGCTTGTAGTCATCACTTATCATAGTTTGGAGGATAGGATGGTGAAGAATCTGATGAAAAGTGGAAATGTGAATGGCATTCAGGAGCAGGATTTCTTTGGTAGGGTTAATACGGTGTTCGGAAAACTGGCGAAGGTGCAGACTGCCGGTATAGAGGAGCAGACGATAAATCCACGTAGCCGCAGTGCCAAACTCAGAATTGCAGTCAAGAGATGAACGATGAGTATATCATAAATAAGAACGAGCAACCGGATAAGAACCGAGAGCGTGCATTGAAGCGCATAAAGGACCTTAGTAGCGATGAGGATACCATGCGCGGCAAATTGTCGTTTCAGAGGATTATCGGTGGTGATATCCTTGTTTCTGAAATTTTAAAGAAACAGATGTGGCTGATAAGCATTATCACTTTGATATTATTTATAGACATCTCAATAGGTTATATTAACGAGCGCAAAATACGGGAGATAGACAAACTGGAAACAGTATTGGTGGATGCAAAATATAAAGCCCTGACAAGTTCAAGTCAGTTGACAGGGAAAACCAGACAGAGTAAACTTATAAAACTGTTGGAAGAAAAGTACGATACAATATTCACTAAGAGAAATATACCACCTTACGTTGTGGAAGTCAATTAATGATTGATGAAACATACAGATAATCATACAAGCATTAGAAGATACAGATGGATATCATACATATTTGTTGTGATAGCCATACTTATTTTGGGCTCAATGCTTAAGATTATGACAGTGGATAGTGGCAAGTGGATGACGTTGGCAGGAAAGTTGAAGAACGACAGTATCATTGACTATCCTGACCGTGGTAATATATTGAGTTGCAATAGAGAGGTATTAGCCAGTTCGTTGCCACAATACAATATATACATGGATTTCGTAGCTGGATCGCAGAAAGACCGTGACTCAATGTGGCTTGCGGATATGGACTCGATATGTAACGGGCTTCATAGGATTTTCCCGGAGATGTCGGCATCACAGTTTCGCCGCAAACTGCAGGAGGGACGGAGAAAGTCGGAGCGTCATATGCTGTTATGGCCAAGGCGTATAGATTATAATACATATACAGAGGTCAAACGGTTGCCAATGTTTTGCCTGAATCAGAATAAAGGTGGATTTCATGTAGAGGAACATCCTTCGCGAGTGCGTCCGTTTGAGACACTTGCCAGCAGAACGGTCGGTGCGCTCTATGGAGCGAAGGATTCTGCACGTTATGGTCTGGAACTGTCTTTTGATTCTCTTTTGCGAGGGAAATGTGGATACAAGAGAAAGCGCAAGGTTATGAATGGCTTTGTGGCTATTCCTTATCAGGAAGCCGAGAATGGGTTGGATGTAGTTACAACTATTGATATCAAGATACAGGACCTTGCAGAGCAGGCTGTCATGGCAAAAGCGGAAGAGATAGATGCAAAACTGGGTATTGCCATGGTGATGGAGTGCAGCACCGGTGACATGAAAGCGATAGTTAATCTTACAAAATGTAGTGATTCGCAATATCGTGAGGTCAAGAATAATGCTATAAAGGACGTTTATGAACCTGGTTCGGTGTTCAAGACAGCTTCGCTGATGGTGGCTCTTGATGATGGGATGTGTGACACTACAGAGATAATAGAAACCGGTAATGGTGTGTGGCATATTTATTCTGTCGATATGAGAGACCACAATTGGCGTAAAGGTGGCTATCATACGATATCTTTAGCACGAGCTATGGAGGTGAGTTCAAATATCGGTATCAGTAAGGTGATAAACAAATATTATAAGGATGATCCTCAGCGGTTTGTTGATGGTCTGCATCGCATCGGTATTGCCGAAGATTTGCATCTTCCTTTCCAGGGTTATACGCGAGCCTCTGTCTATGGACCACATGAACGCCGTGATTGGTCAAGGGCCACCTTGCCATGGATGAGTATAGGGTATGAAACCTCTTTGACACCAATCACAACACTTACTTTCTATAATGCGATAGCAAATGGTGGAAAAATGGTACAGCCACGTTTTGTTACAGAATTGCTACGAGACGAGGCTGTGGAGGAAGAATTTCCTACGGTTGTTCTGCGGGATAAGATATGCAGTGAGCAGACATTGAAAAAAGTGCAGACGGTGCTTCGTCATGTTGTCAGTCAAGGACTTGGTAAGAAAGCAGGAAGTGAACTCTTCCAGGTGGCAGGAAAGACGGGAACAGCACAGGTGTCAAGTGGAAAGGCTGGGTATAAGACGGGAGATCACTTGGTGAGTTTTGCGGGTTATTTCCCTGCCGACAAGCCGATGTACAGTTGCATAGTATGTTTTTTGAAACATGGTGGAGTGGCATCTGGTGGATCGCAGGCAGGACCGGTGTTCAAGGAAATTGCCGAAGGTGTGATGGCTGATATCATGAAACGTGACATAATAGATGTGCGGAGCACATCATCAGATTCCCGACCAGCACTTAAAAGAGATAATGGCGCGACTCATATAAATCATGTGGTCCGTGCATTAGGGATTGATGTATTGCATCATCAACCACGCGTGAACTGTAAAAAAGGTATCATGCCAGATGTCAAGGGAATGGGCGCACGCGACGTGGTCTGTATGCTTGAGAAATGTGGACTGAAAATCAAAATCAGTGGACGTGGTCAGGTGGTAGCACAGAGCATTCCGGCTGGTAATCATATCCGGCGAGGCATGGTTTGCAGATTAGAGATGAAATAATAAAAACACGATATATGAAACTCAGTGAACTCATAAGGAACATTTCCCCTTCTGAAATCAATGGTGACGTTGATATAGATATCACTGGTGTAAACATTGATTCAAGGGGCATTGAAAAAGGACATATGTTTATTGCCATCAAGGGAACTCAGGTGGATGGTCATAATTATATTGACAAGGCAATAGCCTTGGGTGCTGTTGCTATTCTGTGTCAGGAGATTCCTTTGGAAAGAATTTCTGGTATTACTTATGTTAAGGTGGATTCTACATCTGTTGACGCTGGTAAGGTGGCAACGGTGTTTTATGGCGAACCGTCAAAGAAACTGAAACTGGTGGGTGTCACCGGTACAAATGGTAAGACCACCATCGCTACATTATTATATAATATGTTCCGTAGGTTCGGATATAAATGTGGTCTTCTTTCCACCGTATGTAACTATATCGAGAATGTAGCTGTTCCGACAGACCATACCACTCCTGATCCTATCGAACTCAACCGGTTGCTGGCTGGAATGGTGGAGGCAGGATGCAAATATGTGTTTATGGAATGTTCTTCACATGCTATTGATCAGGACCGCATCGGTGGATTGACCTTTGCGGGAGGTATATTTACGAATCTCACACGCGACCATTTGGACTATCATAAGACATTCGAAAATTACCGCGATGCCAAAAAGAAATTTTTTGACTCTTTGGGTAAGGATGCTTTTGCTGTGACAAATGCAGATGACAGAAATGGCATGTTCATGGTACAGAACACGAAGGCTCAGGTCAAGACCTACTCACAGCATAATATGGCAGATTTTAAGGCAAAAGTGCTTGAATGTCATTTTGACGGTATGTTGCTTGATATGGTCGGCCGTGAATTAAATGTGCAGTTTATAGGGAAATTCAATGTAAGTAATCTGCTTGCTGTTTATGGAGCATCTGTCATGTTAGGGCAACAGACGGAGGACATACTTTTGGTGCTCAGTACATTGAAGAGTGTTAGTGGCCGACTTGAACCGATACGCAGTGAAGACGGAATCACGGCACTGGTTGATTATGCACACACTCCAGATGCCTTGGCAAATGTGCTGACCGCTATTCGTGAGGTAATGAATAGCGGATGTATCAAGCCTACATCGCAAATCATCACGGTGTGTGGTGCCGGTGGCAACAGGGATCAGGGAAAGCGTCCGCTTATGGCACAGGAGGCTGTGCGTCAGAGTGATAAGGTGATTTTCACCAGTGATAACCCTCGTGGTGAGGAGCCTCAAGACATAATAAACGACATGTTGGCAGGTATTGATGCACGGCAGATGAAAAAAGTGCTTTCTATCGTAGATCGTAAAGAGGCAATCCGCACAGCTTGTGTCATGGCTCAACCAGGTGATGTCATTCTTGTAGCAGGCAAGGGACATGAAAACTATCAAGAGATAAAGGGAGTCAGACATCATTTTGATGATAGGGAAGTATTGAAGGAAATATTCAACCTCCGTTAAAAAAAGAAGACGATATGCTGTATTATCTTTTTAGATTATTAGATCAATTCGGGGTCATAGGTTCACATCTGTGGAGTTATATCTCTTTCAGGGCATTATTGGCTTTGATACTATCACTTGTTATCTCTGCATGGTTCGGAGAGCATTTCATTAAATATTTGCATAGGAAGAATATCAACGAGACACAGCGTGACCCTAAGATAGATCCATTCGGACTGCAGAAGATTGGTGTGCCGTCAATGGGTGGGGTAATCATCATCGTTTCTATTCTTGTGCCAGTGCTGTTACTTGGCAGATTGAGAAATGTTTATCTCATTTTGATGATAGTGACTACATTATGGCTTGGCGTACTTGGATTTCTAGATGATTATATCAAGATATTCAGGAAGAACAAAGATGGACTTAGTGGTAAATTCAAGATTCTGGGGCAGGTAGGACTCGGTTTGATTGTTGGTCTTACACTCTACCTGAGTCCCGATGCTGTTATCCGTGAGAATGTGGAGATGAAGGAAAAGACAGAGGTGGTGATACCGATGGAACAGAGTGTAGAAGTATTGCACAAGGCAGAACTGTCAAAATCCACAAAGACAACTATCCCATTTGTAAAGAATCATAATTTGGACTATACCGATATTTTCTCATTTCTCGGTCAGTATAAGGATATTGCCGGATGGATATTTATTATCATCATTACAATTTTGGTGGTAACGGCTGTTTCCAACGGAGCAAACCTGAATGATGGTATGGATGGGATGTGTGCAGGTAATTCGGCCATCATAGGTATTGCATTAGGCATTTTGGCTTATGTGAGTAGTCATATTGAATATGCCACATATCTGAACATAATGTATATACCGGGCACACAGGAACTTGTAGTCTTTATGTGTGCCTTCGTAGGTGCTTTGGTGGGTTTCCTTTGGTACAATGCATATCCTGCACAGATATTCATGGGTGATACGGGTTCACTCACAATAGGTGGCTTGATCGGTGTGTGTGCTATCTGCATACATAAAGAGTTGTTGTTGCCATTGCTTTGTGGAATCTTCTTTATAGAAAGTCTTAGTGTCATCCTTCAGGTGGAATGGTTCAAGTTGGGCAAAAGACGCGGTGTGAAGCAAAGGATATTCAAGCGTACACCTATACATGACCATTTCCGCACACAGCTTTTACAACTTGATCCGGAATGTAGATATATATTCAAGAAATCACAGAATGTGTTTCATGAATCGAAGATAGTGGTACGTTTCTGGATTGCAACAATCATTATGGCTGCATTAACCATTATAACGCTGAAGATTAGATGATGAACAGAATAGTTGTTTTAGGAGCAGGTGAAAGCGGAGCAGGTGCTGCTGTTTTGGCAAAGGCAAAAGGTTTTGATGTCTTTGTTTCGGATTTTGGTGCAATAAATGCCAAATACAAGAAACTTCTGGATGAACATGATATCCCTTGGGAGGAAGGACAACATACTGACGAAAAAATCCTCTCTGCTGATGAGATTATCAAAAGTCCGGGTATTCCTGATGAGAGCCCGATGATGCAGAAAGTGCTGAATAAGGGTATTCATGTCATTAGCGAAATAGAATTTGCAGGGCGTTATACGGATGCAAAGATGATATGTATCACCGGTAGTAATGGAAAGACCACTACAACATCGCTCATATATCATATCTTTCGTCAGGCAGGATATAATGTGGGATTGGCAGGCAACATTGGCAACAGTCTCGCACTACAGGTGGCAGAGGAACCACATGAATACTATATCATTGAATTGAGTTCATTCCAGCTTGATAATATGTATGATTTCAAGGCTGATGTTGCTGTGTTGCTCAATATCACGCCTGATCATCTTGACCGCTATGATAACTGCATGCAGAACTATGTGGATGCAAAGATGCGTATCACACAGAATCAGACACAGGACGATTATTTCATCTATTGGTATGATGATCCGATCATACAGAAAGAACTAGAGAAATATGATATTCACTCCTATCAGTGTCCTTTCTCTGAACTGAAGAAATCTGGTGTCATAGGATATATGGAAGAAGGAGAATATGTCATCAAGCATCCAAAGGCAGAATCAGTCAGTGAAGAGTTGAGAATCCCACAGGACCAGTTAGCACTGAAAGGTGTGCATAATCTGTATAATCAGTTCGCTGCCGGACTTGCGGCATTGGTCTCTGGTGTCAGTTGTGAGCACATACGGAATTCCATTGAGACATTTACGGGTGTGGAACACCGCCTGGAAAATGTCGGCACCTTTAATGGTGTACATTATATAAATGACTCAAAGGCAACGAATGTTGATGCCTGTTATTATGCTCTTGACAGCATGACCTCGCCTACCATTCTTATTCTTGGAGGGAAGGACAAAGGTAATGACTATAATGAGATTAAGCCACTTGTGGAAGCAAAATGCAAAGCATTGGTCTTCTTGGGGGTTGATAATAAGAAACTGTTAGACTTCTTCAGTGACTTTCATGGTGAAGTGCGTGATACTCATAATATGCAGGAATGTATGCAAGAATGTCAGGCTTTGGCTGAGGAGGGCGACACGGTGCTGTTGAGTCCGTGTTGTGCAAGTTTTGACCTTTTTAAGAATATGGAAGACAGAGGTGAACAGTTTAAGGCGCTAGTTGCCAATAGTCAAAAACCCTCTAATCCTCTCGGGGGGACGATAGCATAAAAGTTTCTCCTTTGGGAGATATGAAAGAATTTTTATTATGCCAAAGATAAGGAATATAGTAAAAGGAGATACGGCAATATGGGTAACTTTCTTCCTATTGTGTGTTATCAGCATTCTTGAAGTTTTCAGTGCTTCAAGCTTTCTGACATATAAGGGAGGTGTTTTCGGTCCAATCATCAAACATGTCGGTATGCTTGCTGTCGGAGCGATAGCAATATTAGTGGTCTCTAATATATCATGCAAATACTTTAAGTTGCTCACTCCTCTTCTTCTTCCGATATCGTTTTTAATGCTTCTTTTGGTGTTTGTTATTGGCGATGCAACAAATGAAGCACATAGATGGCTTCCTCTTGGTGGCATTCAGTTCCAGCCATCTGAGATAGCAAAAGGCACATTGATACTCGCTGTTGCTCAAATACTCAGTTTTATGCAGACGGAGGCAGGTGCAGACAGGCGGGCGATGAAATTTATTCTCATCATTAGTCTGCCTATTATATTACCTATAATGGCGGAAAATCTTTCCACAGCCATTCTTTTGGGAGGAGTGATATTTCTGATGATGATTATAGGAAGGGTACCCGCACAGCAACTTTTGAAATTGTCGGGATTTGTGATTATGCTAATCGTAGTCTTTGTTGCGTTGGTGATGCTTATAGGCAAGACAGATTCCGAATCGGAAACTATGGCAATGGAACATTCAACGGAGTTTGTTGATGATGCTACGAATGTGGAAAAGAAAAAAGAACACGACCCTTTACATCGTGTCAATACATGGAAATCACGTATTCTTAGTTTCTTTAATGATGATGAGATAGACCCTGCTACTTTTGATTGGGACAAGAATGGGCAGGTGGCACATTCGCGTATTGCGATAGCATCAAGCAATGTCATTGGGCGTGGCTTTGGTAATTCTGTTGCCCGCGACTGGTTGCCACAGGCATTTGCAGACTTCATATACGCTATAATAATAGAAGAAACAGGAATCATAGGTGCTATTATAGTACTTGCATTGTATTTGTTCTTGTTATTCCATACAGGGGTGATTGCCAGAAATTGCGCCAATACATTTCCTGCCTTTCTTGCAATGGGATTGGCTCTATTGTTGGTGTCACAGGCATTTTTCAATATGTGTGTTGCTGTGGGAGTGGCTCCTGTCACAGGACAGCCGTTACCACTCATCAGCAAGGGAGGAACTTCCACGATAATAAATTGTATATATATAGGAGTAATTCTTAGCGTGAGCCATACTGCAAAGAGGCGAGACGCTGTGGTTGCCAATGAAAATAAATAACAGAGATATGCCATTGAGAGTAATAATAAGTGGTGGTGGTACTGGAGGACACATTTTTCCTGCGATATCAATAGCAAATGCCATTAAAGAGCAACATCCAGATGCAGAGATTCTATTCATCGGTGCGGAGGGGCGGATGGAGATGCAACGTGTGCCTCAGGCAGGATATGAGATCAAAGGACTCCCAATTATGGGGTTTGACCGTAAACATATCCTCAAGAACATAAAGGTGTTGGTACATCTATGGAAATCGCAGCGTATGGCGCGGAAGATTATCCGTGATTTCCGCCCTGATGTGGCTGTAGGTGTCGGAGGTTATGCTAGTGGTCCTACGCTTAATCAGGCAGCGAACATGGGAATACCTTGTCTCATCCAGGAGCAGAATTCCTATGCCGGTGTTACAAACAAAATACTCGCGAAGAAGGTAGCAAAGATATGCGTCGCTTATGATGGAATGGAGCGGTTCTTCCCTAAAGAGAAAATCATACTGACAGGTAATCCTGTGCGCCAGCAGTTGTTTAATAGTAATCTGACAAAAGAAGAGGCTCGGAGAGCATTTTCATTGCAGACAGATAGAAAGACAATTCTCATTGTCGGTGGCAGTCTAGGTGCACGTACTATCAATCAGAGCGTGCTGTCGTATCTTGATAAGTTGCAAGGAAGCGATGTACAGATAATATGGCAGACGGGTAAATACTATCACGAGTCGGTTGTGAAAGCCTTATCGGATAAGGATTTGCCGATGTTGCATGTCACGGATTTCATTTCGGATATGGGCGCAGCTTATACATGCGCTGACCTTGTTATCTCGCGTGCCGGTGCAGGCAGTATCTCCGAATTCTGTCTGTTGGGAAAGCCCGTAATTCTTGTGCCTTCGCCGAATGTTGCTGAAGACCATCAGACAAAGAATGCTATGGCGCTTGTAAATAAAGATGCGGCACTATATGTCAGTGATGTAGAAGCTGTGCAGCATTTGATGCCTTTGGCAATAGAGACAGTAGGTGATGATGACCGTTTGCATACGCTCAGTGAGAATATAAAGAAACTAGCACTTCCTGACTCTGCTCGGATTATTGCAGATGAAGTGATGAAACTGATAATTGACGATTGATAATGATAGAAGCAGTATATTTCATAGGAGCTGGAGGAATAGGGATGAGTGCATTAGCACGCTATTTCCTGCATAAGAATCTCTTTGTTGCAGGTTACGACAGAGTGCCTTCTTCTTTGACGCAGGCACTTGAGGGGGAAGGAATGCATATCCATTATGATGACGATGTGGCGTTGATACCTGATGAATGCAGAAAGAAGGATTCTACGCTTGTTGTTTATACTCCTGCTATTCCAGCAGACCATAATGAACTGACGTTCTTCCGTGAAAATGGTTTTGACTTGCAGAAACGTGCTCAGGTGCTGGGCACACTGACACATGCCCATAAAGGTGTGTGTGTGGCAGGAACACACGGAAAGACCACTACATCTACTATGGTGGCTCACATCCTCCATCAGAGTCATGTAGATTGTAATGCATTCCTCGGAGGGATATCAAAAGATTATGGTACAAATTACATATTGAGTGAAAGTGATTATGTCGTTATTGAGGCTGATGAGTTCGACCGTTCGTTCCATCATCTTCGTCCGTTCATAACGGCTGTCACTTCCACTGACCCTGATCATCTGGATATATATGGTACAAAGGAGGCATATCTTGAGAGTTTCCGCCATTATACGTCTCTTATCCAAACGGGCGGTGCACTCGTGATACACACAGATCTTGAGATGAAACCTGATGTCCGTGAGGGAGTGAGGGTGTATGAGTATAGTCGCAATAAAGGTGATTTCCATGCTGAAAATATCTCTATTGCAAATGGTGAGATAATGTTTGATTTCGTTTCTCCGATAGAGAATATCCCTCACATCCGACTAGGTCAACCTATACCTGTTAATATTGACAATGGTGTTGCCGCCATGGCACTTGCTCAACTTTGTGGCTGTTCTGCCGACGAGATACGTCATGGCATGGCTACATTCTCTGGTGTTGACCGCAGGTTCGATTTCAAGATAAGACGTAAGGATATGGTTTTCCTGACAGACTATGCACATCATCCGAAGGAGATTATGCAGAGTGCAAAGAGCCTAAAAGAGATTTATCCTGACAGGAAAGTGTCGGCTATATTCCAACCTCACTTATATACACGCACACGTGATTTCTATCTCGATTTTGCGAAGGCATTGGGTCTTTTCGATGAAGTGATTCTTACCGACATCTATCCTGCACGTGAGGAACCGATAGAGGGCGTCTCCTCACAGTTGATATATGATAATTTGCGTGATGGTGTGCAGAAGATGAGTATAAAGCGTGATGAGGTACTACAGGTGGTAGTGGACAAAAAGTTTGATGTGCTTGTCGTACTTGGTGCCGGTGATCTTGATCGTCTTGTGCCGGAGATAACAGATATATTGCAACAAAAAGGATAGTATGGAACATCGTGAACTCATAAAAACCTTTCTTTATGTATTCGTAGATGCGATACTCTTAGGGTATATCATTTGCGTGATGGCAGGGTGCATCTCTTTGCGTCCGAATAGGGTTGATATGTGTTCAAATCTTCAGATAAACATTTCTGAAAATGTCACTGATGGTCTGTTTACATCATCTGAGATTCGTGCTCTTTTGGATGCACATGGATTGAATCCGATAGACAAACCCGTCAGTGAGATAGATACAAGGCAGATAGAGACTTTCCTACGGCAGGACCCGCTCATTGAGAAGGCAGAATGTTATATCTCTCCATCAAACACATTCTGTATTGACATCGTGCAACGCACCACCATTCTCCATGTTATGAGTGATGATGGGCGTGATTATTATCTAGACAATACAGGAAAGGCTCTCATAGGAGTGCCTTATGTGACGGACATTATCGTTGCCACAGGCAAAATATCGCCAAAATATTTGCGCACTTACCTCAAACAGTTGGGAAATGTCCTTGTCTCTGACAACGTCTGGAAGGATCTGATAGAGCAAGTGCATGTATTGCCGTCAGGGGATGTGGAATTGGTGCCTCGCATTGGGAATCATATAATATATATAGGTAAGCCTGTGGATGTGGCAAAGAAATTGGAACGGTTGAGGAAGTTTTATGTCTATGGTCTTAATAAAATAGGTTGGGATAAATATGACTATATCTCGGTGGAATTTCTGAATCAGATAATATGTCGTCGGCATCATAATGAATCAAAAATAGAGTCTGTGAAAGAAGAACAATCTGTAGCTGATGAGACTTTGAAACCGAAAGAAAAGGATATAATATAATTATAGAATAATAATACATTTCAAAATATCAGGATTTATGGCAAAAGATTTCGTAGTAGCGATTGAATTAGGGTCCTCGTTTGTGAGGGGTATTGCCGGAAAGAAAAATGCAGACGGAAGTATAGGTGTACTTGCTTATGCCAAAGAGAGTTCGTCTTCCTTTATCCATAAGGGTTATGTCTATAATATTGACAGGACGGCAGAGGCAATACGCAGTATTATAGAAACACTTTCTTCCAATCTCAAAACACGTATCAAGAAAGTGTATGTAGGAATTGGCGGTCAGTCTGTCTGTGGTGTCATGAATACCATTGTACGTGATTTCCCTACCGATACGAAGATCACACAGATGTTGATAGATAATCTAATGGACACCAATTGGGCTGTAGATTATGATGGAAAGGAACTGTTGGAATGTAGCGTACAGGAATATAAGGTGGACAATCAGTATCAGACAGACCCTGTCGGCATAGAGTGTACACATATAGAAGGAGCATTCCTCAACATTGTCTCACGCCAGTCGTTCTACCGTAGCATAAACAAATGCCTTGCTGCTGCAGGAGTACCGCTTGCAGAGGTGATTCTTTCACCGCAGGCGTTGGCTGATGCCATATTGTCTGAAACGGAGAAACGGATGGGTTGTGCACTCGTGGATTTTGGTGCCGACACCACCACTGTTGCCATCTATTATAAGAACATAATGCGTCATCTTGTGGTGATTCCTATCGGAGGAAATGACATTACCCGTGACATTACTTCACTCTGTGTTGATGACGAAGAGGCTGAATGGGTGAAAATACGCCATGCCAGCGCTTATCGTAGTGGTGACGGGAATGGGCAGGAGCAACAGACAATAAGCATCAATACAGGTGATGAGATAACGAATGGAGTGCTCTCAAATGTTGTCTATGCGCGTATGGCGGAGATATTGGAGAATGTGCGTACCCAGATTCCAGAAGCCTATAAGGATAAGCTCAGTTCCGGTTTCGTCATCACTGGTGGTGGTGCAAATATGCCTCAGATCGATACTGCTATATCAGAAATCTTGCACACATCAAAAATCCGTTTTGCGCGTAAGGTGGCATCACAGATTATTACGAAGATTGAAGATGAAGACTTCAATGACGGTATGCACAATACCATCATCGGTTTGATGGCAAAGGGGACGGAAAACTGTGCTGGTGCAGAATTCGGTAATGATGATATTTTCGGTGCAGGAATAGATGTTGGTTCAACAGAAGACGAAGCATCATCATCTGTGCCTGACTCATCGAATGTTAGGATAGAGAGACCTCAGATACAACCAACTAAAGAACAGCGTGAGGAATATGTCAACGTACAGCAACCTTCAAATGTCGCAGCAACTCTAAAAGACCATAACGAACCGATAGAGGAGAAAACACCTGACGAAGAAGAATTTGTCGACCCCGAAAAGAATGGTGGCCTGCGCGGATTTTGGAACATCTTGAAGGGTATGATAAAAGATGAGGATGAGGAAAAATAATACGACTATGAATGATAATAAAGAACATAACGATATGAACAGACCGGACGTTATTGACTTTGGACCAAAGACAGGCGACCATAGTATAATTAAAGTGATAGGTGTAGGTGGTGGTGGCGGAAATGCTGTGAATCACATGTACCATGAGGGTATCCATGATGTTTCCTTTGCATTGTGCAACACCGATAATCAGGCACTCTCCGACTCGAATGTACCTGTAAAACTCCAACTCGGTACTGAAGGACTCGGGGCTGGGAACAGACCGGAGAAAGCGCGCGCTGCCGCTATTGAGAGCGAGCAGGACATACGCAATATGTTGTCGGACGGCACGCGTATGGCATTCATCACAGCCGGAATGGGTGGCGGTACGGGTACGGGAGCCGCTCCTGTCATTGCCAATATCTCCAAGGAGATGGGCATCCTGACGGTAGGTATAGTAACAATACCATTCCGTTTTGAGGGTGAGAAAAAGATAGATCAGGCTCTTTCCGGCGTTGAACAGATGTCGAAAACCGTTGATGCTATGCTCGTGATTAACAATGAGCGTCTGCGCGAGATTTATCCACAGCTCAACCTTATTGATGCTTTTGCCAAAGCCGACGATACGCTTTCGGTAGCAGCCAAGAGCATCGCAGAACTCATCACGGTGCATGGACTGATAAACCTCGATTTTAACGATGTTAAGACCGTGCTTCAGGATGGTGGTGTGGCAATCATGAGTACCGGTTATGCAGAGGGTGAAGGACGTGTGAAGCGCGCCATTGAGGATGCTCTCAATTCTCCATTGCTCAACCATAACGATATCTTCTCGTCAAAGAAAATCCTGCTTTCCATCTCGTTCAGTAATGGTGGCGATTCACAGGGAGGACTGACGATGGAGGAAATGGGAGACGTGCATAACTTTATGACAAAGTTTGATGACTTTGAAATAAAGTGGGGACTTGCTGTTGACCCTTCTCTCGGACGTCGCGTTAAAGTCACCATAATAGCAACTGGTTACGGACTGGATAGTGTCTCGGGTATGGAAGCACGTAAGAAGCAAATGGAAGAGATGGATGCTGAACGCCGTGCAGAACTCGAACAGGAAGAGGCAGACCGCCGTGCACGGCGCGAACAGTATTATGGACCGAACAATAACACCCCAACAAAACAATCCCCTAAGGTGTTCGTCTTCAACAATGATGAATTGGATAATGATTTCATCATTGACCAGGTAAATAATTCGCCAACCTATAAACGCTCGCTGGATGATATAAAGACAATCCGCGACAATGCTCAAAAGCAACAGAGCTCGGGCATGATACTTTTTGATTAGAAAATTGCCTTCAGCACTTCCAAGGAGTTTATATTTGGGAATGCTGGCAGATGAGAGCGGTAATAACCGATAAGAATCTCCGTATAGCTATTGCGCTCATCGTGATTAGTTATATGGGGATTTTTCTGTAGGCTCTCGTCAAACTGTGGGTCATATCCCAGATGGCTTAAGAGATTTAGAAGAAAGTCTATATGGAAGTTGGCATGATGTTCTTGCTCATCTTCCAGACTTTGTATGGAGAAATGAAGGAAATCATATAGTTCCAAATTCTGCTTCTCACCTTTCAGTGCATACCGTAGCACTTCGGAGAGGAACATCACCACAGCCGTGCGCGTCGGGTCAGCAAACACTTTACCCAAAGGCTGTATGGTGCGCATCTCTCTGATGTATTGTATATGGCGGTTGCTACGATAATCGAAAGTTATCTCCACGATGCTCAACGGCATAAGTTTTACACGCCGTCTGGATGTGAAAGCCAACAGACCTTCCTTCTGTGTGAAAAAAGTGAGGATGACAGACTCATCACCATATTTCACCGCATTTATAAACACCGCCTCTGTCTGAATAAACATTCTTCTGTCTGTTTCGTAAACCTTATGGTCATTAGATATAGGGTGCAAGTTAGTGAATTTTCCCGACTTCAGGATAAAAGTCTTAAAAATAGGTTCTGTTACAGGCTTACATAAGGGAAGGACAGATGAAGATGTATAAGAATAAATTGTACGCCAATGATGAAACCACAGCTGAAGAAAATAATGTATCTTTGCAGAAGACATCAAATGTCCACTTAAGTAGTACAACTTTTTCATGTGTGTCTATTGAATCAGAATAGAAAAACAAACATTGTCTAGTAAATTAGAACAAGTAAAGAAACGATGTCTATAGATTCAGTTTAACTAACGAAAAAGTGTCTACTAAAATCAGGAAAAGTCAACCTTTGCGAGAAAGCAAAAAAATCAACCTATCAAGTTGAGTGAATCAACCCATCAACCTTACTGAATCAACCCATCAACTTGAGCGAATCGAGCCATCGAGTTGGTCTTGTCTAACGCACGCGTGAGCCTCCGCTAACTAACGCGTTGGGCAAATCGAGTTGTCTCGTCTCTCATCGTGATGGTTAGACCCGCCCCACACGATGGGAATAAAAGAAAGCAGACACAAATCTATTTTATCTTACCCACTCTTTCAACAGACTTTAGTGACAAAAAGAGCCGGCTCAACCTATACGGTTTGAGCTGGCTCAAATGATTTGTCGCTGGAGTAGCGGAAAATTTTATATCACTCCACAGGCAACTGTCCTGCTTTGAACATTATCTTCTTTCCGTTATAGAGATAGATGCCCGGAGTGGTGATGCGCTCTATCTTCCGTCCGTCCAAGGTGTAGATACCTTTTAATGAACGGCTGACGCTCTCACTTTCTTTCACTTCACTTATGCCTGATGTAGGGTCTGCAGGAGTGGTGAACATGCGTTCCTCGCCATACACCGTGCCACTGGCAGTAACGACGTATGCCCTCACCACATAGTTACTCTCGTAGTCGAGGTCTCTCAGCGTGGCAATCATCTTCTGTCCTGTTGCCTGCACTCTCATCACCTCACCATTACTTGCCATTTTCCGCTGGCTTGAGCCACCAGTCTTCCAGTATTCAAATCCTTGCTCCGTCACATCGTCTGTGCCTTGCATCACATAGCCACGCACCTCAACAGAGTTTGTTGATGGGTCTTCTGGGAAATCATAGGTATGGACAGTCGGCTCAAAATATGAAAAGTCTGTCGGGTCAAATGTTATCCATTCGCCATAAAACACCTTACCCGATGCACTTTCATAGTATGGGCGCACACTATAATATGTTGCCTGTAGGTTGTTTATCTTACCTTCCATACGTCCGTCATAGACGATGGCACCTCCCTTGCTTGACGGCAAACTTTCAGGTGCATCGTATTTGCGCCATTCGAAGCCAGCACCCGTCTCGTCGTCTGAGATGTTCGCCTCTGCTGCCACCACAGAAGATGTGCTTGACACGTTCTTCGGATTCAGTGTCTTCATCTTCAGCTTTGCTGTGGTGAAATACTGTTTATCATATTCGGAGCCACTATATTCGTCGTTCTCACCGTAATGATAGTACACCGTGTAGCAGACTCCGTATTCAGTATCAGGCTCCAATCCCATTAGGGTAAACTTGTCGTTTTTGTACTCTATTTCTTCCCCTGTCCAAGAAGAACCTTTTTCTGTAGGAATCTTCAATTCAAACGTGGTCTTATAGACGTGTGCATCACCAATATCATAAACACCACGAACAAAAGCCTTATTCGCCATGATATCGCTAAACGCAATTTCAGAATTTATCGGTTTTGTGCTGACACTGGTGCCTAATTCTGAAACATAATACTCTCCACCGTATTTCGCATAGCCATAAACCATTCCATCTCCATTAGGAGCACAGTGTTCAATTTTTACTATTCCTTCCGAATTTGCCTTATAGTATTTACTGCCCAATTTTACACCGATTTCTTCAGATGGGATACACTTCTCTTTGTCATAATCCAACATAAGAGTAATTGTTGTCTGTGTAGCTTCTTTTTGTGTTGCTTTTATTTTTGGAAATTCCACTTCTCCATCTGTGATTGTCCCGAAATCTTTCCACACATCTGCCTTTTTATATGCCAACACATAGCCAATAGGAACAGTTAATGTGACAGGGCTTATATATACATCGTCAAAAGCAGTACTTACACATGTTGGTGGAGTCGTTGCTTTTACCGTTACTGATGTCAAGCCACTACACCAATAGAATGCCCCATCTCCAATACTAGTCACCGAATTTCCAATCGTTACTGATGTCAAACCACTACATTCACCAAAAGCACCATCACCACTACTTGTCACCGAATTGCCAATCGTTACCGATGTCAAACCACTACATTCTCGAAAAGCACCATCTCCAATACTTGTCACCGAATTGCCAATCGTTACTGATGTCAAGCCACTACAGCCAGAGAATGCATAATCTCCAAGACTTGTCACAGAATTAGGAATTACTATTGAGGTCAAGCCACTACAAGACCTGAATGCCTGATATCCAAGACTTGTCACGGAATTAGGAATTTCTATTGATGTCAAGCCACTACAATAGTAGAATGCATAACTACCAATTTTTGTTGCAGATGTTAGTTTTGCATCCGTTACCAACTTGCCATTTAGATAAAGTTTTTTAGCATAGTATAATGGATTTGCAGTCTCACCGCCAAACTCTATTTCAGCCCATTTGTCAATGTCTTTAATGTAAACAGCCGTCAAGCCCTTACAATATCTGAATGCCCCATCTCCAATACTTGTCACGGAATTAGGAATATTTATTGACATCAAGAGACTACAATATTCGAATGCATAATCTCCAATACTTGTCACGGAATTAGGAATAGT
>JAGHTU010000065.1 GCA_018065185.1 Candidatus Equicola faecalis | reverse complement strand
TCCTTTCTTCCGCACAGCAATCTGCTCGGAACAAAACTCAAAATCGCAAGAAATGAATTTATAGAACCCACCTAAAATGAAGAGACAGACAATAATATTTTCTGCATCGGTATCGGTGCTATTGATAATCTATGTGCTGAACATTTTCATGGGCAGCATCAGTATTCCTATGCAGGAAGTGTGGGATGTGCTTTGTGGCAATGAAGCAACGAACCCCACTTGGGAGTATATCATCCTTGAATCGCGTATTCCCCAAGCCACGACAGCCCTGCTGTGCGGAATGGCACTTGCTGTATCCGGTCTGATGCTGCAGACCGTCTTTCGCAACCCACTGGCAGGTCCCGACATACTCGGCATCAACTCTGGTGCTTCGCTCGGAGTGGCATTCGTCACGCTGTTCTTCTCTGGAACACTCAGTGCTGGTGGACTGCTTTTCAGCGGTTATCTCGCCATCCTCATCGCAGCCTTTGCAGGGAGCATAGCGGTGATGGGGCTTATATTGCTCATCGCCCGCCTCGTGAAGAACAACATCATGCTTCTCA
Organism: Candidatus Equicola faecalis; assembly: GCA_018065185.1. Taxonomy (GTDB): domain Bacteria; phylum Bacteroidota; class Bacteroidia; order Bacteroidales; family Bacteroidaceae; genus Prevotella; species Prevotella faecalis. The sequence goes on along the minus strand of JAGHTU010000065.1, from coordinate 13,855 downwards.
TTGCAGGAATCATGATTGGCTATGTCGCTTCATCAGCAATCTCACTGCTGAATTATTTCTCAACAGAAGAAGGCGTACAGAACTACGTGCTATGGGGAATGGGGAATTTTTCGGGTGTCTCCGTACATAAAATGCCACTATTTGCCACGCTCACCGTCATAGGTATCATCAGTGCAGTTCTGCTGATAAAGCCACTCAATCTTCTTCTTCTCGGCGAGAAATACGCCACAAACATTGGACTGAACGTAAGACGTACACGCTATCAGTTGCTTCTCGTCACAGGACTCCTGTCTGCCACCGTCACGGCTTACTGCGGACCGATAGCCTTCATCGGTATCGCCGTGCCACATATTGCACGCATGATAATGAAAAACGATAATCATCGGGCACTGTTACCTCTGACACTCGTCTGTGGCGGTACGGTTGCACTACTCTGCAACCTGATTTCCACACTGCCGTCAGGAAGCGGATTGATACCGCTTAACGCTCTGACGCCACTCTTCGGTGCACCGGTGGTGATCTACGTAATAATAAAAGGACGGCATCACTGAGTTGTGAGGTGTACCGTCCTTTTTAGTTATAGAATACGAGAGTGTTCTTTACTTAGTCTTTGGAGTCACGAAATTGAGTTTTATACGTTTTGTTCCGCTGTAATCCAATGAGTCGTGACTCATGAGCCATTGCTCGATAAGATCAGAGCAAGTCACATTCATCTCATTGCCACGGCTACGGTCTATCGCTGTAAGGATAGCTGCTACATAACCATTTGTCACAACCTTATATATTGCTTTGCGTGAAAATGGTTTACCGCTGACTGTCTTTATCTTTATGTCTATCGGATGAACGTCTTCTTTATTGTCTGCCACACCGATGTTCATCTCATAAGTAATACCGCTCACATAGACAGGTTGTTTCTCGTCCAAATCATAACAGTTCATAATCATTGACTCTACTTCTGCACCCGTCAGTTCGTAAACCACTGCAAGATTGCCAAACGGGTCGAGTTCCAACAGGTCGCCACGTGTAAAATCACCGGCAGGGAACGAGGCAAAGCGCACTCCTCCACCATTCTGAATAGCTATATCGGCAGATGTTTCCTCTCGCAGAGCGTCCATTTCCATGTTTGCAAGTTCTTCTTTTGTCGCAAAGGCAGTCTTTATGTGCGATATGACCTTGAGCAATTCCGGATTATTATAGAAACCGTCCACCATCTCACGCACATGTTTGGATTCTCCAGTGAAGTTTGAAAGATTGACAATCTCCGACTTCTTCTCTACGACCTTTCCATCCTCCACATCAATATCCACAACGGCAACATAAGCGAGTTTGTTCTTTGCCTGCGTCACAAGCACACCATTATGAATCTCATTACTCTTCGATAGATAATGAGTGTGTCCGCCAAGGATGACATCGTAATAAGGGAACAGACGTGCTGTCACGGTATCTACTTCGTAACCATCATGTGAGAGCAATATCAGCACATCGCACTGCTCACGCATCCACCGATACTGTGGCAAGACATCGTTTATCGGTTTGAACTTTATACCACGCACATCGTCCGGATGGCAGTCAGGGATGCCTATCTGTCCGAGTTGTATGCCACCGATGATGCCGAGCCGTACACCATCCACGTCCATTATCTTGTATGGATAGACATGCAGTCGGCAGGTGTCCGGCAGGAAAATGTTCGCACAGAGATAAGGGAAGTTGCTGTTGTTCAGATTCTCACGAAAACCGGCGATCTCGCCGTCAAACTCATGATTGCCTATTGCCGAAGCCTCAAACCCAAGTTCGTTCATCAGCATTGTCATAGGCTTTGACGTGGGGTTATACTTGTCGTTGTAAGGATTTCCGGTACGGTTGTCGCCTGCACTCAGTAGCACCACATTTTCATCAACGCCACGTATGGAATCCATAAAGGCAGCAAAGCGTGGCACACCTTGAAGATTGGCATGCATATCATTCACAGCCACAATCTTCACGTGCTTTACTATAGCAAAAAGGCTTATGTTGAAAAGACACAAGCCCATAAAAATAAATGTTTTCTTCATCAGTCTATTACTTTCTATCATTGTTGACTTCCTGCTACAATGTCAAGCAACTCATTTGTGATGGCTTGCTGACGCGATTTATTGTATTGAAGATTCAATTCCCTTAGGAGTTCGTCAGCATTGTCCGTTGCCGTCTGCATGGCAATCATTCGTGCTGCATGCTCACAAGCGTTACTGTCAAGCAGGGCTGTGTACATCTTCAGGTTCAGTTCCTTCGGTATGAGTACGTCAAGCACCGTATCTACATCCGGCTCTACGATAAAGTCGGCATGCAGATTAACAGTCTTGTAACCTTCATGCAGGTCGGTTGACTCGGCATGACCGCCTTTCTCCTTCAGATAGTCAAGAGAAGCTTTCGAAGCGTCGGTGCGTGTCAGGTCGCGGTCGTTGACATTAAGTTCCTCAAGGTTTACATCTATCGGGAGATATTGCTCACGTGTGAGGATGTGCGATGCAGCACTGCGGAAATGATGATAGATGAGTTCCACCTTGTCAATCTCGTTTGCCACAAAAGCATTACGCAACGACATGGCGAGTTCGCGGCAGTCTTGTGGGTTTGGCTTGTCTGCAAGAGTATTATATTCCCCCTGTGGCACAAACCCAAGTTTCTTTACCTTGTCATATACCTTCCTGCCGATAGGGTAAATCAGGATATTTTCCTTACCTACCTTCGGAATATACTCGTCAATGACCTGTTGCAATAGGCGTATCACATTTGCATTAAAGCCACCGCACAGACTACTGTTTGAGGTGAACACCACCAATGCCACTCTCTTTTCCTTTGCGTGTGCTTTCTGCAGATGGCTCTCCACGTCGTCGTAAGATGCAAGGAACGATTTGAGAATACGGTCAAGTGCCGTCTCATAAGGCAGCATATTCTCAATCATCATCTGAGCATGATGCAGTTTTGACGAAGCCACCATCTTCATGGCACTCGTAATCTTACGCGTGCTGTTGACTGAGGTGATTCTGGTTTTTATCTCTTTTAATGACGGCATACAAACTTTGTATTGTGTAAATTGTAAAGTTTATATTTTTACTTGTATTGTCCGGCAACACCTGCCATCACTTCTTCAAGTATCTTTTGTATATTTTCGTCAATCTTTCCGCTTGCAAGCACGTCAATCACGTCTGCCTGATGCTGACTGCGCAACTGGTCAAGGAATGTCTTTTCGCATTCGCGCACCTTATCTACAGGAACACTCTGCATCAGTCCGTGAGTGCCACAATAAAGTATTGCTATCTGCTCACCCACCGGTTGCGGAGTGTATTGTGGCTGAATAAGCAACTGGTTGTTCTTACGTCCGCGGTCAAGCGTCATTGCTGTCACAGCATCCATATCGCTTGAGAACTGAGTAAAGGCCTCAAGTTCACGATACTGTGCCATATCAATCTTCAGCGTACCAGCCACCTTCTTCATTGACTTCACCTGCGCACTACCACCGACACGGCTCACCGAGATACCCACATTGATGGCAGGACGGAAGCCCTGGTTGAAGAGGTTCGTCTCAAGGTAAATCTGTCCGTCAGTGATGGAAATCACATTCGTCGGAATATATGCTGACACGTCGCCTGCCTGTGTCTCGATGATAGGAAGTGCGGTGAGTGAACCGCCACCTTTCACCTTACCCTTCAAACATTCCGGCAAATCGTTCATCTTCTCTGCCACTTCCTGTTGGTCGTTGATACGTGCAGCACGCTCCAACAGACGTGAATGGAGATAGAACACGTCTCCCGGATAAGCCTCACGTCCAGACGGACGGCGCAGGATGAGTGACACTTCACGATAAGCCACAGCCTGCTTTGAGAGGTCGTCATAAACCACGAGTGCGTGATAGCCTCTGTCGCGGAAATACTCACCGATGGCAGCACCTGCAAAAGGTGCGTAATACTGCATGGCAGCAGGGTCGGCAGCCGTAGCAGATACAATGATGGTGTAAGGCAATGCGCCATGCTCCTTCAGCGTCTGCACGAGGGCAGCCACCGTACTGGCTTTCTGACCAATGGCAACATAGATGCAATATACCGGTGTACCATTTTCGTAGTTCTGCTTCTGATTGATGATAGTATCTACGGCAATGGCTGTCTTTCCTGTCTGACGGTCGCCTATGATGAGCTCACGCTGGCCACGTCCGATAGGAATCATGGAATCGACGGCTTTCAAACCTGTCTGCAGAGGCTCTTTCACCGGTTGGCGATAGATTACACCCGGTGCCTTTCTGTCAAGCGGCATCTCAAAGGCTTCTGTGAGGTCAATATCTCCTTTTCCGTCAATGGCTTGCCCCAGCGGATTAATCACACGCCCGAGCATATTGTCATTCACGCGGATAGAGGAAATACGTTTGGTACGCTTCACGCTCATACCTTCCTTTATCTCTTCGGAAGAGCCGAGAAGCACACAACCTACATTATCTTCCTCAAGGTTCATCACGATAGCCATCGTGCCATTTTCAAACTCAAGTAGTTCGTTGGCTTCCGCATTTTGCAGACCATAGATACGCGCCACACCGTCGGAGACAGTAAGCACAGTACCCACTTCGTCAAACTGCTGGTCATTACTCATGCCGTTAAGTTGTTGCAGGAGCACTTCTGACACTTCGCTTGCTTTTATTTTCTCACTCATAATATTCGTTTTTCGTTTTTGCAGCCCTTACCTTATTATATATAGGAAGACTGTATTATACACGTTTTAGTTGCAACATTATCTGCCTTAACTGATTTGACACACTCGCATCAAGACGGTAGGTATCGTATTCCAATATGAAACCGCCGATTATCTCTGGGTCTATAAGCGTCTCGAACTCCACCTTGCCGTTTGTACGTCTCTCCACCATCTGCTTCATCTTTTCCTCGGTTGACTCCGACACAGCCGTTGCCGTGATGAGCTTTCCGCTGATGAAATTCTTATGTCGGCGGTAGAGAGTGACATACGAGTTGGCAATGAACTGCAGGTATTTTTCCCTTCCCTCTGCCAGTACCAGCGAGATAAAACGTCTTGTTGTCAAAGATGGCTCTCCGCCTGTGGCAGTGATAATCATTTTCTCTTTTTCTTCAGCCTCGAGCACAGGGTGTTCGAGCAGAAAATGCAGCTTCGGCACGTCAATATAGCTCTTTGCCAGTGTCAGCATTTCGCTATACACCAGCTCTTCCTGCTTCTGCTGGATGCTGAATTTCAGCAACGCCCTTGCATACCTCATGGAAATAAGTCCTGCATCCATCTTCCGTTAGTTCTTTACAGCGACTTCATCAAGCATACGGTCAATCATCTCCATCTGCTTTTTGTCGTCACTAAGTTTTTCGCGCAGAATCTTCTCTGCAATCTGTACGCTCAGCACAGCCACCTCATTGCGGATGTCACGGATAGCGTTTTGCTTTTCGTTTTCAATCTCCGCCTTCGCTTCAGCAATGATGCGTGCGCTCTCATTGCGCGCTTTCTCCTGAGCCTGACCCACTATATTGTCGCGTGTCTGTGCCGCCTCTTTCAGTATCTGACTCTGCTTCTGGCGCGCCTCCTGCAAGAGAGCCTCGCTCATCTGCTGGATGTTTGCCAACTTCTCGTTGGCTTCATGCGCCTTACGCAGACTGTCGTCGATGAAAGCCTTGCGCGCATTTACCATGTTTACGATGGCAGGAAATCCGAACTTCCAAAGCAGGAACAGCACTATCAGGAAGACTATCGTCATCCAAAAGAGCAGACCAGTACTCGGAATCAATAAATCCATACGCTGTTTGTCTTAATTTTAATGCTTATCGTCGGTTAGATACACAAGAATGCTATTACGGCTGCAAACAGGGCAACACCCTCAATCAGTGCGGCTGCCACAATCATGTTTGTGAACAGTTTGCCCATCACTTCCGGCTGACGAGCCATAGCGTCCATAGCCTGCCCACCAATACGACCGATTCCAATACCTGCGCCAATAGCTGCAAGACCTGCACCTATTGCTGCACCTAATTTTGCCAAAGCAACGTCTGCTAATAAAATTGATAACATAATCTTTTGTGTTTTAAATGTTAATTATTTTTGTTTTTTTAATATTTACAATCTTTTATTTATTCTTCCTCTGGTACTGTCCGTGCCAAACCGATGAATGTGGCAGAAAGCATCGTGAACACCATACTCTGTATGAAGCACACTAGACATTCCAACACCATCATGAAGACGCTCAGCAGTATGCTCACGCTCGTCATGCCGACAAGCATACCGATGCCTTTACTTGCCATAAGGAAGATGATACACATCAGCGCCAGAGCAATAGCATGTCCTGCCATCATATTGGCAAAGAGTCGAATCATCAGCGCAAACGGTTTCGTGAAGATTCCCACAAACTCTATCAGCGGTATGATAGGCGCAGGACATTTCAACAGTATAGGCACTTCTGGCCAAAAGATTTCTTTCCAATAATGTTTACTTCCGCTGAACTGCACGATGAAAAACGTACACATAGCAAGGAAGAATGTAATGGCGATGTTTCCCGTCACGTTGCCTCCACCCGGAGGGAAAGGCATCAACCCCATAAGGTTGCAGACGAAAATAAAGAAGAAGCACGTCAAGAGATAAGGCGAGTATTTCTCATAGCCCTTACCTATTGCTGGTGCTATAATCTCATCGTTGACGTAAGTGATGAGCATCTCAATGAGCCCCGTAAAGCCTTTCGGTGCAGGGTCGCTTGCCTTGTGATGTCTGTACCAGCGTGCCGGAATCAAAATGCACAACAATAGGAGAATGACGTCAATAAACATTACTGCCACCGTCTTTGTTATCGAAATGTCAAACGGCACAACCTCTTCGCCATTCGTCAGCTCAACAATCTTTCCTGCATTATCGCCTCTTGTGGCGATGGCAAAACCGTCAGGACCTTGACGATAACCCTCAGCATCTGCCTCGTGGGCAAATCTTCCACTTGAGAAGACGTGCCATCCCGTAGAACTCTTTATGATGACTGGCAGGTCAATGACGATTGACTTATTGCCGATGTCTGTCACATGCCATCCGTAAGAGTCCTTAATATGGTCGAGCACTATACCTTTCGTGTCGAGCGCCCCACCCTCTTCGGCTGCTGATGCCACTATAACGTGCAATGTCAAAGCCAGAATAAATATAATAGTTTTTCTCATTTTATATTTCTGTATTTTCTGCGGAAGAACAACACCTGTGCTATGAGCATCACCGCATACAACCCTACGAAACATAAGGCAAACACTTTCTTCCTCTGTGGGTCGTCACCCATCATCGTGATAAAGACAAAAGCCATCAGCGCAGCAAGCACAAGTCTCACAGCTGTCACTGCCAAATATATCTTGACCTTATTCATTTATCTTCCTCTACTGTGATTGTCACCACATTATTATTGACGGTAATAAAACCGCCATAAACGATGTTCAGCGACTGTTCGCCTTCCGTCGTCGTCCAATGCACCGTGCCTTTGTCCAGAATCGAGAGGATGGCAGCATGACCTGTCAGGACTTCAAAACGTCCTTTCAAGCCGGGCACTTCCACGCTCTCCACCTGTCCGTTAAAGACAGTGCGCTCAGGACTGACAATTTTCAAACTCAGCATCTTTATCTGTTTTATGCTCCTTTGGCTGCCTCCATCAGTTTCTTACCCTTCTCTATGGCATCTTCAATAGTGCCGACATTGAGGAATGCCTGCTCTGGCAGATAATCCACCTCGCCGTCAAGAATCATCCTAAAGCCCTTGATACAGTCTTCTATTGACACCATCACGCCCGGTGTACCCGTAAACTGCTCTGCCACCGTAAACGGCTGTGAGAGGAAGCGCTGTACACGACGAGCACGGTTGACCGTCAGTTTATCCTCGTCAGAGAGTTCGTCCATACCGAGGATAGCAATAATGTCCTGCAACTCGTTGTAACGCTGTAATATCTCTTTCACACGTTGTGCCGTCTCATAATGGTCCTTACCCACGATCAGCGGGTCAAGGATGCGCGACGTGCTACCTAGTGGGTCAACAGCAGGATAAATACCGAGCTCGGCAATCTTACGGCTCAACTCAGTCGTAGCATCAAGGTGAGCAAATGTCGTTGCCGGAGCAGGGTCTGTCAAGTCATCTGCCGGCACATACACTGCCTGCACAGATGTGATAGAGCCCTTCTTCGTGGATGTGATGCGCTCTTGCATCGTTCCCATCTCTGATGCCAACGTAGGCTGATAACCAACTGCAGATGGCATACGCCCGAGCAATGCCGACACCTCCGAACCAGCCTGCGTGAAACGGAAGATATTGTCGATGAAGAACATAATATCCGTTGCTTCGCCATCCTTACCGCCATGGTCGCGGAACTCCTCTGCCACAGTCAGTCCTGACAGCGCCACAGAAGCACGCGCCCCCGGTGGCTCGTTCATCTGACCATAGACAAGCGTTGCTTGCGACTTCGCCAACTCTTCAGGGTCAACAAGCGAGAGATCCCACTTACCCTCGTCCATAGCCTTGCGGAACTTATCGCCATAGCGCACTACGCCTGACTCAATCATATCTCTTATCAGGTCATTTCCTTCACGGGTGCGCTCACCCACGCCGGCAAACACCGAGTAGCCATTATGCCCCTTGGCGATATTGTTGATAAGCTCCATGATGAGCACCGTCTTGCCCACACCAGCACCACCGAACAGACCAATCTTTCCACCTTTCATATAAGGCTCCAAAAGGTCTATCACCTTGATACCTGTTGCCAACATCTCCTTATGCGTGGAGAGGTCTTCAAACTTCGGTGCTTCGCGGTGGATAGGATAAGAACCTTCCATCGACAGGCTCTTCATGCCATCAATAGGCTCACCGATAACATTCATCATGCGCCCCTTAATCTGCTCACCAGCAGGCATGCGGATAGGTGAACCTGTAGAAATCACTTCCATACCGCGCTGCAAACCGTCTGTATTGTCCATTGCTACGGTGCGCACAGTGTCCTCACCTATGTGCTGCTGAACCTCAATAATAAGGTCACGCCCATCGGCGCGCTTCACCATGAGGGCATCGTGGATTTTTGGCAGCACCTTCTCAGAATCTTCACCCTTGACGTCAAAGAACACGTCAATCACAGGACCGATAATCTGGGAAATCTTGCCATTCAATTGTGCCATAATTCTATATTTATATTGTTATTATCTTCTCGGAACATTTGACGCACAAAATTAAGCATATTATTTCTAACCCGCAAACATTATCTGCTTTTTTCCCAAAAAGCACGCCATCATATCCCTTGTGACGTGCTTTCTTGTCTTAAATACCCCCCCTCTCGGCGAGGGGTTAAATGATGATAGGTGCAAGAAGCCAGTTGCCTGTCTTTCCTATTTGCGTCTGCAAGGTACGCAGTTCTCGTTTCTTTTCCTCGTCTTCCGGCTTTTCCTCCACCGAGAAGCCCGACTGCCTGAGTAGCATCTGGCTCTGCTTTGCAATCTTCAGTTCGAGATGCACTTGTACGTAGCATATCATGTCGAAGAACACTTCCGACCTCACCTGTTCCTTTACACTAAGAAGATACCTACCTGCATCGGTAAGAGAGAAATTTCCCTGTCGTATGGCAGAGAGCGTCGCCACGTCAATACTGATGCTGTGGTCCATCCAACTATATATCTTCTTTTCGCCGTAAGAGAAAATCAGAAGGAAAAGCACGAAAAACAGCAGTATGGTTGCCGTTAGGTGTAATGTAGCCTCTAGTTGTACAACATTATGCGCATAATGTATCATTACCGACGGCAGGAAAGAGACTATCGCCACCATCACCTTATATTTCTGAGACAGGAACAACAGCAATATCACAGCCGTCAATGCCACGCACCCCATGTGCATAATCGCCACACCGAAGCCACGACAGACAGCCGTTCCCATCATCATGTCGGAGTTATAGGCAAGATAGATGATGTTTTCTAGTAGCGAGAACCCACCACCTACCGCCGCTCCATATATCAACGCCTCAGCAAGAAAACGTATCTTCCTGCGCAATATAAGGAAAAGCATAATTCCACCTTTCAGCACTTCCTCCAGCATTGGCGAAATCCAGTCTTCTTCCCATTTTACATATTGTGCCACCATCATCAGCACGGCACAGCACACGATGCCGTAGGCGAAACACTGCGCGAGCCTTGACCATTTCGCTAAGGCGAAACTGTCAAGCAGTTTCAGCACCAACAGATAAAGTAATATAGGGAACAGAGATATTATCGTCAACATATCACAGCAGTTTTAGTGAAATCATGAACTCACCACGATTCAGGTCTTTTGAGAACACGCGCGCATAGCCTATTGACAGCGTCGAGCGCATGTGAGTAAACAGCACCAACTGTGTGTTCATCTGCGCCCCCACACTCACATAATTTGATTTATACTTGCGGTCGCACCCCCAAAGGTCAGTCATGAGATCGGCAGCAAAGACGTTGAACTGTATAAAATTAGGATAGCACTGCATGCTTCCCACGTTGTTGAAGCGTATCGGGCAGAAACTGATGTCGCCCAACACTTTCGCGTAGGTGTGTGCACTAATCTGGTCGATGCTTGCACCCGGCATCGAACTGGTGGTCTTGAAACGGTTGATAGTGCCGTTATCAACATAATTGTTGCGGAAACCGCCGAAATACTCGTTTCCGAGTGACGAGTCGCTGTCGCCGAATGATTGCCCTAGCGTCCCATGTAGCCAACCGGAGTTGTTGCGCCCGAATGGTAACAGCCAGCCCTGCCCCCATGTGGCTTCCAGTGAAGGGAAGAACTTGCCGTCGGCAAGGTAGGTATAAGCACTCACATCCCAACTGTAACCTTCCTCTGCCACTATTGCGCCAAGTGACGAGCGAGTCTTACTGCCTGCCACATAGAAACTGGCAGTCTGGAATGATGTAATACCGTCATCCACGGCTATTTCCTGATAGAGTGGCAGAGCATCCAAATCGCCGAAATGAGCCAGCGACCACCCGTAGCTCCATACGAATGGCGACTGCAAAGAATAAGTTCTGTTATACGAGAGTTGAGCATAGTAGCCTTTGCGCGAAGAGCGGAGCGGTCCGAATAGGTCGTAGAAATTCGTAGGATTCCATGCTGCTTTCAGTTTCCAGTTCCACCAACTGAGTTCAGCGCTGACGTGGAATTTGTTTTTCCAGTCGTTGTTGCTCCATGCCGAAGTGCCGAGGAAGATGCTCAGCGAGGCAAGCGACAGAGGGTCGTAGAAGTCCATGTGATAACCCAGAACGGGCGTCATATTGTTCCATGCACGCCTGTCAACAAAGCCACTTATATCGGGATAAGCCCCTTGAAACCTCAGTTCTCTCAATGGGTTATACACTTTTACGCTGTCGTACACTTGTCCGAAAGTGATGTCGTTGAGTTTGCCCTGCACCTTCTCCACCTCTCCGAGTTGAGGATTTGCCTTATAGGCTTTCTGCCCAAGGAAATCCACAGCGTTGGCATCTTCCAGTTCTTTATACTTGAAACAGACTGGGCGCATACCGTCAGATGTCAGTTCCAAAGCATACACGCTGTCTGTCTTTGTGAGATAAGGAGCAAAGAGTCCTGTTTGCGTATTCGACAGCAAAGACATTTTTTTCTTTTTATAATCAAATGACCATATGTTAGGCACACCGGTATAGTAACTGAATCCCACCAACAGACTATCGTCTTCGCTGAAGCGGAACTGACTCACGTTGGAGTCGTCCAAAGTGTATAATGTCTCGTATGCTAACTGTCCGTCTTCCAAATCTTTCGTGCGGAACTGTATGAGCGAGTGCTGTCCTTTCGTTCCAAGAATGGAACATACTATTCTCTCTCCGTCATGCGACACGTCAAGGTCGCCTACACTCACGCCAAAAGGAAAGCTGTACAGCACGTCCCGTTTCTCCAGTTCTGCATCATATTTCACCAAATAGCACACGCCCTCATTGCTCAGAAGGCCATACATGCAGTCGTTCACGTTGTCGTAACTTACATCATACACGCGCTGGTATTTCAGATGCTTCGTCTTTTTCTTCCCGTTGAGGTCATACACCACAAGTCCGCGCAACTGATAGTTCCGATCTGTCCATATCAGGCGTTGTCTCTTTCGGTCAAGTGTGAGGTAGGCTGTCTGATACGTCTGTGAACCGTCCACGTATGCTAACTTCTGCATCTTTCCATCACACAGGTTGATGGAGACAATTTGTGCAAAATCCTTTTCATGGTTCACGGCAGCGTATGCCACACCTGCAGAGTCGTCCACGCACAACGGCGACATTGACCCCAAAGCCATAGTGTCTGTCTTTGATTGTTGAGCACAAATAGACTTTGTTTCCGTGAGCGGATATTCTGCGATCTTCGACAGATTTTCCCTCTGATGTTGCCTTTCGTACTCCTGCCATTCCATCCACACCTCATGTAGCGACTTGCCATAGACCGCCTTAAACTGCGAAGCAAAAAACGTCTTGCTCCCTTCTGTGCGGTTGTAGAAACGCACCATCTTTTCGTAACCATACTTATACACGAGGTAATTCACGAAACGTGTGCCATAGAGGTATGCCACCGTTCCCTGCTGGAAGTCGGCTGTGCTACCTTCCGTCTCAAGTCCCACAACGGAATACAGTTCTTTCTTCTCTTTCACGTTTGTTCTAAAATAAGCCTCATCATATCCTCCGAGTGCGCGCCCCATGCCACCGCAGAGCCATGTCTCGAAGAAGCATGCCACACCCTCATGATACCAGCGCGGAGCATACCAGCGCGGAGCGCACAGATAGCTCCATACAGCACTTAACGGATATTGTGAATTGCACACCACCTTATTGCCCATTAGGGTGCGCCACCATTGGTCACGCCCGTTGGCTTTGTCGGACATCACCACATGAGTGTATTCGTGTTTGAACAGGTGGTCGTAGCGTTCCACACTCGGACCTACGAAATACGACATGTTCAACGGCGCCATACCTATCTGTACAAACGTATGAGGAATAGCCCCTACACCGGCATTACCATCATCTTCCCAGTCCGTAAGCATCATAAAAGGTGCCTGCTGGGGCAGGTCGCCCCATATCTGGCTATGAAGCGTCTTGCCCAACTGGTATTTGCGCATCAGGTGAGGCAGATACTGCTTTTCGTTTAACGAGAAGAAGCAGACGGTAGCATCCGCCTGCTGATACTGATATATTTTTTGAGCTTGACAGTCACAGCCTATCGCCACAACTGCCAAGCACAGAACTCTCAATAGTCTATTGCACACCTTTCGATCTTCGTGGTTTTGATGTTATCTGCATCTTATTGTTCCGAATTGAGTCTTACTAGGAGCAATTATTCCTTTATCATTAAATTTGGCTGACAAAGTTATATCAGGTTGGACTAGTATTGGAAATATTACCGTCATAGAAATAGGAATCGTTTTCCGCAACGTTTGAGAGGAGAATCTCGCCCCGTTAATAAAGTCTTTTTGAACATTATCTTTGTTGGTGTTAATAGCCTTAAAAGGCTCTTCTATCTGTCCTGTAAATGTACTACCATTATTAGAACTATTAGGCTCGGAATTCTCTTTCCGCAATACAGGGGCGCTCTCCCCCCTAAGTCTTGCAAGCTTTTTCACCGGCTTCATAGCTAATACAAAATTATCTGCATTTGAGAAGACACCGTCTAACTTTTCGGCACTTGAGAGCCAGTATGCTGTCTCATCTTCCGAGCCGTTCATCACAGCATCTTCCGTGCAATAAACTGTCCAGTCAGCAACAAGACGTGCAAGGTCTTCAGAAACCTTTTCACCATTCTTGTCAATATATTTCGTGGCTGTCTCCACAAACTCCTTACCGATAGCCAACTGGCTCTCTGTCTTCATGAAACCGATAAAGGC
>JAGHTU010000032.1 GCA_018065185.1 Candidatus Equicola faecalis | reverse complement strand
GTCACGACGATTTCATCAAATTGTCACGACGATTTGCCCAACTTGTCACGACGATTTACTCAACTTGTCACGACGATTTGTAGGCTCCGAGCGGAAGACGACGAGGCAAGGATGAGAAAACAGCGATTTACGGATAGTTGTAAAAAGTATTTTCATCGAACTCACGTTAACTATAATCATCAGCAAAATCATGAAATTGGCAATTTGCAAAAGTTGAATTAAAATGATTTCTTCTTTAAGAAAATTATTTGTAAGTTTGCAGAGAAAGCGATTCAATGGATTTTCTTTTTAACACATCATTAGCGGATGCTTATCATAGTGCCACGCAAAAAGCACGTGTTTTAACTGAAGATTGGTTAGGACGAAATATGTATTGCCCTATTTGTGGAACACCTGTATTAAGGCATTTTGAAGCAAACCGCCCTGTTGCCGATTTTTATTGTACCGAATGTCGTGCAGAATACGAACTAAAAAGTAAGAAACACAAAAGTAGTGGAATATGCGACAAAATAAATGATGGTGAATATAATAAAATGATAAGTCGTATTACGTCACTAAATAATCCAAATTTCTTTATTCTTACTCACACTCAAAATAAAGTCCGTAATTTGGTATTTATCCCAAATTATTTCTTTGTACCCGAAATCATCGAAAAGCGGAAACCTTTATCAGAACATACAAGACGGGCAGGTTGGACTGGATGCATTATAAATATCTCCACTATTCCACAATATGGGAAGATTTATATAATTAAAGATTCTATAGAAATAAAACACACCGAGGTATTAGCCACATACAAGCATTTGGAATCATTACGTGTCCAAAAACTTGAAAGCCGTGGTTGGTTAATGGATGTCTTACAATGTGTCGATAAATTAGGAGAATACTTTTCTTTAGATGAAATGTACAATTTTATACCATTGTTACAAACAAAACATCCTAACAATCATTTTGTGGATGCAAAGATTAGGCAACAATTACAAATGCTCCGTGATAAAGGTTTTCTTGAGTTTACTCATGGTGGACATTATCGTAAACTGCAATAAATCTTGAATCAAAAGTCCTATAGAGACAATAAACTTATTCTTTCGATCATTTTTTAACATCTCCTTTTCGCCTTTCAACGCTTATATCTTTATCGCTCAACAAGATATAAATAATTGAAATTGATCTATTTTGATCAAAAAAGTTAAAGAATGATCATTTAATTATAAAGTCATTTTTCTTATAGAACTTTGTATTCCGTAATGAAGTATACAGTTTTAATAGAAGAGACTCTTGTCCGTTTAGTGACAGTTGAAGCAGAATCTCGCTTGACTGCATTAAAGGAAGTGCATAGACAGTATCGAAATGAAGAGATAATACTATCGGCCGATGATTATTGTACAACACATTTTGAAGTGGAGTGACTTATGCCCTTCTTTGCTTCAAAAAAATACTGATTTCATCTTATATAATGGCGATTGTATGTAGGTGCTTGACGAATTGCCCGATGGCTCGGTTAATACAATATTCACAGATCCGCCTCACTTTCTAAGCAACGGGGGATTAAGTTGTAAGAACGGCAAACCAGTATGTGTTGATAAAGGCGAATGGGACAAAGGAGGAACACCGCAACACACCTTAAATTAGAACAAGTTCTATTCACCTTCGCAAACTAAATCTAAAATAACATAAGTTATTTTTTGTTTTATCCTTGATTTGTACTAATTTTGCGCATCTATGGCAGAGAATATAGATACCATTGTCATCGCAGAAGAGAAGAACATGACGGATGCTGACCAGAGTCTGTCGAACACTTCGGTGCATCATGACGTGCTCCGATGCGAAGGACTGGTGAAGAAATACGGTAAACGCACGGTTGCCAACGAGGTGTCGTTTGAGGTGCGTCAGGGTGAGATTGTGGGCTTGCTCGGTCCGAATGGTGCTGGCAAAACGACATCGTTCTATATGACGACAGGACTGGTGATTCCGAATGCCGGTCATGTGTATATCAACGATGAAGAGATAACCTCCGAGCCAGTATATCGCCATGCAAGACAGGGAATAGGTTATCTGCCACAGGAGGCAAGCGTCTTCCGCAAGATGAGCGTGGAGGATAACATTATGTCGGTGCTGGAGATGACGGGAAAGACCCTACAAGAACGTAGGGAGAAACTCGAAAGTTTGATTGCCGAGTTCCGTCTGGAGAAGGTGAGGAAGAACAAGGGCGACCAACTATCGGGAGGAGAACGTCGCCGCACGGAGATAGCACGCTGTTTGGCAATAGACCCTAAGTTTATCATGCTTGATGAGCCTTTTGCCGGTGTTGACCCTATCGCTGTAGAAGATATACAACATATAGTCTGGAAACTGAAATATAAGAATATCGGTATTCTCATCACCGACCATAATGTGCAAGACACGCTCTGCATCACCGACCGTGCTTATATGCTCTTTGAGGGGCGCATCTTGTTCCATGGCACGCCGGAAGAACTGTCGTCAAACACGACTGTAAGAGAGAAATACCTAAGCACCTCGTTTGTGCTGCGCAAGAAAGACTTCCAACTCATAGATGAGCAAAAACGAAGTCAACAGAGATAAGAAATGATTAGAACAAAATAAATAACATAAACAAAAGATGAACATTACATTTGAATGTGCCGACAAGATTAACGGCAAGTTGACAGCAGTCGTAGAAAAGACTGATTATGAAGATTTAGTAAAGAAAGCACTTAAAGACTATCGGAAACGTGCAGAGATGCCGGGTTTCCGTGTGGGCAACGTGCCGATGTCGCTCATACAGAAGAAATATGGTGCGATGATTAAATTGGACGAGATAAACAAGCTCATATCTGAAAAGGTACAGGAATATATACGGACAAATGACCTTCAGATATTAGGTTCGCCAATGCCGCAGCCTCTGGACGAAAGCGTGGATTTCGTAAACGACGATACCATTACGTTCACATACGA
This sequence comes from Candidatus Equicola faecalis, assembly GCA_018065185.1. GTDB lineage: Bacteria > Bacteroidota > Bacteroidia > Bacteroidales > Bacteroidaceae > Prevotella > Prevotella faecalis. The sequence goes on along the minus strand of JAGHTU010000032.1, from coordinate 20,212 downwards.
CATAGCCATAGCACCAGAGTTTGAGCTCTCGCTGACGAAGAAGAACAAAGTGCCTTTCTACGAGATAAAAGTGGATGATGAACTCATCAACAAACAGATAGAGATGTATGCATCACGCTCCGGCAAGCACATCAAGGCAAAATCATACAAGGACAACGATATGCTGAAAGGCGACCTGCGTCAGGTTGGAGAAAGTGGTGATGCGGAAGGCGGAATAGTAGTGGAAGGTGCTGTGCTGATGCCATCATATTTCAAAGATGAAGAGCAGAAGAAAGCATTTGCAAAATGCAAACCTAACGACATAATCACCTTCAATCCATTCAAGGCTTACGAGGGTAGCGAAGTGGAACTGTCATCCCTGCTGAAGATAGAGAAAGAGGCTGCAAAAGAGATGAAAGCCGACTTTACATATCAGGTGACAGAAATCATGCGCTACCAAAATGCCAAGATAGATCAGGAACTATTTGACGCTGTATTCGGCAAAGATGCATGCAAGACAGAGGAGGAGTTCCGCGCAAAGATTGCAGAGGGGCTGAAGGAACAGTTCAAAGGCAGTAGCGATTACCGTTTCATAACTGACCTGCGCGAGTATTGCGAGAAGAAAGTGGGCAAACTGCAATATCCTGAAGAACTGCTAAAGAAGATGATGCTAAGCAACAATAAAGATAAGGACGAGAAGTTTGTGGAAGACAACTTTGAGGCTTCACTCAAACAGCTCACATGGCATCTTATCCGCGAAAAACTGGTGAAACAGGCCGGTATCAAGATTGATGACAACGACATCAAGGCAGCAGCCATAGAGATGACGCGCGCACAGTTTGCACAGTACGGCATGACAAACATTCCTAATGAACTCGTGGAGAAATATGCAGGAGAGATGATGCAGAAAGAAGATATGGTGAACAACCTTGTTGACCGCAGTATCGACAGTAAGCTGACGGTGGCTATGAAAGAAGTCGTAGCCCTTACCCACAAGGAAGTGACATTGGACGAGTTCAATAAACTTTACGAATAATTGATGATGATAAAAGACGATTTTAGAAAGTTTGCCACCGCCAATCTCGGCGTCAATGGGCAGGTGCTGGACGATGTGATAAAGTCGGAAGCACACTATATGAACCCATACATACTGGAAGAGCGCGAGATGCATGTCACACAGATGGACGTGTTCTCACGCCTGATGGCTGACCGCGTGATATTCCTAGGCACACAGATAGACAGTCACACTGCAAACATACTGCAGGCACAATTGCTCTATCTCTCAGCCGCAGATCCAACTCAGGATATATCTATCTATATCAACTCTCCTGGTGGTAGCGTATATGACGGGCTGGGAATATACGACACAATGCAATATATCCCTAACGACGTCTCGACGATATGTACCGGCATGGCAGCCTCGATGGCTTCGGTGCTACTGGTGGCAGGAGCCACAGGGAAAAGATTTGCGTTGCCTCACTCGCGTGTGATGATTCATCAGCCTATGGGGGGCGTGAACGGACAGGCGTCAGAGATAGAGATAGTACACGAAGAGATACAGAAACTGAAAAAAGAACTTTATACCATTATCTCCACACACTCTAACACTCCGTATAAACAGGTGTGGAAAGACTCTGACCGCGACCACTGGATGACAGCAGAAGAAGCCAAGGAATATGGTATGATTGACAATGTGCTGACCCGTAAAGTCGTTGATAATTGATAATTAAAGCAGTTGACTTCAAATCGCTGACTGTTGATAATTAAATACGAATATGAACCACTGTAGCTTTTGTGGAAAAAGCGAGAAGCAAGTAAAGATACTGCTCAATGGGCCGAAGGGCAACATTTGTGAAAGTTGTGTTGCTTTGGCTTATGATATGGTGCGCGAACACGGACTCTTGCCAGACCAGACCATAGAGGAAAGTTTTGATATAGACCTCAGCAGGGTACCCAAGCCGAAAGAGATAAAGGCTTTCCTTGACGAGTACGTCATCGGACAGGATGAAGCGAAGAAAACGCTTGCCGTTGCCGTATATAACCATTATAAACGACTGGCACAGAAGCATGACGATAATGATGTTGAGATAGAAAAGAGCAACATCATAATGGTGGGTGCAACAGGCACAGGAAAGACACTCCTAGCACGCACGATAGCTAGACTCCTGAAAGTGCCGTTTGCCATAGCCGATGCTACGGTGTTTACCGAAGCCGGCTACGTGGGCGAAGATGTGGAGAGCATACTCACCCGACTGCTGCAGGCGGCAGATTATGATGTCCCAGCAGCAGAAAGAGGCATCGTCTTCATTGACGAGATAGACAAGATAGCCCGCAAAAGCGATAACCCAAGCATCACACGCGACGTCAGTGGCGAAGGCGTACAGCAATCTCTCTTAAAACTATTGGAAGGAAGCATTGTGAATGTCGCACCCAAAGGGGGACGTAAACATCCGGAACAGGACTTTATCCACGTTGATACAAAGAACATCCTCTTTATCTGCGGAGGAGCATTTGACGGTATTGAACGCAAGATAGCACAGCGACTAAACACACAGGTGGTGGGCTTCACATCAGTTGCCAACACACACAAGATAGACCGCAATAACATAATGCGCTATATCATGCCACCAGACTTGAAATCATTCGGACTGATACCGGAACTCATCGGTCGCTTGCCGGTGCTCACACATCTTGAGCCATTGGACAAGCAGGCACTAACTGCCATATTGAGAGAACCGAAGAACTCCATACTGAAACAGTACGAGAAACTCTTTGAGATGGACGGAGTGAAACTAACATTTGCGACGGATGCACTCAATTTCATCGTTGACAAGGCTGTGGAGTACAAGCTCGGAGCACGCGGACTGCGTTCCATTGTTGAAGCAATAATGGTTGAACCTATGTTTGAACAGCCATCACGGAAGACGCGGAAATTTGAGATAACATTAGCATTCGCCAAACAGCAACTGGCAAAATCAAATTTGGAGATATGACAATCTACGAGGCATTGAAGTACTATTTCGGCTTTGACTCATTCAAAGGCGATCAGGAAGATATCATCCGTAGTCTTATGGATGGTAAGAACGTATTTGTACTGATGCCGACAGGAGGAGGAAAATCCTTGTGCTATCAGTTGCCAGCTCTCCTCATGGAGGGAACAGCAATCATAATATCCCCATTAATAGCACTAATGAAAAACCAAGTGGATGTGATTACCGGTCTGGGCGAAGAAGGTGTGGCACATTATCTCAATTCATCCCTGACGAAATCAGCTATTGATACCGTCAAGGAAGATGTACAGTCGGGGAAGACAAAACTGTTGTATGTAGCACCAGAATCACTGACAAAATTTGAGAATGTGGAATTTCTCAAACGGGTAAAAGTATCGTTTTACGCTATTGATGAGGCCCATTGTATCTCGGAATGGGGGCATGACTTCCGACCGGAATACAGGAACATACGCCCGATAATAGGCCAAATAGGCGAGTCGCCGGTGATAGCCCTTACGGCAACAGCCACAGACAAGGTACATGCAGATATAAAGAAGAATCTCGGCATAATGGATGCCGTGGAGTTCAGTACCTCGTTCAACAGACCAAATCTGTACTATGAAGTGCGACCGAAGACAAAGGATATTGACCGCGATATTGTGCGTTACATCAAACAGAATCCGGGGAAAAGTGGCATCATCTATTGCCTATCAAGGAAGAAGGTGGAAGAACTGGCTGCCGTCCTGCAGGCAAATGACATCAGGGCAGCTGCTTATCACGCCGGTTTTGACAATGCCCTCCGTACCCAGACTCAGGATGATTTCCTTATGGAACGCATAGATGTGATTGTCGCCACGATAGCCTTCGGTATGGGTATAGACAAGCCTGATGTGAGGTTCGTGATACATTACGACATACCGAAATCTCTTGAAGGATATTATCAGGAGACAGGGCGTGCAGGACGTGACGGAGGAGAAGGGAAATGTATAGCTTTCTATTCCTACAAGGATTTGCGGAAATTGGAGAAATTTATGGAAGGTAAGCCTGTGGCAGAACAGGACGTAGGACGATTGTTGCTACAGGAGACAGCAGCATACGCAGAATCTTCCGTATGTCGTAGGAAATTGTTGCTCCACTATTTCAGCGAGGAATACCATGAAGCAAACTGTGGTAATTGCGACAATTGCCTACATCCAAAGAATAAGATAGAGGCCAAGAACGAACTATTGCTTTTACTGAAAGTTGTCAATGCCTTAAAAGAAAAATTCCTGACAGACTATATTATTGATTTCCTCGAAGGTAAGACCACAGAAGAGATACGGATGCATCGGCATGACACCCACCCTACGTTTGGTTGCGGAAAACATAGGGATGAGAGGATGTGGTGTTCGGTCATCCGACAGGCTCTTATCACAAAGTACCTTTATAAAGAGATAGAAAATTATGGAGTACTGAAACTGACTGACAACGGACGTAATTACATGAAAAACCCGTCTTCTTTCAAGATTGTTGAAGATGTGGATTTCAGTTCCTATGATAATGAGGTGAACGAAGGTGGAGATACAGCAGCCCTTGACCCGACACTCTTTGCGATGATGAAAGACTTACGTCGCAGTATTGCCCGCAAGCAGAATCTGCCACCATACGTCATATTCCAGGATTCGTCACTTGAACAGATGGCTACGTTCTACCCTGTGACATTGGATGAACTGAAGACAATCCCCGGTGTCGGTGAGGGCAAGGCAAAGCGTTATGGACAGCCTTTCTGTGACCTTATAAAGAAACATTGTGAAGAAAACGATATCCAGAGACCGTTGGATGGCATTATAGTACGCGACGTGCCAAACAAGTCGCAGATGAAAGTGGACATTATCTCTTTCATTGACCGTCACACATCTCTTGAGAATATCGCCTTATCCAAAGGCATAGGAATAGATGACGTGATTGAAAAGATGGAAACCATCGTGCTTTCGGGGATGAAACTGAACATAAATTACTTGATTGAAGAAATACTTGACGAAGATGATGTAGAAGAACTGTTTGATTTCTTCCGCCAATCAGAGACAGGCAACCTTGATGAGGCTTTCCGAGAATATGGAGATGTTTATTCCGAAGAGGAGATACGCCTTGCACGAATCAAATTCATTTCTGATCTGGCATATTAATAAAAAGATATAAAACTAAAAAGATACAAAAGATGAAACATTTACGTTTAGCATTTGTTTTGCTGTGCACAATGTCTTTTGGAATGGCATTTGCACAGGACGACCCCGTGATTATGACCATCAATGGGCAGGATGTGCCACGTTCGGAATTTGAATATTCTTTCTTGAAAAACAATTCTGAAGGTGTTATTGACAAGAAGACCGTAGAGGAATATGTGGATCTGTTCATCAATTACAAATTGAAAGTGTTGGCTGCAGAAGAAGCACAGTTAGACACCTTGACATCGTATAAAAAGGAATTCCTGCAATACCGCGACCAACAGTTGATATCATCCTTTGTCACTGATTATGATATGGATGCCGAAGCACAGAAGGTGTATGACAATACAAAAAAGTCTGTAGGCGACGACGGACTTATACGTCCTGCACACATTCTTATCTACATCCCACAAGATGCAACAAAAGAGCAACAGGACAAGGCACGTGTTCTTGCTGACTCTATTTATCAGGCTATTCTTGGGGGAGCAGACTTCGGGGATTTGGCAAAACAGTATTCCTACGACAAAGGAAGTGCAAGCGACGGAGGTCTTCTGCCATGGTTGAGCAAAGGACGCACACTTGAAGAATTTGAAAAGGCAGCATACGCCCTAAAGGTTGGCGAGATGTCGGAACCTGTTCTTTCGCCGGTGGGTTATCACATCATAAAACTTACTGATAAGAAGCAACTTGAACCGTTTGAAGAACTCAAAGCCGACATCATGAAATTCCTTGAGAGTCGCAATGCGAAAGACATTATTGCCAAGCGGAACGTAGAGAAGCTCGCAAAGGAGAAAGGTATTACCAAGGAAGAAGTCATGGATGAGCGTGCCGCAGAATTATCGGCAAAAGATAATGATATGAAGTATCTCATAAAGGAATACCATGACGGATTGTTGCTCTATGAGATAAGCAATCGTAATGTGTGGGAGCCGGCAGCAAAAGACTCTGTAGCACTTGCAGAATTCTTTGTTCAGAACAAAGACAAATACGCTTGGGAAAAACCACGTTTCAAAGGTATTATCTATCATGTTAAAACAAAATCCGACTGCAAGAAAGTCAAGAAATGCATTAAAAAACTGCCATTCGACAAATGGGCAGAAGTGCTGAAAAATACTTTTAACAACGATTCTGTGCTTAGGTTGCGTGCCGAAAAAGGAGTGTTCAAACAGGGAGATAACGCTTGGGCAGACAAACTAGTATTCGCTGATGCAAAAGCTCAACCAAGAGAGGTCAAAGGCTACCCTATAACAGACTTCTTTGGCTGTATGCTGACCATACCTGAGGACTATAAGGACGTAGAAGGACAGGTGGTATCGGACTATCAGGATATGAAGACACAGCAATGGGTGGATGAACTAAGAGAAAAATACACTTTTTCCGTCAACAAAGATGTACTGATGACAGTGAATAATCATTGATAACTGATGAACAAATATATTAAAAGACTTTTCTGTATTAGTGTTGTGTTGCTGACATGTAGCACTATGTCTTTTGCACAGCAAGTTGCGGATAGTGATAGTGTGAAACATACCGACCCTGTAGAGTGGAATGTCGTTGATGAAGTGATATGGGTGGTTGGTGATGAGCCGATTCTGCGCTCCGAAGTGGAAGCCCTGAGAAACCAGGAGGATATGCATTGGACAGGCAATCCTGACTGTTCCATACCAGAGCAGATTGCTATTCAGAAACTTTTCCTTCATCAAGCCGTCATAGACAGTATTGAAGTCACTGATTCTGATGTAGCGCAGGATGTGGAGGCACAGCTTAACTACTGGATTCAGATGGCGGGGTCTAAGGAAAAACTTGAGGAATACCGTAAGATGACTACACTACAGATGCGTGAGGAACTGCGGACAGAGTTCAAAAACCGCGAAATAATCAGCCAGGTAAGGAAAAGCATAGCGTCCGATGTTCATGTTACACCTTCTGATGTGCGCAAATATTTCAAAGATCTGCCGTCTGATAGTATTCCAGAAATACCAGAGCAATACGAAGTACAGATTATCACCCACACACCGAAGATAAGTCCGGAAGAAATAAACAGTGTAAAAAATGATTTGCGTGAATACACACAGCGCATTACTAATGGCGAGACATCATTTGCTGCCTTGGCGCGTATGTATTCCGAAGATGGTTCAGCACGCTTAGGGGGAGAATTGGATTATATGGGACGAGGAGAGTTAGACCCTGCATTTGCTGCCGTGGCTTTCAATCTAACAGACCCAAAGAAAGTGTCAAAAATTGTGGAGTCGGAGTTCGGTTTTCACATTATCCAACTCATTGACAGACGTGGCGACAAGATAAAGGTACGCCATATATTGCGCAAACCGATAATATCACCTGAAGCCACAGATTCCATGCGCACCCGTTTGGACTCGTTGGCAAGCGACATACGTGCTGAAAAACTGACATTTGAGGAAGCCGCCACTTATGTCTCAGACGATAAGGACACAAAAAATAGTCAGGGAAATATGGTATATACCGACCTTATGACAAGACAGCGTACATCAAAATTTCAGATATCACAGTTGCCGTCAGAGATTGCCCGCGAAGTATCGAAATTGTCTGTAGGTGAGATATCAGCACCTTTTGTAATGACTAATGCAAAAAACCGTACTGTGGTGGCATTGGTGAAATTGAAAAACCGTATACCACGACACAAGGCAACTATCACCGAAGATTTCCAGACGCTCAGCAGTATTGTGGAACAGAAGAAAATGGAAGAGAAACTCAACGCTTGGATAAAAGATAAGATAAAAGCAACCTATGTCAGAATAAATCCAAAGTACAGGGATTGTGACTATGAATATGATGGTTGGATAAAATGACAGGAAGAAAGATTTTTCTCCTTTTACTCATGTCCGTACTGGTGGTTACATCCGTAATGTCGGGCAGACGCAGGAATGTCGGAGACAATAAGGTACGCCTTATTCATGCCGACGTTCTTCATATGGATCGTGACCGTATGCCGGACGTTCAGGTGCTGAATGGCAAGGTGCATTTTGTTCAAGGAGTATCAAGATTATTCTGTGACAGTGCCTATTTCTATGAACAGAGCAATTCTTTCAAGGCTTTCGGGCATGTGAGAATGTATCGTGGCGACACACTATCGCTTACATCAGATTATGCTTTTTTCGATGGCAACGAGGAATTAGCCATAGCACGCCATAATGTTGTGCTGAAACATAAAGGGCGTACGCTTTATACCGACTCGCTGAATTGGGATAAAGCTTATGGAATAGGTTACTTCTTTGATGGTGGAAAACTTGTAGATAAGAAAAACACACTCACTTCTGATTGGGGACAATATGATTCCGAAAACTCAAAAGCAGTTTTCAACTATAATGTAGTGCTCAAATCAAAAAACGCAACAGTCCATTCCGACACCCTTTATTACGACACTCACACATCAGTGGCTGAGATTATAGGACCGTCCGACATCTACCAGAAAGATGGGCACATCTATACCGAACATGGCTTCTATAATACGGACACCGATAAGGCAAGTTTTTTTGAGAACACTGTTATCACTCGCGAAGACGGGAAAAAGATGGTGGGTGATAGCATTTATTATGATGCTGAAAATGGTATTTCACGTGCGTTTCGAAACGTAGTGTATGTGGATGAGAAAGATAAACGCCAACTCACCGGTCATGTGGTTTTTTATGATGACAGTACGGGGTATGCTTTTGCTACGGATAATGCCACGATGATTGATTTCTCACAAAAAGACACACTCTACATGCATGCAGATTCGTTCAAACTCTATACCTTCTATAAAGAAACCGATTCTGTCTATCGCAAAGTATATGCCTATCACAAAGTAAGAGCATATCGTACCGACGTGCAGGCGGTGTGCGACTCTCTAGTGTATAATCAAAAAGACTCATGTCTGTCAATGTATCGCGACCCTATTCTCTGGCATGGTAATCAGCAGCTCCTCGGTGAGGTGGTAAACACATATCTAAATGATTCCACCATAAACCGAGTACATGTGGTAGGACAAGCCTTATCTGTGCAACAACTGCCGGAAGACAGTACACGTTTCAACCAAATATCATCAAAGGAGATGATTGCATATTTTGTTGATGGGAATGTGCGCGAAGGCCATGCCATTGACAATGTCCAAACCATCTTCTATCCTCAGGATGAAAAAGATAAATCGTTTATCGGTATGAACTTTTGCGAGACCACTCTCCTGAAAGCTTTCATGAACGACAGCACACTGGAACATGTATGGATGCCAAGTGCCATGGGGACTATATTTCCTATGACACAGATTCCAGCCGGACGAGATCATCTTGCATCCTTTGCATGGTTTGACTATATACGTCCGATGGATAAGAATGACATCTATATCTGGCGGCCGAAGAGTCAGGATAAAGTCCTACGCGTCACAGAACGCCGCGCTGCACCGAGAAATAAACTTTCTGGACAACAGCAGAAAGATACTGACATTACCGAATAATAAACATTGTTTCACTTGAACTGATGATGTATCTTATATGAGCGATATAATAAAACTTCTTCCCGATTCGGTAGCCAACCAGATAGCGGCTGGTGAAGTGATTCAGCGTCCGGCATCGGTGATTAAAGAACTTGTTGAAAATGCCGTTGATGCAGGTGCAACAAAGATTGATATCTTCGTCTGTGATGCTGGCAAAACTTCAATTCAGGTTGTGGACAATGGAAAAGGAATGTCAGAAACTGATGCCAGACTGTCTTTTGAGAGACATGCTACATCAAAGATCCGTAATGCTGCCGATCTTTTCAATCTCACAACAATGGGTTTTCGTGGGGAGGCTTTGGCATCAATTGCTGCCGTTTCGCAAGTGGAACTCAAGACTCGTACGGCAGATGATGATTTGGGTACGTGCCTCTGCATTGCAGGTTCGCGTGTAGAGAGTCAGGAACCTGTATCATGTCCTGTCGGCAGTAATTTTACGATTAAGAATCTGTTCTACAACGTGCCGGCAAGACGTCGTTTTCTTAAATCCAACTTTACCGAACTCTCCAATATCATAACTGCCTTCGAGCGTATCGTACTTGTCTATCCCGACATCTCCTTTACTCTCAGCAGTAATGGTGCACTGCTACATAATCTTCCATCTGCGCCACTTCGCAAGCGCATTATCGACGTGGTGGGGAAGAAATTAGACCAACATCTACTACCAATAAGCGTCAACACTATACTCGGCAAGATAAGCGGTTTTATCGGTCGCCCTGAGAGCGCACGCAAGAAAGGTGCAGAACAGTATTTCTTTGTAAATGGTCGCTATATGCGCCATCCTTATTTTCATAAGGCTGTGCTGAACGCCTATGAACGATTGTTGCCTGTCGGAGATCAACCGCCTTATTTCATTTATTTCGATGTGGATGCAAAAGATATTGATGTGAATATCCACCCTGTTAAGACAGAAATAAAATTTGAAAATGAGCAGTCTGTATTTACAATTCTTATGGCTGGCGTACGCGAAGCATTAGGTACATTCTGCGAACTACCTACATTGGATCTTTCCGGCTCTGAGGATATCAGTATCCCTACTTATGATGCCACATCAAAACCAGACACACTGAAGACAGATTACGACCCTCATTATAACCCTTTCAATAAACAACCTGCATCTAATGTTGTGCCAAACAACTGGCAGATTCTTTATACCCCATCAGACAAAAAGGATATCGGTTCCCTTGATGATGATGCACAATTTGCTGACAGAAAAGAACAACCACAGGAACAATCTATCTTTGACACGCCTTATTCACTCAATGATGACGCGCCATGTCTGGAAGATTCTTCGCCTCAACATTATCAGTATAAAGGCTCTCTCATACTGACAGCCGTGAAGTCTGGCCTGCTTATGGTAAATCAGCATCGTGCGCATATACGTATTCTCTATGAACAGCTTATGGCACTTCATTCCCATGCTATAACGGGTGCTTCACAGAAAGTCATCTTCCCTGATGTGGTGGAAATTTCACCAAAGGAAATGTTATGGCTTGAACAGTCTAATGATACGTTAAGTGCTTTGGGCTTTGAGATACAGAATCCCGGCAACGGCAGGATCTCTATTTCAGCTGTACCGGCTACATTAACGGATATAGAGCCTAACATCCTTCTGCGTGACATCCTGTCATGTGCTGATGAAACAGATATTGACGACCCTGTGAGTAATCTTGTATTGCGTATAGCGCATGCCTCTGCCATTCCTGTCGGACAAGTGCTCTCGAACGAGGAGATGGAAAGCATCATAAATTCTCTTTTTACCTGTCAGAATGTGAACTATACCCCTGATGGGAAACGCATCTTTACGATTCTGCCGCAAACCGATATCGACGGTTTACTTCGGTAGACAAGTGCTATTACAGAAAAAAAGACGCTGTAATGGCAAGAAAGATATAGCGGATTATCTTTCCTATGGCAAAACCTCCGAATGTAATCCACTGATTAGCACGCATCATACCCAATGCTATGCTGATAGCACTACCGATGATAGGAATAAATGCAAAGAAACTTACCCATGCTCCATGTCCTTTAACATATAGTTTCGCACGGTCCAGACTTTGCTGTTTGACATGAAGATACTTCACCACCCATTGTGCTCCTGCGAAACGTCCCATATAATAATTGAATATACTACCGAGAGTGTTACCTATACTTGCATATATGACAAGCGTGACGGCATCTAGACCGGCAGCCTGCAATGCTATCATAACCGCTTCCGAGGAATAAGGGATAAAACTTCCTGCAAGGAATGCTGCCACAAGCATTCCCCAATATCCAAAGTCAAGAAGAAGTTGGAGCATAAAGCAATTATTGGTTATGAGTTAGACCATTTAGTGTTGAAATCACAGAAAATCTAGAAAATATTGCGTGATTTTCTCATGCAGATGCACAGAGCGATGCCCTTTCATATTATGTTCTTCTTCCGGATATGCAAAGAAGTCAATAGGCTTATTATGATCTATGGCTTCTTTCAAGAACAGGTACGAATGCTGTGGCACTACTGTTCTGTCGTTAGCTCCGATGATGAGAAGAGTCTTTGCTTGAAGTTTTTCAACTTTACCACCAAGTAATGATGTCTGAGTATAACCATCAGGATTCGCTTGTGGCGTGTCCATATAACGCTCTCCATACATCACCTCATAGTATTTCCAGTCTATTACCGGTCCACCGGCAACGCCAACTTTGAACACGTCTGGATAATTAAGCAATAACGATAGTGTCATGAAACCACCGAAGCTCCATCCATGCACACCTAGTCTGTCAGCATCCACATATGGCAGTGAACGCAGGAAGTTCACACCGCACATCTGGTCCTTCATCTCCTCTTGCCCAAGGTGGCGGAAAGTCACCTGTTCAAAATCCCGTCCACGGTCGGCACTACCGCGATTGTCAAGAACGAATACTATATATCCTTTCTGTGCCATATATGGTTCCCATCCACGATAGCCATAGTGCCATGAAGCACTAACGTTGCGTGCATGAGGTCCGCCATATACATAGACCACTGCAGGATATTTCTTCTTCGCATCAAAGTCCGGTGGTAAAACCATGCGCCAGAATAGGTTTGTACTATTGTCGGCAGCCTTTAATCTTCCGGAACGGAAAATCGGCTGTATATATCCCTGCCATGGATCGGAGGCTGTGAGTTTGTTTTTCCGTTTTCCCGTTATGGTATTTACGACATCTATGTTGTGTGGCACATCGGGTGCAGACCATGAATCAAGGACATACTCTCCCGACTGGCTTAATGTCCCTGTATGGTAACCCTTTCCATTATCAAGGCATGTCCATCTTCCGTTTTTCAGGTTCACCGAATATAGTGAATAATCCATTTCATCACTCTTTACGGCTTGCACAATAGCAGTCTTACGGCTTGGACAGAAACCATAAAAATCGGTTACAATATAGTCTGCATTCCTCAGTGAACGAATCTCTTTTCCGCTGATGTCATAAATATAAAGGTGGTTATATCCATCGCGTTGGCTCTGCATGATGAATTTATCATTATCCCATGGTAAGAAAACAATAGGATGCAACGGCTCAGCGTAGCGATCATCATGTTCGCGATATACCGTACGCAGTTTCTTACCGTTGGTGGCATCGTACACATCAAGCGACATATCGGTCTGGTCGCGGTTCAATTCTATCAGATATATCAGACGCGAGTCCGGACTCCATGTGATATTCGTGAAGTAACGGTCTGTAACATCACCGAGGTCAAGATATACGAGTTGCTGAGTAGAGAAATGATATACTCCAACCGTCACTTTATGCGACGTCTCACCAGCCATCGGGTATCTGTCGGGCTCCACCTGTGCTATACGTGGGTTGTAATTCACCTGCGGATAGTCTGACACCATACTCTGGTCCATGCGATAGAAAGCAGTATGTTCGCCGTCAGGTGATGGGAACAGTCCCGTTTCTATACCGAACTCATTACGATGGACGGCTTGCCCATAAACAATATCACGACTTCCATCGAATGTAATCTGATGGTCATCAGCAAAGAGATTATCATCTTTCACCACGAGGCGCTCCTTGGTGTCCGCCTTTTTCCCATCCACCAACCTGTCGCCTTCCCAGTGATAAGATGCTGTGGCAGGGCGCATATTCCGATAGTTGCTACCCCCGAAATTCAGGTCTTCAAGTGTAAATTGTTTCTGTGCAGTCATCTTGATAGGCAATGCTAAAAGAAGCATTGCTAGGGCACTAATCATTATCCTCATATTCACTCAGTTGTTTTTTCATCATCTGACGTTGCTTCCAGCGGTCATGTGATTGTTGCAGTTCACCACCCCTACGCTTTACATTAGCTCGTTCCTCATCATTTCTCTCACCGCGCTCATTCTTTGGGCGGAATTTGCGGTGCGCCATCTGATGCCGTTCCTCATCGGTCTTTATCACCCCACCCTGACTACGGAATGCTCGCAGTTTGCCGTCAAAGATTTGGTATTTGTTGAACATACATTCAAGGCTACCATTGAAAAGCGGTATCTTCAGGGATGGTTTCAGCCCTATCTGCCCGAAACATTCCTCGCGATAGGATAGTATCCATGCCTCTCCACCGATGAACTGATGTTTCAGTCTCTCGCCTATCATTCGGTAAGTATCCAGCAGATTATTCGTTGATATACGCTCGCCATACGGAGGGTTCATCATCATCACACTCTTTTCGCGTGGCTGACTGAACGTACTAAAGTCCTGCTGTTTCACCGTTATGTCATTAGCAAGCCCGGCAGCACGGACATTTGCCAACGTCTTCTGTACAGCGATACCATCAATATCATAGCCGTAGATATGATGGATAAAATCGTGCTCCTGAGAGTCATCATTATAGATACGTTCAAAAAGGTCGCGGTCAAAATCATGCCATTTCTCAAACGCATACTCCTTACGGAAGATGCCCGGTGCCATATTGTGGGCTATCAATGCTGCTTCAATGAGTATCGTACCACTGCCACACATCGGGTCAATAAAATCTGTCTCTCCATGCCATCCGCTGAGCATTATCATACCTGCCGCCAACACCTCGTTGAGTGGTGCATCCACCTGAGTCTGTCGGTAGCCACGCTTATGCAGGCTCTCGCCACTTGAATCGAGGCACAGGGTAGCCTCATCATTTGCGATGTGGATGTGGATGCGGATGTCAGGATTGTCGATACTCACATTTGGACGTTTACCTAACCGCTGACGGAAACGGTCGCAGATAGCATCTTTCACCTTATATGCCACATATTTGGAATGAGAAAACTCATCGCTATAGACAACCGCATCAACGGCAAACGATTTCAATTTGTCATCCTTTTCATCAACCAGATATATGTCCCAATCAAAATCAAGGACAGCATTATATACATCATCAGCCGACTGAGCCTTAAATGTTTTTATCGGTTTCAATATTCTTATTGCCGTATGTAATGAAAAGTTGGCGCGATACATCATCTCCTTATCACCTGTAAACGTCACCATCCGTCGTCCTTCCACCACGTCTTTTGCTCCGAGTGCCGTCAGTTCGTGTGCCAGCACCGACTCCAGCCCCATAAATGTCTTAGCTATCAATGTCTGTTCCATTGTGTCTATGGATATATTTTTGAAAAAAGGCGTGTCATCTATTTCTGACACACCTTCAAAATAGTGTTTATTGTTGCGGAGGCAGGACTCGAACATGCGACCTCCAGGTTATGAGCCTGGCGAGCTACCAACTGCTCCACTCCGCGATGTTTTCAATTGCGATGCAAAGATAGTATAAATTGAGAACAATACAAAATTTATTTTGATATTGCATCTGTAATGCTTCACAGAGGCATTCTTCGGCTTTCCTCAACTTATGCCTATATATAAGGTACGCGCACGCGCGCGAGGGAGAAGCCTTTTCTTTTCTTAGAACCACCTTTAACCATACGATGCTTCGAAGCCGAGCAACCGAAGCCTCAACGTTAAAATTAGCGCAAGGCGAGCGCAGAAGAATGCTTGCATTCATTTCTGCCGAGTCGAAGCCTAATTTGGGCGAAGCCAAACCAACAGAGCCTCCAACTTATCGCGATGATTTGCACAAATGATCGCGATGATTTACCCAAATGATCACGATGATTTCATCAAATGATCACGATCATTTGTAGGCTCCGAGCGGAAGATGACGAGGCAACGTGTGCGTTTGACCAATTTTTTAATAACTTTGAAGCACAATGTGCATATACTTGTTGATTAGAGATGTAATTATTTATTAAAGGATTAAACAAATATTTTTTAGAAGATACTTATGACTGACTTTGAGAAAATGAGAAATCAGGAGTTTTATGATTTTACTAGCGATGAATGCCTAAAGAGTTATTATCATGCAAAACACATTTGTGCTTTATTGCAAACCATGACAACAGAGGATGAAAATTATCGGGATGTAATAGAAGAACTTGTTCCTGGTATTCCAAAATCTTCCACCATTGCCCCTCCTTTCCATTGCGATCATGGACATGGTATAAAACTTGGAGAAAATGTATTCATCAATTATAATGGTACTATGCTTGATGGAGGCATAATAACAATTGGCGATAATACGCAGATAGGTCCAAATTGTCAGTTGATGACTCCCAATCATCCAATAGATTATCTGGAAAGAAGAAAGCCCATTGAACGATGTCTGCCGATAACAATTGGCGACGACTGTTGGCTTGGTTCTGGGGTTATTGTCTGTCCTGGTGTTACCATTGGCGATAGATGCATCATTGGGGCAGGTAGTGTGGTTTCTAAAGATATACCAAGCGATACGATAGCAGTAGGCAATCCTGCTCAAGTTGTAAAATTTAATAAACCGAAAAAATAAGTTTATACACAGTCTTCATGAGTGTATTAATATCAGAGACCTTACATTTGCTGTTGAATGGTTGACTGTTTGAAGAAAGATTTGCACAATGTGAAAGAAATATTTAATTTTGCAAAGCATTATAATACAATTATATCAATATTAATCTAATTTGAAAAGCTATGAAAAAGTTATTATTGACATTGCTCACAATGGCTGTATTCACAACAGCAAGTGCCCAGTTCAGTCTCAAGTCTTTGGCAAATAAAGTCACGAAGTCTGCTAAGCAACAGGTGGAGAAGACCGTGAATGAGGCAGTAAATTCAGTTGTCGTAGGAACCAATCCATTCAAGGATGTATGGCGCATTGATGGTATCAAGGCTGTAGGAGTGAAGACAAGTAACAACTTCGGTAAAGTATGGCTTGTCATCAACGCAGAGGCAATCGTGCCGCTGAAGTATGGCTTTGTTGGTCTCGGTGGGTCACTTAACAAGAGCTATGCTGTGATAGATGGTAAGACTTATAAACCATACGGGGATGTGGAAGAAAAGTTCGAATTGCCTGAAGGAGTGCCTATGGAAATAAACACACAAGGCAAGAAGGCTATAGAAATCACAGATGTCCCTGCCAGTGCTACGGAGATTAAGGCATACAATATGTATATATATATTGATCCAAGCAGACATGAGACTGTCTTGTGGAAGAACATCCCTATCACCTGGCAGGAATAAATGACTTGCACGAAACGAACCTATTCTAACGTGAATACGACCTCCTGTGGAGGCGTGCAGGTATCGTTGTTGCAAGCACTATAGATGAATTTACCATTAGCACCCCTTGGGGCTTTGACAATCTGAGAGAAGGAGAACGAGTCGAAATGCTTGTCTTTCTTCTCTCTTTCTTTAAGTTCCCCAATAAGCGTTGCATCTTCTGTAAACATTACTACACCAGCCGGTGATGCACCTTCATCTTTTGCCGTAGGGCCGTAGATGTACCACCCTTCTGCCACCACTCCATCTATCTGCAGGAGATAATTGCCGTCAGGAAGCAGTTTGGAACTGATTGTAACCTCTGCAGGTTGTGATGCTCTCCCGTTTTGTTGTCCGCCTGCGTGTGCTTTCTCTGTCGAGAGATTCTGCAATAGTTTTTCTGTTGCGTCCAAGTCTCGTACGTCAATATTCACGTTGAGCAGGTCGCCATCTTTGTCAACAAGTCGATAGGATGGGTAGTGCGGTACTTTCAGATAACGCTCAACCTCGTTCTCCTGTGCCGCTGGAAGATTGTAATGCACCACATTTTCGCCACTGATGCCATATTCCTTTATGATGTTCTTCCAACTATCTTCAGGGCTGTTGTTTGCAAAGTAAAGATATGCAACATCATATTTTGCCAACCGTTCATATTCTTCCTTTGAATGCGACAAAGCTTCTCGGCAAGGACCGCACCATGTCCCCCATACATCAACGATGACAAACTTTCCGCGAAGTGGTTCAATGGCTTTTCGGAAAATCTTTTCACCATCGCTCATCTTATCCATCCCTTCGGAAGATTTCAAACTTTTCAAATAAGCAATATCACCATTCTGGATTGCCACATACTTGGCTTGTGTCTGCCTGATCATGTCTTTTGCGAATGGCAAAGACACGTTGTCCAAGGCGAAATTCACCAACCTTTCATCAAGTGGTGAGTGCTGATATTCGTATTCTGCAAGTAGATTGCGAAGGATTTGTAAGTCACTAAATTCCGAATTAAAACCTAACCCTCTGATGGTGCTGACGTTTCCAATCAAATTATTAGTTTTTACAGTTTGTCCAATTAGATTGCCAATGCCGTCTCTTTCAAACATATCGTTGAGCATTTTCACGACCTCGCTATTGTTGAACTTGTCTATCATCTTCTGGCGCTTGTCCTGGTCGGTCTCGGTTTTGAGCGTCTGTTCTAGTTCTTCAATTTCTTTTGCCCATGACTCAACGGCTTTTACTTCCTTTTCGCTTGCATTAATCTTTCCCTCATTGTAAAGTTGCATAAAGGCTTCCTGCGTGTCATTTCCGCCGTTCTTCTGCTTTTGCGCAATGATATTACTCGTATAATCATTAAGGAATGAACCATTCTCACGGCAGAGAGTATATGGCAAAATCAGTTTGTCAAACACTTCAGACTTTATGTAATCCAAGTATTCTTGAGGAAGTTCGCCACTTTGAATATAGTACCTTGCCTGCATAAGCGCACACCCTGCATTGCCGAGATAGTTGTTTTTGAGAAATGAGACGTATCGATGCGAGAGGTTTGGATGCTCCTTGATGCGCTTTTCGAGTTCGGCATTGAGCGCATGGTTTGTGCTATCCACCTTATTCATGAACGCCATTGCATCTAATTTACCCCGAGGTCCTTCTTCGTAAGGCGACGCAGGATACCACTGATTCGGCAGTTTCATTATCTCGTTTTGCAGCCTTGCATCTGTACCCATAAACATGCGCTGACCTTTTTCGTAATCATAAATAAGGAAATAAGTATTGCCTGGCTCCACCATGTTTCTTACGAAGGCACGCTTCCAATCGCAGAAAATCTCCGTACTGTTGAGCAATGGGAACGTCACGGAGAATCTGCCGAGTGAATCCATCTGTGCAGGCACGGTCACTTGTTTGTCGGTCAAGCAGTCATTATATATGATGTCAAAACTGTTGCTTACAGCCATTGCTTCCTTTGGCCAATCTTTCATCCAGCCGATGAATGTAACTGAATCAGCCTTGGCGTAGTGAGTATCGACGAATTGTGTGCGCGTGTCCTTCGTTGGATAGTCTGGTAGGAAACGCGTTGTTATCATGCTATACGTGCTT
Organism: Candidatus Equicola faecalis; assembly: GCA_018065185.1. GTDB lineage: Bacteria > Bacteroidota > Bacteroidia > Bacteroidales > Bacteroidaceae > Prevotella > Prevotella faecalis. The sequence continues at coordinate 896 of JAGHTU010000032.1, read as the reverse complement.
CCCCGTCCGTTGATTGTTATTGTTCGTTTGCCTTTCTTTGCCTTGCCAACCTTCACGCTGACCGTCTTCGTGCCGTCGGTCAAAGTGAGCTCGGCTCCATCACCGGCTTTTACCTTTGTTGGTCGCTGTGCGTATCGCCAAAACTTGCAATCGTAGATGGCGCAGTCGTCAAGTAATGCCAACTCCCAATCGCCCGTCTCTTCGTTGCGCCAATACGATGGAAACATCTGCAACTGTCGCGTCTGGGCACTCTGGATGCCCAAAATGCAAAAACCACGATTGTCGTTTGCCTCTATGAAATCGAACTTTTTCGTGCCTCGTGGCAATGGTTTGAAGTGCATTTTTACGTCTTTCCTGCAAGTGGCATCGGTGTGTGTTTCTGCATCAAACTCCATTCCCTCGATGCTCGTTGCCGGGAAATCGCCTTCGGGTGTATGCAAGTGTAAACATTTTGCAAAGCCAAAGCCATTCTCAGGTCTGCTTGAAACGAGCAAGTGAAGCACAGTCTCTTCGGTGTTCATTTCCACCTGCGTCACGTCAACCGATACACGGAAATAGCCATCGCCAAAGCAGTTAGAGGCTTCTATTGCGGGATTGTCCCATATAATATTCTTTGTGTTTGCCCAACAGAGTGTAGTAACAGCAAGGGCAATAACGAATGCGATAACTTTTCTTGTCATTTTCGGAGAATCTTTTTATGATAATGCAAAGTTACAAAAATCTTGGGTTTAACCATACGATGCTTCGAAGCCGAGTGCTCGGAGCCTCGATGTCTTCCGCTCGAAGCCTCCAACTTGTCACGACGATTTCATCAAATTGTCACGACGATTTGCCCAACTTGTCACGACGATTTACTCAACTTGTCACGACGATTTGTAGGCTCCGAGCGGAAGACG
>JAGHTU010000001.1 GCA_018065185.1 Candidatus Equicola faecalis | reverse complement strand
AAGAAATCTTCAACTGCCTTTTTAATTGTAAATCTTTTAGAAAAATAAAAACTGCACGACGTAACCTAAATCAGGCCGTCGCGCAGCGACTTAGTTCAATTTGAATTTTCTTGTTTAACGCATCAACTCCGCTATGATATTTGCCACTTCCACGGGTTTATCAGCATGTGGCGAATGACCGCATCCCTTAATCTCATAAAAAGCCTTATCAGGTGCCGTTATATCTTCATAATATTTCCTTGCATAAGACGTTGCACAAACATAATCCTGCTCACCGTGTATGAAATAAACCGGCACTTCAAAATCAGTTCCGTATATTCTGATATCATTTGACACTTCTCCCCAGAATACGTATTCATTCAAAGCACGATTGTGTTCATAAATTTTCTCAGGGCTGGCATTGTCAATAAACATCCATCTCATATCATCAATGCCAAGATATGGAGAAAGGGCTCCGTAAATAAATGCTCTTTGCGGTACATCAGGGCTATTATAAGGTGCTGTAAGTGAACGCAGTTCTGCTATTGTGAATCCCGGATCTACTTGAAATGCTTCAAATGCGGCATCCAAAGCTGTCACATCATCACCGGCCTTTAATGCCTCGCTCCTTGCATGTTTATACCCCTCTTCTTCTGCCGGAACGAAATTCGCAACCTGTCCGATGCAGATTGTCTTTTCTATTTTCTCAGGATGAAGAAGGGAGTATCTTGCCGCTAATACTGTTCCCCAGGAATGGCCGAGAACAGTAACCTTTTCTTTCCCAAATCGGTCACATGCGTAGTTTGTCAGCGCATCAATATCTTCGAGGAGCTGTTCTACAGTAGCCGTTTCACCATTAGCATCAAGGTTTTTATTCTTGTAATATGTTCTTCCGCTTCCGCGCTGATCCCACGTGATATATGTATAATCATCAAGGAGATAATCCATGAAAGAATAATTCACAAATCCGTCAGGACTTCCTGGTCCGCCATGAAGAAGAATAATTACAGGATTGTCCACGTTTCTTCCCAACACCCTGATAAACTGCTCCTGACCATTTAAATCTACATAGCAATCCTCAAAAACAGGATTGGGAGCGCCGACAAATGCTTTGATAAATTTAATGTTCTTGTTTCCGAAATAACCTATGAATACCACGGCAACGGCGCATACGAGCACGACCCCCGCAGCCTTAAGAATCCGCACGGGAAGTACTCTCTTTTTCTTTCCGATCGCTTCATTTCTATGCTGAAGATGAATCCCGATATGACCGATTCCCAGAATCGTCACCGCAAGCATAAGCAATGAATTTGAACCGTAAAGTCCCAACACAAAAAATGCAAGCACCGGCAATGTGGCTCCTGCCACCGGTACTCCCAGAAATGAAGAATAATAATCCTTCATAGTCCTTTCGCTTTTAAAATATCGAATCCAATACAGTTCATAGAAAACCATCAAAAGAAACGATATGCCAAGAATTATCAGCGAAGATACCGAGCGGTGGTTTAAATCAATATTGAAGTCACTGAAAATAAGAACCAATACTGTAACCAGCACCTGCCCGACCCTCTCAAATATCAAGAGTACCTTATTTTCTTTCTTTGCTAACTCTTCATATCCCGAAGGCTTGTTCTTCGTCCAAATGATGTTAGGCACAAACAACATCAAAAGCCATATCAAACCAATATATGAAAATCCAAAATGAAACATATCAATCACCCTCCTTATTTACAAACAATTTGAATTTCAACTCTTCGCTGTTGATTTTATATGCTATATTCCGCATATAAACATTAACATCCATCCAAGCGTTTCAAAACCAGCATTCAGCCCATTGAATGGTAATGGAATTAAATCAAGCAGTGTTCCTATTCCTGCCGTAATGAGTGGCGATGCCAATACCCACCATTTAGATACAGGTAATATCCTTCTAAGAATTATCAATACCCAAGATAAAGAAGCTATCACATCAAATCCTATAAACATAATAACAAAAGGTATGAGTTCAGGCATAAACATTTTCAGCCACGCATCTGTTGCCATTTGGATATCTCCACCAGTTACTTCATACAATACCTTAAAATGCTGTATTAAACCTCCACATGCAATATGAAAATACATGAAGGATACACATCCTAACCCCAATGATGCAATATATAAATTTATCCACACTTTATCTACAGATTGTTCTAATTTTTCTTTCTGTTCTAACAAAAATTTTGCAAAGTAGACCGCACCTATTGCATACAAAATGCTTCCAATCATACCAAACAAATTTGATATAGCAATTCTCCAGTCTGCAATTGTAAGCCATCCTGAACTTGCTATACCGCCAAAAGTTGTTGAATTAGCAGGCTCTATACCAATACAATAATCTCCAATTAAACAAAGTATCATTGCAGGGATAACCAATTGCATTGCACTGATTGTTCTATTATATGATTTCATTCAAAAATCCCTCCTTGGCGACTAACACCTATATCTCTACTAAAATACAATACCATGTCTCCCGCATACATCATAATTGCGCCAATCAAACCAATAAATAGAAATAACTTCAACATTCAG
>JAGHTU010000035.1 GCA_018065185.1 Candidatus Equicola faecalis | reverse complement strand
ATATATACCGAAAGGGACTGATTTTAATGACATATCTGACATGTTTATCAAGAAAATACAGCATAAGATAAATACAAGACCAAGAAAGAAATTAAATTTTAATACCTTAAATTTTAATACACCGTTAAAAGAGTTTTACAAACATTTTTATTAAATTTGCACTTGTATGTTGAAACTGCCCCATAGAAAAATTTACAGCAAAATGTGATTTTTTTCAAAGCCATGCCCTCATTAGGCATACCATTGAGATAAATTTGCATTCGTAACCGACAAAAAAGTACGATTATGGCAATGAGCATTATTAACAAGTATGTATGGCTGGTAGAAACTATCTACCGAGCACACAAGATTTCCTTTGAGGACATCAACCGCAAATGGTTAGACGATGAAGACTTCAGCGAAGGCGTTGAACTTCCCTTACGCACGTTCCACAAATGGCGTATAGCCGTGGAGGAAATGTTCGGGCTGGTTATCGAGAATGAGAAGCGTGGGGAGTACCGCTACTACATTGAGAACGAAGATGTGATAACCAAGGGAGGAATGCGCTCATGGATGCTGAACACAATAAGCACAAGTAACCTTCTATTGGAGAACCGAAGTCTCAGTGACCGCATTCTTCTTGAAGATGTTCCTTCAGGGAGAGAATACCTACAGCCAATAATAGATGCAATGAAGAAGAACCACCTTATCCATTTCACCTATTATAATTATTGGCGCGATGACTACCGCCAGCATTGCGTGGAACCATACTGCGTGAAACTCTTCCGTCAACGTTGGTATGTGGTTGGAAAGGAACTTGATGCAAATGTCATACATGTTTATTCCCTTGACAGGATGTCTAAGTTCAGTAAGTCGGAACAAACATTCAAATATCCAACCGATTTTGATGGAGAAAACTTCTTCAAGGGTTGTTATGGCATTATTGCTGGTGACGGAACCAAGCTTGAACACGTAGTATTGAAGGTCAGTGCCGGTCAAGCCAATTATATGAGAGACCTTCCTATGCATCACTCTCAGCGTGAAACTGAACAAACTGATGAATACAGCATCTTTGAACTGAACATCCGACCGACCTTTGATTTTCAGCAGGAAATACTCTGGAATGGTGAAGATGTGGAAGTTATAAAACCATTATGGCTACGGAAAGAAATAGCCGGAAAGATTAAAAGAATGTGGAACAAATATCAAGAAAGAACAAATAAATAACTGTTGAAAATATTAACCAATAACTATTCGAGGCTATGATTTACAGTAAGAACTTTCCATATAGATTAGAACATATAAAACAGGCTTGTGTAGAGAACATACAATATATAGTGATATGTCCAGATATTTTCTTTTGCATACACAATGGTGAGCCTATTTCTAAAATATGTGTTAGATATGTTTATGATGAAGGCAAGTTTGGTTACGCATATATGGGCGATTTCTTTTTCCTTGATGACTGTATGTATGTCATTAGTAACGATGAGAAATTCAAGACCTTTCATAATGATGATATTCCTGAGATACTAAACGATTGGTATGGTGTTGAGTGGGGACGGAATGATGAATATGTTTTCCGTGTAATTTTTGCAGGTGTGCAAACACCCTACAAGGATAACCGTGGAGATTGGATTTTCACAGGTGACATCGTTAAAGCTAACGATTATCTCATTAGTGGTATTTGTGCTTTTCCTCCTTTGAATGAAAAAGAGGAATGCATTTCTCCAGCACAATATGGACTTATGGGTGACAATCACATGCTACCGCTTAACGCTTGCAAAAAACTTGAAAGACTTGGAACTATTTATTTCCGTATAGATAAAGACGAAACAGAGATTTCCTTAGAAACAGAGATTGGTGGAAGAGTTCAACGATTAGGATTTGACGAGGATTATCTGTTATGTGCCAGATACACACCTTCATATTACCATGAATTATGGCAATATAAAGCATTGGAAACACTTGAAATAGAATATAATTGGAGGAAAAAGATATGAAATTGAATGCAGAATATACAAAGGCTCAGTTATGTGCTATTGGAGAGCATCTTGTTGCTCTCGAAATTCTTGCCAAAGGATGGGATGCTATACTTGCTAATATGTCAATAAACAACATCCAAAGTTATGATATTGTGTGTGTTAAGCCAGACACCGCTGATATAAAACTTATTCAGGTTAAGACTAGTGTAGGAAATAATATTTCCATTGGAATGAAACTTAAAGATGCTGTAACTGAAGCTCTCGAAAAAAAGATTGTCGGCCCATGGGTATTCGTATATCTTGAGAAAATTCAAGATGAATATCAACCTCATTTTTTTGTGCTATCTCGTTCAGAAGTAATACGTTTGATAAATGACACAAACCATTGGTACATACATGAATGGAAAGATACGTATAGAAAAAAGCCTATATCAGAAGAAAACACCTGTGGTATTTGTATTAAATGGTTACAAGGAAAAGGCGAAGAAGATGATTACAAACACAACGCCATGGAAAACCCTTTATCTGAGTCTTCTGAGAATCAATGGAATAAAATATGGGATGATTGAAATATGCATAACTTTGCAGCCATAGATTTTGAGACCGCCAACTGTGAACGAAGTAGCGTTTGCAGTGTCGGCATTGTGATAGCGCGGAACGGAGAGATTGTCGATACCTTCTATTCGCTCATCAATCCTGAGCCAAACTATTACAACTACTGGTGTACTCAAGTGCATGGACTTACTGCACAGGACACAGACAATGCTCCCGTATTCCCTGACGTTTGGAAACAGGTGGAACCGCTCATAGAGGGATTGCCACTCGTTGCTCATAACAAGGCATTCGACGAGAGTTGCCTGAAAGCAGCATTCCGCACCTATCAGATGGACTATCCGGACTATGAGTTCTATTGTACTCTACAAAAGTCAAAAGAAGTCTGGCTAGAAGGACAACATAACCTCGACATCATAGCCGAGCGTTGCGGATACAACTTAGAAAATCATCATCATGCATTGGCAGACGCAGAAGCCTGTGCTGCCATAGCAATAAAAATTCTATAAAATATGGAAGATCTTCAAAATCTGCTTGTCGAGATTCAGAGAGAAGTCGACGGCAGAGTCAACATACAAGTGCAATATTAATAAAAATGTTTGTAAAACTCTTTTAACGGTGTATTAAAATTTAATTTCTTTCTTGGTCTTGTATTTATCTTATGCTGTATTTTCTTGATAAACATGT
>JAGHTU010000044.1 GCA_018065185.1 Candidatus Equicola faecalis | reverse complement strand
TTTCTTATTGAGTGGTTTCTGTTTTTTCGCTTTCTGTTTTTTCTGTTTTCTCGCTCGTGAAAGTTAAGAGTGTAGAGTTTATTATTGAGAGTTTTAATTGTCAATTATCAATTGTCAATTCGTTAGGGGCTACTCCTCGCGTGCGCGTGTACCTTATTAAAAAAAATAAAAAAATAACCTCAAAATAATGACAGTCGCAGTTCATTTTCTTGTTGTTTCATTTGGTAGTTCAGAAATAAAGTTGTACCTTTGTGGTCGTTATCGGTTTCCACCGTGAGTAATGTGCCTAAAGTGGAATAATATGGAATCGGGTGTAAATCCCGGACAGTACCTGCTGCTGTAAGTCCTATTCCGAAAGTCATTATAACATGTCACTGGCCACAGATGCTGGGAAGGCATAATGACGGGACAAGTCAGAAAACATGCCGAATAACGGAAATAGTAGTCGAACCTGCAGGATTATGGGTTAGTGACGTATCTTTCTTTGCGCAGAGCATGTCTTTCGTATTTATTCCGACGTTCTATTCTGTCGGTTTGAACGACACAAAGAGATTATATAGATACCATTCATACCATACCGAAAGGTTCAAGTATGAATGGTATTTTTTTTGTAATGCGATTGACAGGATTATTGATTGCGGAATTGCTGATTGCTATACCTTCATTATTGTGCGATGCTGGGAATTTGCACAATAATGGTTGTTATGGTATGGCTGTGGATTCGGTCGGGGGTATTGCCGACTCTACTCATCACATTGACGAGGTGGTTGTGACGGCTTCGCGTAGAGTGGCGTTGGCAACTGCCCAGACGCTGAGCGGGAAGGAGTTGCAGGCTCTTTCATCGACATCGGTGGCTGACGCGCTGAAGTACTTTGCCGGTGTACAAATCAAGGACTATGGCGGACTAGGAGGTCTGAAGACGATCAATGTACGTTCTTTAGGTGCCCAGCATGTGGGTATCTATTTAGACGGAGTACGTATTACGAATGCGCAGAACGGTACTGTTGACCTCGGGAAGTATTCGCTGACTACCCTTGAAGCCATTTCACTGTACAATGCCAATAAACTGGACAACTGCCAGAGTGCTTCGGAGTATGCATCGGGGGCAACTGTCTATATGCGAACACGACGACCCGTCAGTGACTCACTGTCAGTACAGGCAAGGATTGCTTCGTTCCACACATACGGGGGCAAGGTAAATGCGCAGTTCTGCCACAATGGATGGTCGGGATTTGTTGATGCCGAATATCTTGACTCCAAGGGCGACTATCCGTTTAGGTACAAGTCGCAGTATGAGGACACCGTCGGAGTAAGGACAAACTCCGACATCCGGTATTACCGCATCGAAGGAGCATTATTCCACAATGACTTCTCATCACATATCTATTATTATGATTCTGAGCGCGGATGCCCAGGCGGTGTGGTGCGCCGGCTGTCAGACAAATACGACAACGTAGGGCGCGAATGGGACCGTGATTTCTTTGTGCAGGCATCCTACGACCATACATTCTCTAGTTTTCACCGCATCAAGGCTACAGGCAAATATACGCATGAATATCTGCGGTACTGTACCGACTATCCTGAAAACCAAAACACAGCTAAGGTAAACAACCACTACTGGCAGAACGATGCCTACGCTGCTTTGTCGTACAACTACAACCCAAGCAGGTGGTTGGGGGTGACCGTAGGCTATGACGTTCGTTACTCAAAACTCGATGCTGACCTCAAGGCCTTCAAGGGGGTTGAGCGTATAGACCAAAAGGCGGTGGCTTCGCTGATGCTGTCGTGGAAGGGTTTCAATGCTGCCGTTTCGGAACTGTTCCAGCATTACAAGGATCATACATGGACGAACGTTGGAGCAGCCAAGCCATTGCATAGATTCACTCCTACGGTTTCGCTTGCCTACTCCCACGGCAACCTTACCGGACGCATCTGGTACAAGAAGATTTTCCGTGCCCCGACTCTCAACGACCTTTATTACACTCAGGCAGGCAACCGCAACCTGAAACCTGAATACACGAAACAATGGAACGTGGGGGTGGAATATCATCTGAACCCGAGGGATTGGAACCTGTCGGCTCAGGTTGACTTATATGAGAACAGGATTACTGACAGAATCGTATGTCTGCCCATGAAAGGCACTTACACATGGTCTATGCTCAACTACGGCTACACTTTCTGCCAAGGCATGAATACAAACATCTCTGCCCGATGGAATCATGATGAATGGTTTGCTTCTGCCGTCACTTCGTTCACACTTCAGAATGACCGCAACCGTACAAACCCCGACGACCCCGACACCTACAACAAGCCAATATGCTATTCCCCACGTTTCTCCTGCGGCATTACGGCATCAGCAGGATGGAGGTGGCTTACCCTCACGGTTTCTGACCTGCATGTCAGCAAACGTATGTGGTCGTATGCCGACACGGAAGACATGCTCAAGCCATACGACAATATCGACATAAAACTCAATGCCACATTTGCCCATATCGGTCTCACACTGGAAATGCTTGATGCGCTAGATGACCAGTACGAGATGATTCAGCGATACCCAATGCCTGGACGAAACTATAAATTCACACTTACTTATTCATTATGAGGTTTAAGGGTTTAATGTTCAAAGTCAAATCAAGAACATACATTTTTATGAAACATTTTATCACAGGATTAATTCTATGCCTCTGCACACTATTGTGCAAAGGGCAGGAACGCCTTATTATCCTCAACGAAGGTAACTGGCAATCTAACAATGCGCGTATCAGCTATTTCGAAGATGGAGTGGTTGTATCGAACAAGTGGTTTGAAGAGAAAAACGGCTACGGCATCGGTGACACCCCCAACGACATAATACAGGTTGGACCTAACCTCATCGCCATTGCTATTAACTGGTCGAACATCATCCAGTACATCACCACCGATGGCATGGCTGTTGCTGCAACGGAAGATGTTCCGAACAACCGCAAGCTTGCCACTGACGGAAAGTATCTCTACATTACATCGTATGCTCATGAATGTCTGACCGTCAATGGTTTTTGGACTTGCGAGAAGGGGTTTGTGGCTAAAATCAATCTTGAGACATTCAAGGTGGAGCAATGTTGCGAAGTTGGATGGGAACCTGAGGGCATCGCTTATTATGGCGGCTTCCTATTCATCGCAAATACCGGCGGCTATGCGTTTCAGGAAGATCATGACTACGAAACCACGGTAAGTGTCGTGGATGCTTCGACCATGAAGGAAGTCAGGACAATCGACACAGGAATCATCAACCTTTACGGAAAGATGTCGCAGTCGGGACAGTACCTGTGTATCAATTCACCAGGCGACTACTATGACGTACCTGCCAAGTCCATCATATTTGACTGTGAGAAAGCACTTACTTCCGACAATTGCTTCTTCGTCATCGACAAACCAGCCACATACAACTGTACTGACCGCGAAGGTCGGTTTTTCGCCATCGGTTCGTCATTCAGCTACTACACATACGAATACCAGTTCAACACGATGACCATCGACCCACAACTGCTGTTTGCGTCCGATGGAACAGAAGGCATCAACTATTCACTTCCGGGAACTGTGGCTGATGACATCCGCACCAAGCTGTCTTCCCCTTACGGCATCTATGTCAATCCGTACAGTGGCTACATCTATGCTACCGATGCCAACGGCGACTTCAATTCTCCGGGACGGCTACACCAGTGGACTCCGACGGGTGAATACATCAGCAATTACAAGATATACATCAATCCTGCCCATTTCCTCGCCTTGGGCAATTGGGTGCCAGGAGCCGTGGATAACATCGCGTGCCCTGCCATCCGTAACGCTCGCTCGTTCAATCTTCAGGGTGTTGCCATAGGACAAGGCGGCAAGGGCATCATCATTTCTGGAGGTAAAAAGTATTTACGTAAATAATCACTTATACATTCATTAATCATTATATCATTATGAAAAGACCGATTCTTATGTTCTGCGTCTTGATGATGACATTGTGTAGCCATGCCGTAAATGTCTCCATTAAGATGAACTCAGTCTCAACCTCCATGATTCTGGTTGAGAAGTCAACAAACGACACTATCAATGTGGATGCACCGGACAAGTCGTTCACATATCAGCTCAACCTGAAGCCTGCAACCTACACACTGACAGGTGTCAACAAGGATGGTGCTACGCTTCAAGGTACAATTGAACTGACTGTCACCGATGAAGCCGAACAGTCGTTCACCATCTGGACGGTGCAGTCAATCAAGGCTACCAACTCGGGGTGGGTGTATGGCGAAGACTATACCATCGAAGAACTCAGTTGCCGTACACGCGAAGGAAAAACCATCCCTGTTACATTGGGCAACGGTACTGCAGCCGGTACAAAGGCTTGCCTCATCCTCAACGGAGGAAGTTTCAACTGCACACTCCGTCCATCTGCCGCACACCAGGCTGAAGGCTATGTCGATGCATACGCAAGTGCCACTGTGACAGGCAACACCAGCAGTTCCTCTGCCATACCTATGAGCGGCATATTCACTGTTGATTTCCCTGCCGATGCCCACTGCATGGTATTCCGCAAACTCGGAGGTACACTCGGTTCAGGTTCCATTCACTATGTGCCGTTCGTCTCCATCACGCCAACCGATTCCGTATCAGGCCAAGAGACATTCCGGCTGGCAGAAGGCGGCACATACAGCTACCGCCTGTGGAAAGAGGGCAAACGCACCAAAGCCGGCACATTCGTGTTCTATCAGGGCTCAACATACGACGGCAAGATGTGGGATGAAACTTGTGATGGATTCAGTCATATAACCTTCACGGATGACGACCTCAGTGAAAGCAGCAAATACATCAATCACAGCACAGCCGACAACAACAAGTCAAACGTGGCAAACATCCTGCTCAACATCAACGAGCGCGGTCATCTGTGTTTGAAGTCAGGACAGACAAAGGACTTGCTGGCACAGCGTGACTGGCAGCTTACCAATTCCCAGACAGCCAACTACTTCATCGAACCCGATTACCACTACACCGTGCTCGATATGGACGGCAATCCTGGAAGTGACATAATCAGCATTGACAATGCCGACACCTCCATCAGTCCTTGGGCTACACTGCATGCCAACAAGGCTGGTTCGGCAATAGTTCTCGTCAGTTACGATGCCATGCACCTCACACAATGGGCACGCAGCGGAAGCGGCAATGATAAAAAGCCATACACGATTAAGGAAAGCGACTTCTGCTTCGGTGCCGACTGGAGTGCCTGCTGGGGAGAGAATACCGGCGTGTTTGTAGTGACTGTCGATGACAACGAAACGGCGGTTCAGCCAAACATGACAATCAACGAGGCATACAACGCCGCAACCATGAAGAATGCCGGCAAGTATGTGGATGCAGAACACGACTGCTTCTATTATCTTAATGGTGAGGATGGCTATCACTACACATTTGCTCCCGTTGACGCCGCATCCGTGGCGATTGCCTATCCTCAACTTACTGACCTCACGGCTTCATACAGTGGATTCACCCCAGTAGAAGCCAATACTGACGGCTCATATACGCTGATACTGAAACACGGTCGTCAGATAGTACGAATCACAGGCAACGATGGGGGCATCGTCTATCAAGTACTTACGGCAAAGGAGTGCACACGTACCATCAGCAACCTGACCCACGATGACGGGAAGTTCTATCCTGGCGACGAAATAGCAATACAGTACGACGGACTTTTCCACCCGGCCAATAAGATGTCGGGCATATACAATATGAGTGCCTATATCACCTACAATGGTGTGCCTACCGGAACGGAACTCATACTCGGATCTAATCAGTATGCCTTCGGCGGAACTCCAAAGGCTCAGTGTGTAAAGACAACCATCCCTGATACATGGGAACCAGGGACACCATTCATCCTGGACGATGGTGTGATTCAGGTTACGGGATTCGGTGACCCAATCGGAAATCACCGTTTCATCGACAAGATTGCAGGACGAAGCCCTAACTTCACAGCAATCGCTCACAAGACGTACTTTGGCTCAATTCCTGACGTGAAGATAGAAATCTCCGCTCCTGACGCCCCCACTTCAACCGCTGTGCTATCTGTAAACGCATCGAAAACGGTACATTACGACCTCGTGGGTCGCCGCACTTCTGACAAGAGCAAAGGCATACATGTCATCAGAATGCAAGAAGGCAGCGTCAGAAAGGTTCTTGTCAAGTAAGTTGTCTTGATAAGCCAAAAATAAAAAGTTTGGAAGAAAATAAGAGGGCGTGTCAAAAGTGATGTAACTGACACGCCCTCTTTTAGACGTGTGTCGAGCATAATACTAAGCTAACTGGCTCAACTCCAGCCACGGGTAATTACCACCAAGCGAAGCGAACAGCAAGTCGTTTTTCAGTAATGTCAAGGATGGAGGAAACCATGTGACGAGGCTCTCGAGCCTACGGACAGAAACTTGATACAAGGCTAAATGGAAAATGATAAGCCTACATCACAAGGTGAAGTTCGAAAGGTAAATGTATTCTCCAAGACAGTAACCCCAGAGGTTGTAGAGTCGGAATGATAGTGTCCTTTCTCGAGATGTCCATCCGTCTTTAACTGCCTCCTCAGTCCTAAGGTGCCAGCCATGCAGAAGGCGAATAGGACAGATAAGGCAAAGAGTCGACTTGGCTTGATTGGCCCTTATACTTTGTATTAGAGTTTGCGAACTCAGGTATGTAGCGCGCCGTATACGAGACCCGTATGTAAGGTGCAAAGAGGGGTGCTAGGGGTAATTCCCCTTACATCTATTCCATTATGTCTCTTTGGCAAACGAAATTTAGGATAGCAATTGAACTATGCCCCCGAATGGCTAATAAGTCTCACTATATAATAATAGGTGTAATGGCATTGTCGCTCATTTTGATTTACCTTGCATGGTTCGCCACTAAAACCATCATCAAATCCTCCCAAATGCCACCATTGCCTATCATTTCATTTAAGATATCGTTAAAAATGTTAAATCTTCAATTTTACCTAAATCCTGAAAAACACCCCTCATCACTTTTCTACCTTTTAATATACTTCTATTTGTGTGTCAATATGTTATAAAAACTATAAATGTAGTGCTCTTGAGGATGTGTTTGTAAGTTGGAGTAAACCATTAGTCATTCCAACGAATGTATTTGATAAAAATTCAAGTGGTAAGATATTGATTGCTTTACATGTGCCAATAGGGAAGACAAAGATATATCAAAATGCAGATGTATGGTGTAATTTTTATGATATACAAGAATGGGACCCTTCTACGGGAATAGAAGAAATAAAAATCAACGCGACAGATGAAGCATCTTCTGCTTCGACTAGGCTTAGCACAGGTAAAGGAAAGAATTTATACAACCTGCAAGGTGTAAAAGTTAATGGCGTTAAGAAAGGTAGCGTTTACGTCCACAACGGGCGCAAGTTTATAGCGAAGTAAAAAAATAAACCAGAACACATAAGTCCGCGAGGTGTGATGCACATTCGCGGACTTATTGTATTACAGGCCTTTTAAGGGGTTAGAATATCGTTAGAAATATCTATGCAGGGAAATGAAAATAAAATATTATTTTTGTACCCGTCAACAAAAGTATTCTCTACGATGAAGAGGTGGATTTTTTTACTCATTTCCGTTCTGTCTGTCTTGCCGTCATCGGCTCACACGATGAAAGAAGTGTTCTCTGAGATGCCCGATTCCATATTACCGTACATCATAAAGAATCGCCGTCTTGACTGCATCGACTTTATTGAGAACAACATGAAAGCCGAAGTGGAAAATGAATTAAACGGGAAAAGCGAACTGCTTTCGCTCACGGATTCCACACTTGAGATGCGTCTCAGTAGCATTTCCACATTGCGAATGCGTTTGTTTTCGCTACCCATCACCGATGCTACGACACACGTCACGGCAGACATTGAGTGTATTCTGTTTGAAAAAATAATAGATACACCTGAAAAACAATCTTTCCCGCGCCTATTCACTATAGATTGGAAAGAACTGAAAGAAAGTGAAGAGAATGCAAACGCTTGGAAAGTGATAAGGCAGTATATTACGACATCAGAAAGCATCAAACTATTTTAGTTTTCTTTTCCGCGATTTCTACTCTTGCTCTATTTCACAAGAATAGTGTTGCAATAATGCTGTCGCTCACGAAAAGTGCTTTTTCGGAGATTAGGTAAGTTGTGCCGTCATATTCCATATCACCATTGTCAAGGAAAGACTGTACCTGAGTCTTGAAATAAGCGAGGAAAGAGCGGTCTATGAGTTTTTCATCCAGTCCGTCACTCGTGCGCAAGCGTGTCATCAGCAGTTCGTTATAGTGGTCTTCTGCACTTAACAACTCCTGTTCTGTTACGTCAGGGAGGTTCGCGCCTCTGCCCCACGCCTGCAGATAGCGCTTGAGGTCAGACAGGTTCCAACTGCGTCGTTTTCCATCATAAGAATGCGCTGCTACCCCAATGCCAATATAATGCGTGCCATTCCAATAGCCTGAATTATGAATGGAACGAAATCCCGAGCGTGCAAAATTTGATATCTCGTAATGCTCAAATCCAACTTCGCGCATACGCTCACAGAGTAATCTGTACATTGACAGTTCCTGTTCTTCATCCGTCTCCTTGACGATGCCACTCTGTAATTGCCGATATAGCGGAGTGCCGTCTTCATACGACAGACAATATGCAGACAAATGAGTGAATGTCGTGTCTTCGCTGTCAAGCATAGACAAAGCCCTGTTGAGGTCAGCATCCCATTCTTCCAACGTCTCATCAGGCAAACCATAAATGAGGTCGATACTGATGTTTGTTATCCCTGCCCTATGCAGTGCTTTTATAGCATCACTGACTTTTAGGGCATTATGACGACGGTTGAGCTGACGCAGACGCACATCAAACAGTGTCTGAACGCCAAGACTCACGCGGTCAAAGCCCAATGAGTGCAAAGCCATGGCATAGTCATCCGTAATGTCTTCCGGATTACACTCTATAGTGCATTCCTTGAACTGTAAGCCAAATGATGTGATGTGGCTCAGGACTCGCCCTATATCTTCAAGACTCATCAGGCTTGGCGTACCTCCACCGAAATATAATGTATGTGGCTCCGCCACTGATAATGCAGAACATCTTGCATCTATCTCACGGCATAACGCATCGGCATAAGTTGTGCGCAGTCGAAGGTCGGTAGTGGAATAAAAAGCGCAATATGTACATCTGCTCTTACAGAATGGGATGTGTATGTATATTCCCGCCATAACAGAAAAAGCTTGTTACATCCTAGGAAGGCAACTCAATACGGAATGTCGTACCCTTACCCACTTCGGAAGATTTGACATAAATGCGCCCCCCATGATACTCTTCTACTATGCGCTTGGCAAGTGAGAGCCCCAAACCCCAACCGCGGGACTTAGTGGTGAATCCCGGTTTGAACACATTCTGTACATTCTTCTTGCGGATGCCTTTACCATTATCCGACACATCCAGAAGGGTAATACCATTTGCCTGTTCATAATGCAACCGTATAACACCGGAACCTTCCATTGCATCAACGGCATTTTTGCATAGGTTCTCAATCACCCATTCAAAAAGAGAAGAATTGATACGTACGATGGCATCTTCTGTAGGGAAATCCTTTACGATTTGCACCTTTGACGATGTGCGGCGGTCCATGTAATCAATGACATGATTGAGCACCTCTGTGAGTGATGTCTCTTTCGACTCCGGCACGGAACCTATCTTGGAAAATCTCTCAGCAATGAGCTGCAGACGTTTGACATCTTTCTCCATCTCCGGCAACAGGTCATCATCCGGATAGTTTTCACACAACACTTCTATCCATGCCATAAGAGAAGAGATAGGAGTGCCCAACTGATGGGCAGTCTCTTTTGAAAGTCCCACCCACACCTTGTTCTGTTCTGCTTTCTTTGATGTGAGAAGGGCAAAGATGGCTACAATAACGAATATCAGTACAACGCCAAGCTGGACATAAGGATAAAATTCCAGCCGCTTAAGCATGATGCTGTCATCATAGCAGACATCGATATAATCGCCCGACGAAGCAGTAGAATCTGCTAAAATCTCTGTATCTAAAGAAATTCGGATAAAGTCGCTCTTCCTTGACACACGGACCATCTTCGTCGTATCAGCAATATTGCGATGGTCAATGATATTCCCATCACGGTCTTTCACGACTATAGGAATGGTATTATTCCCCTCAAGCACTTTAAGAGCCAAACCAAGGTCAGTATTTTCATCAGCAATGCTGAGTGTGCGCATAGCTTCTGCCCATACCTCCATATTCTGATGTTCCTGACGCTCAAGATCACTCACAAGATAATGGGACACAACAAGTGACGCAGCCACAATAATGACTGAGACTATCACAAGTAATATCTTTACTTGACGGATTCTATCTGTCCATTGCATGAAAGCAAAAGTTTAGTTTTTCTTCGAGGATTACTCAATCAGCACAACAGCATATGCCGAGATACCTTCTTCGCGACCGGTAAATCCAAGATGTTCGGTTGTCGTTGCCTTGATGGAAATACTGTCAGCATCCACCTGCATGACTCTAGCGAGACAATCTCTCATGCTCTCAATATAAGGATTAAGTTTTGGACGCTCAGCACACACCGTAATATCGGCATTCACGAAATGATAGCCCTTTGATGAGATTAGGTCAAGAGTTCGGCGAAGAAGTATTTTACTATCTATTCCCTCTGTTTCCTTTGCCGTATCTGGGAAATGATAACCTATGTCGCGCATATTAGCCGCACCAAGCAGGGCATCGCACAAGGCATGTAAAAGGACATCAGCATCACTATGTCCAAGAAGTCCTTCGGTATGCTCAAGTTTTATACCACCGAGCCACAGGTCGCGACCATGAACCAAGCGATGTACATCATAACCGAAACCTATTCTCATCTGTTTCCGCGATTAAAAAGATCTTTCACGCCATCTAGATCAAACCCAAGCGTGAAACGCATTGTCTGGTCCAAAGGATTACTTTTCGCCGTAGCTATTACGTAGCCGACATCAAGTGAGAATACATTCATCTTGAAACCAGCACCCACGGTGAAATATTTTCTGTTACCTTTTGACTCTGCCTCATGATGATATCCTGCACGTACGGAAAACTTGTCATTATATGTATATTCCGCACCGACACTCCACTGTATCTCATCCAATTCCTCAGAAAAACCGCCAGGCGCATCACTGAAACTCTTGAAGATACCCTTTATTGAACCGATATTATAATAGTTCTCTTCCAGATATTCGTGATAACTGAGACAAGAGGTTTTGTGTGCAGCCGAATCAGCACGGAACTGCTCCTCCGTAGGACAGGTAGGGATAAGTAGTTTGTTGGCATCAGCAGCGATAGAAAACTTGTTATATTCATCAATAGGGAACGTGAAATTAACACCCAAGCGCATATTTGTAGGAATGAACTGGCTGTAATTATCACCATAGAAAGAAATCTTACTGCCCACATTGCTGATGTTCAAACCAAGACCAAAAAGACATTCACGTTCTCCAATGTTGAAATACTTATTATAGTACATCGCAATATCGGCAGCAAAAGCAGAAGCCGGCGATGTATCTTCATCAAAATTATATTTCAAGTCAGAAAGAATGAAACGTCCAGCAACAGCAAGTGAGAAATTCTCGCTCAACATACGTGAGACCGCCACATCAAAAGCCATCTCGTATGGCTTGATTGTCATCGCACTCTCATCCATACTAGTATAGACCTCTCCAAGAGTAAAATAACGGAACCCTGCTGACAGGGCAGAATAATCACCCAAGCGATAATAACCGGAGACACTGGCTAATCCCATATCGTTGACCAACTGACGTAGCCATGGGGTATAATTGATTGCCACTCCGGCACGACTGATGCAAAACGGATATTTTGCCGGATTCCAATACTGTGAATTTACATCCGCCTCTGTGGCTACGCCTGCATCACCAAAGCCTGCACCTTTCGCATCTGGTGCAATCATCAAAGAGGTGACAGCATATTCCACCGGATTAAAGGACTTCTTTACATCCGACCCATCCTCAGCCCGACAATATGCACCGCTACAAAGCAACACTGCCAACAATAAAATGAGTCTTATATGAAACTCTTTTTTCATTTTTTCAGATCTCGTATTATTATAATAACTTGAAAGATGTCCTTTTATTGTCTGCCGACAATCATTTCAGCCCTGTGCTGACTAAAAGTTTCTTTGCCATCAAAGCCTCAGAACTTCCACCGGAAGAAACACGGGCACGATAAAGATAGACACCAGAAGTGACAGAACTTCCAGAGTTGGACGTCAAGTCCCAATGCATCAGATACCGGCCGTCGGTGGTGACACCCGTCTCTGTCTTACGCCATACGATGCGCCCCTGCAAATCATAAACTTCAAACGTAACATCCACAGCTGAACCGGCACGGTCATAGATAAGGATGAAGTCTGTTGATGTTTTAGCAGGACTTATGGTGCATCCGATGTCGGTAATCACCGGTTTCAGTCCATTGACCACCTCAAACATCAGTTCAGCCGTAGAAGAATTGTTCAACACGTCCCAAGCCTTGAGCTGCAGTTTGTGTTTCCCTTCCGCAAGTTCGGGAAGGCAATACGTGACCTTACCGGATGTATAAGAGCCAAAATCGAACTCAAAATAATCATTCAGATTATATGCTGACACACCATCTATGACTAACGACAGATCGTGTCCGATACTGCTACCACTGACATTTATACCATCCTTATCTGCAAGTTGAGCCACAAGATAAGGTGTAGTATTTACTTTCCCACCATTCTTAAATGCTGGAGAGTTCAAGTAACAATAAATTGACGGACCGATGGAATCATTACCTTCCGATACTGCATCCTTAAAGACAATATGTTCGTAGTTGCCATGAGCAAGTCTCGTACTATCGTCATGTGCATAGAGCAATATCAAACCTTCTGCAGAATCGTACTTAATGTCCATCGGAACGGTAAAACGTATTGAAAACCGCCCGTTTCGGATATTGTCATTACCATTATAAATGACATTTTTACGGTCATAATAGCCAAATCTGCCTTCAGTATCTCCCGTATCGTAATTATGGCACAACACATATTCTTCAGCATCTTTCACGGTCACAGACACTATACCATTGAAATCAGCATCCACATCTCCACGATTTGCTTTGACGTGCCCAACCAAGGTTACAGTACTTCCAGCAGGAAGGATGTGTTGCTGCTCATCAGCGACGGCATTATTTATAGAATCTATCACTATCTCTGCTGTAGGCGTTGCCAGCGACATGGCAGGGTCGCCTAATAGGACATAATGCAATTTATTATGTGACAAATCCTGACCAGTAGTGATAAGATCATTTTTTGCCCTACGCAGAGCTTCACCCAATGTTATCCGATGCCCTTTCTCCTCCATGAATACATACTTCGAGAAAAGCTGGTTTATCTTGCTATTCTCATACTCAAAGACTGTACGGGTAGTACCGATAAATGCAACTGCTCCACCTGAGGGGTTAGCCATTGAAACCTCTCCGAAATTTTCTATTTTCGTATCAATAGGCATGATATCGCATGAAGCAGTGAACCATACCGGAAGATTCTGGGTCTTATTTTCAGCAAAATCCGAAAGCAACAACACGCGTTCATGAGCCATCTGATATGCTGTACCATGCCCACTGTAATTCATAAACAATGCACCTTTCGTCATCTGTTCACGCAACAAACGCGTTACACTCGGATAACTATTGCCCGTTGCTGATGACTCCCGTGTATAAGCCTCTATATACACACGCTTTATATTATAACCGGGATACAGAGTTTCAGTTTGTTTTGCGACCATCTCAGCCTGTTCCACATGACGGTTTGAATCACCATCATCACCGATAACACAGATGGTATTTTGCCAATCACCTGCATGTTTATTATTCATATACGAGATAATCTTGTCCACCTGAACAGCAGCATTCTCTGCCGTAGTAACACAAAGACGACCGATACCTATATCCGGTTTATCTGCCTTGGTATGCTCTCCTCCC
Source organism: Candidatus Equicola faecalis (assembly GCA_018065185.1). GTDB lineage: Bacteria > Bacteroidota > Bacteroidia > Bacteroidales > Bacteroidaceae > Prevotella > Prevotella faecalis. The sequence goes on along the minus strand of JAGHTU010000044.1, from coordinate 5,888 downwards.
TCTCCATCATCAAGCAATCCAAAGTAGTCTTCCATCATATAGCACGTTGTTGCAGAGAAAGAGTTTTCACTCTCGTAACAAAGCAGATAATCACGGCGGTCACACGTTTTCCAGTCATTCGACACCATGCGGTTGTCCCAGGCGCAATCACCAAAAAGTAAAAGATAGCGTGGCATACGACTCTCGTCCGTACCGGCTTTGTCGTACAGCATCTTCATGTAACGGCGATAGGCATTAGCATCTGGCGTCCCACTCGAAAACTCATGATACAATTCATAGTCATGCACAACTTTCACCCTCATTCCGTCTTTCATTTCGTGGGCGCGTTTTAGACGCTCAGCGGCAGCATCCATCTTTCCACTTTCCGGCACAATGATGACCATCTGTATGTCGGAATCAGCATGCAGGTCCTGATTATCAATATAAGCCACATATTCCGGCGATGGAAGTGCAGATAAGAGATCTGGCATTGGTGACGGCTCATCATAATTGATACAGATATAATCTAGGCGCATGTCACAACCAGAATTGTTTGTAATGGATATTTTGTTTGTGCTTTTTATACACTCTACAGGGAAAGTGAGTGTATTCTGCGTAGCCACCGCATAATTCGCAACTGATGGCAATGTAATAGTTTGCTTTACAGAATCGTTAAATACGACCGTCGCTTTTGAATTTGTCGAGGCCGTGATACTTACTGAAACGGTACCTTTTGAACAATGTCCAGAAGTGGAAATATTATAAATAGTCGGGGTGGAGGTAAGCAATCTGTTTTCAAACAGATTTCTTCCACCATGGAACCAAGCCACCTCGTCTTTCTCATAAAGAGTATGATAATCTGCATCCGAAGGATAATAAGTAGCCTTCATTTCATCGGCTGTGATGGTCTGTGCATCATCGCCTTCGGTGAGAAAATAATATCCGTATGACGAGAATTGATTAAACACACGTTGTCCGGTCTTATCATCCCAACAGATAGGACCGCGGGCAAAAAACACCTTTTTATTGCCACCGTCAACCGTAGGCACTTCTTTCAAGTCATCTGTAACACGCAGATATTCATCTGTCAATACATCAGGCTGTGCCGCTCCGCCATAGCCGAACACCTTAACTCTTGAAATATCGGAGAATCCGAGTTGATTTATATCTGCTGATGAAATCTGATAATAACCTGTTGATGGCACACGTATTTTCACCCATTTGCCTGAAGAAAGTATCGAATGGGAAGCATAGCGTGGCTCTGCTGATAATTTTTTCTGTGTCGTGTGCTGTGCTTTTGAAATAACGGAGAGACGGAAACTAATCATCTTCATATATTTTCCATCCCTATAGACCAAAGGGATAAAGCTTATGGAGAGTCGCCCTTGTTTCCGTTCTGTGCTTATGAATGTCTCCACTTCGGGCATCGCACCAATAGCAACCGTGCTCTGTGTTTTAATTATCGGGAGCAGTCTATGTGTCTCATCCTTGGTAAGAGGCTCAAATTCCGGATATTCAATAATAGCCCTATATGTACTATCAGTATAATTTCCACTCAATGCGATAGTCTTACCATAGAACGGCAAGACAGTATCTATTACAAGTTCTTCCTGTGTGAGATTCTCAAAGTCAAGAGCGCGTACAGTCTCTGCAATTGCCAAATGGCAACTGAAAAACAAAAAGACCATTACACTCCAAAACCTCATCATTCTCTCTATTTCACTTTTATCTCCAGCACCTTACGTTCTCCCAGAAAACCTGCAAACCTGTCACCTATAGCGACTTGTCCCACTCCAGCAGGAGTTCCCGTAAAGATGACATCACCCATTCTCAAAGTCATAAACCGACTCACGTATTCTATCAATTCATCTATACCATGTGTCATTTCTGAGGAGCAACCCTTTTGCACGCATTCACCGTTTCTCTCAAGTCGGAATTTCAGATTGTCCATACCGCTGTGTTCGTCTGCATCATGTGACAATTCGTCAACACTCACCCATGTGCCGATAGCTGCAGCACCATCAAAGCCCTTTGACAGGTCCCAAGGCAAGCCCTGCTGGCGAAACTGTTGCTGCATCTGACGCGCCGTGAAATCAATACCCACGCTGACGGCATCATAATAGCGATGGGCAAAACGCCTTTCAATGCCCTTGCCTAATCGGGATATCCTCACCACTATTTCCCCCTCATACTCTATACGCCCTAACTCATCAGGCAGAAAAAATGGTTTTCCATCTCTTAGATACGAGGAGTCTGCTTTGAGAAAGATGACGGGATCCGTTCCTTTATACAACGTCTCGTTCATCTCTTTATTGTGTTGTGGATAGTTCATCCCTACGGCAATAATCTTCATCTGTCTATATTTATATGTAAAAAAGATGAGGTCATTTAGATGTATCGGAAATCCCCTCTTACACCTATGACCTCACCTTAGTATTATTACTGAATTTGTCTTATATCGCTATTATTCTGCACGGAGTGTGAAGCGCTTGAAAGCAACAACCGTAAGTTCCTTGTCGGCTGCCTTTACATAATCTTCCACCGTCATCTTGGAATCTTGGATGAACTCCTGTTCCATCAGACAGCTCTCCTTGAAGAATTTCTTCAGACGCCCCTGAGCAATGCTCTGAATCATTTGCTCCGGCATGTTAGCAAGCTTTTCTGCCGAAACAGTCTGCTTTATCTCGCGAGCCTTGTCAACGTCTTCCTGAGTAATCCAACCCTTTTCCATGTTGGAAGCCATGTGATCTTCAGAATCGACATGAGCAGGATTGATTCCGGCTTTCTTCAATGCTGCAGCAACGGCTTTCTCACACATTTCTTCCTTGGTCTTCTCGATAGCAATCTTCAACTCGCTGTCTTTCACACTCTGAGAAACAGAATCCTGATTCAAAGCAACAGGATTCATAGCAGCCACCTGCATAGTTACGTTGTGTCCTTGCTCTTCAGCAGCCTTATTCATCTGCACCAATACGCACAAGCCATGACGGTTCATGTGGTCATAAGTATAGACGTTTGCACCTTCAATGATATTATATCCATCCAGTTCCATCTTTTCACCTGTGACGCCACTACGCTCCTTAACAGCATCTTCTACTGTCTGTCCATCAATGTTCAAAGCCTTTACCTCGTCAAGAGTCTTAGCCTTTGCTGCCACTGCTGCATCAATAATCTTTTGTGTCAAAGCCACAAAGTCAGCATTCATTGCCACAAAGTCGGTTTCACATTTCAGAGCTATAATAGCACCGAAATCTGACGTTGCCTTAGCAAGTACACAACCATTGGATGTCTCTCTTGCTTCACGCTTTGCTGCAATAGCCTGTCCTCTCTCACGAAGAATCTCTTTTGCTCTATCCATATCGCCATCAGCTTCTGTAAGAGCCTTCTTGACATCACCGAGTCCGGCACCTGTAAGGGCGCGAAGTTTCTTGATGTCTTCCATTGATACTGCCATATTATTTTATTTTTTAGATTTACAAATTAATGATTTTGTCTTATTCCTACTTACTCAGCCTTTGCTTCCTCATCTGCAGGAGCCTTTTCTGCCTTGGCAGACTTCTTTGCTTTAGCTGGCTTCTCTTCCTCTGCAGGCTCTTCCACCTTTGCAGGCTCTTCTGCTACTTCTTCTGTCTTCGGAGCCTTGCGAGTGCGAGTGCGCTTTGGCTTTTCAACTGCTGCAACTTCCTCTTCGCCCTGTGCTTCAGCTGCTTTCTCATCAGCCTTCTCTACCTTGCGCTCTTCCAAGCCTTCCTGAATAGCCTTACAGCATACGTCAAGGATAAGTGATACAGAATCTGTTGCATCATCATTTGCAGGGATTACAAAATCGATATTGTCAGGATTAGAATTTGTATCCACGATTGCAAACACAGGAATACCCAAACGGTTAGCTTCTTTGACAGCAATCTGCTCTTTCAGCACGTCAACAACGAAAAGAGCACTTGGCAGACGGTTAAGGTCAGCAATCGAACCGAGGTTTCTCTCAAGTTTCTGACGCTGACGTGTAATCTGCAGGATTTCACGCTTTGAAAGATTATTATATGTACCATCTTCCATCAGACGGTCAATATTTGACATCTTCTTTACCGCACGACGGATTGTAGGGAAGTTTGTCAACATACCACCCGGCCAACGCTCAATCACGTAAGGCATACCTACTGTCTGTGCTTTCTCTGCTACGATATCTTTCGTCTGCTTCTTTGTTGATACGAAGAGCACTCTCTTACCGCTCTTGCAAATCTGCTTCAAAGCCTCAGCAGCCACTTCAAGTTTTTCGGCTGTTTTGTTGAGGTCTATGATATGAATACCATTGCGCTCCATAAAGATATAAGGAGCCATTGCTGGATTCCATTTTCTCTTGAGGTGTCCGAAATGACAACCTGCTTTCAATAACTGGTCAAAATCTGTTCTTGCCATAATTTTTTATTTCTTATCTTTTACTTATTATTTTATTAAGCAACCATAGAGTAGCTCACATTCTGAGGTCTCAATGGTTTGATTAGAATATTAACGCTTACTGAACTGGAAGCGACGACGTGCCTTCGGCTGACCCGGTTTCTTACGTTCAACCTCACGAGCATCACGTGTCAAGAATCCATGACTCTTCAAGTTTTTCTTATCCTCAGCATTTATCTTCACCAATGCGCGTGCAATGGCAAGGCGCAGAGCTTGACTCTGACCGGTGAAACCACCACCGTCAAGATTTGCCTTGATGTCGAACTTCTCTTCCTGCTCAAGCAGACTCAGTGGCTGCTTCACAACGTAACGCAAAATTGCTGAAGGGAAATACTCTTCTATATCTTTGTTGTTAATCGTAATCTTACCAGTACCTTCTTTCACATAAACACGTGCTATGGCACTCTTTCTACGACCTGTTGCATTTATAATTTCCATTCCTTAATTATTTTAATGTGTTGATATCAATTGACTTTGGCTTCTGAGCCTCTTTATCGTGCTCTGCACCATCAAAAATATAAAGGTTGTCCAGAAGATGACGACCAAGAGGGCCCTTTGGCAACATGCCCTTAACTGCATGGCGAAGGATTCTGTCGCAACCGAAACTCTTCTTGCGAAGCTCTATCGGAGTGATGAAACGCTGTCCGCCCGGATAGCCCGTGTAGTGTACATACTCCTTGTCTGTTTCCTTCTTACCAGTGAAAACCACCTTGGAGGCATTAATGATAATCACATTATCCCCACAATCTACGTGAGGAGTAAACGTTGGTTTGTACTTTCCGCGCAACAGTTTTGCCACCTTTGAGCAAAGGCGACCTACCACCTGATCAGTAGCATCCACCACCACCCATTCTTTCTGGGCTGTTTCCTTGTTTACGGAAATTGTCTTGTAGCTTAAAGTATTCATAATTATTATTCTAAAATATTTAATTTTACTTCTTTTTTATAACATCTCCGCACCTTATCAATAGGCACAAAAACACTATTGGAATAGGAATCTCTCTGTTTATCGTTCCTACCCTGTCACCAAAACTGACAGCCCCCATCCTAGGGATACTGCTGATGCTGATTCACTAACCACTCGGCTCGGCCAAAAGCCTTCGCTATTAACACAGACATCGGGTGGGGATTCTAAGTCTCTCCCCATAATAATCGGTTTTGCGGGTGCAAATGTACGGTTTTTTAATTTGCCCGCCAAACTTTTTCTGCATTTTTGTATTGCATCTGCCTTACATCATCTTCATCTTCGACTTCGTTCAAAGTAGGTAGCGACTCGAAGGAAAAAATAAATATGTTTTTTATTTTGTGTTTAGCTCGCCTTGTACTATCTTTGCATCCGCATTAGTATTTGCAGGGCTTTTAGCTCAGTTGGTTAGAGCAACAGACTCATAATCTGGAGGTCCCAGGTTCAAGCCCTGGATGGCCCACAAATAGGAAGAAGCACTTACGAGCAA
>JAGHTU010000027.1 GCA_018065185.1 Candidatus Equicola faecalis | reverse complement strand
TTCGGACGACGGAAAACAAGCCTCCGTTTGGTCGCTCACAAACGATGGGAAGACGAGGCACAAACGAGCGTTTGTCGAGACCCAAACGAGCGTTTGTCGAAAGGCAATCGTGCGTTTGTCAAAAATCATGCGTCCGTTTATGGTTTTACCTCTTGCAGAGTTGGTTTTTCTATTTTTCTCGCAGAGCAAATCTTGCCTCATGTGAAGTGTTGGCTGAAAGGATATCCCTTTCTGCAAGCAATCTTGCCGAAGGCACATCCTTTCAGCCAAGCCATCTACGATGTCTCAAGATTTGGCGCAGAGGAGCAGAGACGCAGAGAGTCTTGAAATTTATGATGGTTTAAGGGGGCTTTCATAATTTCCTAACTCATATTTTATAACTCATAACTTATAGCTATATTAGAGTGTTATACCTTATTATATATATACGCGCGCGTGCGCGCGCGTGCCGCGCGAGGGAAGTATGTGACCTCGATTTTTATTTCAACGGGCGTAAAATCGAAAAAATTTTGTAAGTTTGCAAACTATATAAATAATAGAAGAGATATGCTAGAGAAAATATTATCAATTTCAGGAAAGCCGGGATTGTTTCGGCTTGTTTCGAGAGGACGACAGAACCTCGTGGTTGAGACACTCGATGAGAACAAAAAGCGTATGCCGGCATTCGCAAAAGACAAGATAGTTTCACTTGCCGACATCGCAATGTACACCGATAGCGAAGAAGTGGCTTTGAAGAATGTCTTGAAGTCAATTCTTGACAAGGAAGAGGGCAAACCTCTGGAGATGGATATTAAGAACATTAGTGGTGAGGAACTGAGAAAATATTTCGCTCAGGTGCTTCCGGAGTTCGACCGCGACCGCGTGCATGACAGCGACATACGCAAACTCCTTCAATGGTATAACATCATTGTGCGCAATGGTGTGGATTTCTCTGAAGACCTGAAAGAGGACGAAGAAAAATAAAAAAGTTAAAGTCCCAACTATCAATTGGCAGTTATCAATCATAGCATAGGAATGGATATTGGTGGCACAAACACCGTGATGGGTATTGTGAGCCATGAAGGTAAAGTCGTCGCGCGTGATGCTGTGAAGACAAAGGATTATCCCATTCTGGAAGATTATGTGGAGGCGGTAAGCCAAAAGATAGAAGCTATGCTCTGCGATTGCTCCTTGACAGGTGGCGATGTGCGCGGGCTCGGCATCGGTGCTCCTAATGCTGATTGCTACAGGGGTACGATAGAGCATGCTCCCAACCTGCCATGGCAGGGCGAGGGGTTGCCATTGGGGGATATGTTCTCCCGTCGGCTTGGCATCGTGGTGAAGATGACAAATGATGCCAATGCTGCCGCAATGGGCGAGATGCAATATGGTGTGGCGCGTGGTATGCGTCATTTCATAATGATAACGCTCGGCACTGGAGTAGGTAGTGGAATAGTGGTGGACGGACAACTGCTACTCGGCAAAGATGGCTTTGCCGGTGAATTGGGGCACGTCATCGTGAAGGAGAACGGGCGCGAATGTGGTTGTGGACGCAGAGGCTGTCTGGAGGCATATTGTTCGGCAACAGGGGTGGTGCGTACAGCAAGAGAACTATTGCTTGCAACGGACACACCATCGCTCTTGCGTGACATCCGTCCCGAGAGGCTTTCTTCAAAGGATGTATATGATGCAGCAATGAAGGGAGATGCTTTGGCAAATGACATTTTCCGACAGACATTCGAACTGTTGGGGAAGACACTCGCCGATTTCGTGGCATTCTCCAATCCGGAGGCAATAATCCTTTTCGGTGGACTGGCAAAGGCTGGAGAACTGGTGCGCAAGATGACGTATGATGCGATGGAAGCGCGACTGATGCCTATATTCCGAGGAAAGACAAAGGTGCTTCTCTCTGAAATGAAAGATGCTGATGCCGCGTTGCTCGGTGCATCGGCATTGGTGTGACGGAAAAGGGCTAGGGGAGAGCCCCTCACGTTGTGAGTTAGTGACGATAATAAATCATAAAATAATAAACAGTGGATATTTCAGTTGTTATACCTCTTTTTAATGAAGCAGAGTCTCTGCCGGAGCTTTATGCGTGGATAAAGCGCGTGATGGAGAGAGAGAGTTTCTCATACGAGGTGATTTTTGTGAACGATGGCTCTACGGATGCATCGTGGGAGGTGATCTGCGGACTGCATGAGAAGGATGCTGCTGTGAAAGGCATCAAGTTTCGCCGTAACTATGGCAAAAGTCCCGCCCTGTACTGCGGATTCAAGGAGGCACAGGGAGATGTTGTTATTACGATGGATGCCGACCTGCAGGACTCGCCTGACGAGATACCTGCGTTGTATCGTATGATACGCGAGGATGGTTATGACCTTGTGTCAGGCTTCAAGCAGAATCGCAAGCAGGGTGACCCGCTGTCGAAGACGATACCTACAAAACTTTTCAACGCCACCGCGCGTAAGGTGAGCGGAATACATAACCTGCACGACTTCAACTGTGGCTTGAAGGCTTATCGCAAAGACGTGATTAAGAATATCGAGGTCTATGGCGAGATGCATCGATACATACCTTATTTGGCAAAGAATGCCGGGTTCGACAGGATAGGCGAAAAACCGGTGCATCATCAGGCACGGCAGTATGGCAAGTCAAAGTTCATGGGATGGAACAGGTTTGTGAATGGTTATCTTGACCTTATCACGCTATGGTTTCTCAGCACATTCGGAAAGAAACCGATGCACGTGTTCGGTTTTCTGGGGTCGATAATGTTCTTCCTTGGGTTTGTGGCTGTGATTATAATCGGTGGAATGAAAATATATGCCTTGTCAAGCGGTACTCCTGCACGACTCATCACCGACACGCCATATTTCTATATCGCGCTGACGATGATGATTCTCGGTACGCAGTTTTTCCTGACGGGCTTCGTTGCCGACCTTGTAAGTCGTTCTTCCGCCTCCAGAAACGATTATCAGATAGAGGATGAGGTTTAGAAAGGAACAAGGTGCTACCAGTCGGGCGTCGTTCATTGCGTTGCTCGTTGTTGCTGTGGTGATAATCATTGCCTCATGTAGCAATGTGGACTGTCCTTTTATGAACTCTGTCTATACCACCTATCAAATAAAAGACCTTGAGGGGAAGACCGATACGCTGAAAGACACGCTCACGGTGTCCATACGGAAGTATAACGGCGTGGATACTATACTCCTTAATAAGGCTGTGCAGAAAACATCGTTTGACTTGCCGATAAGTTATATCGCTCCTGCCGACACTTTCTTTTTCCACCGCTATGGAGATGAGATGAGAGTGACGGACACCGTGACGGTGGAAAAGACGAATACACCGCATTTCGAATCGGTAGATTGCGCTCCGAAATACTTCCACGATATAACCAACGTTCATTTCACGCAGCATGGTATTGAACACATAGAGATAATGAAACGCAAAGTGACTTATGAGCCACAGGATCATTTTTATATTGTTTTTAAGCATTAACTGTCTGTTTGCAACGGCTCAAGAGGCTTCCAATGTGAGTGCGACCGATGCACCGAAAGACACTCTCTTTCGCTCGGTGGCAGTGGGGGGGGATGCTGTAGGCATCGGACAGAAAATCTTCTCTGACTACGGCCAGTATGAAGCAGCTGTGAGAGTGAGCCTATATGATAAGTTTTTTCCTGTCATTGAGGTGGGAATAGGCAAGGCAGATCATGATGACGAGGTGACATCGGTCAGATATAAGTGTTCTGCACCATATTTCCGCATAGGGTGCGACTACAACCTGCTTAAAGACAAACATGCCGATTACAAGGTGTTCGGCGGTCTGCGTTATGCCTTCACGTCTTTCACAGCCGATATTCTCCGCCCGGGCATGACAGACCCTGTATGGGGTGGAGAGTTTGATTACGATTGTAGCGATACGAAATGCACACAGCATTGGGCAGAGGCTGTTGTGGGGCTGGATGCAAAGATATGGGGACCTTTTCACCTTGGATGGTCAGTACGTTATCGCCAGCGTCTGGCATTTGATGTTGGGGATATTGGTAACGTGTGGTATGTGCCGGGGTATGGCAAGAGCGACACCTCTACATGGGGTGCTACATTCAACGTGACGATACAGCTATGAGTTATAAGGACTCCGAGCTTTGCTCGCCTGAGCACCTACGGAGCGCAAGAATAAGTTGTCAATTATAAATTATAAATCACCCATAGCCGATGGTCAATACATCAGAACATAAACTGACATTATGGAAGATTCTGTTTCTTCTGTTCCTCATCTTCGGTTCGGTATGGATAATATGCAAGCAGAAGGACACTCCTTATCAAACAAATCATGGCTTGATTTTCGGAACGGTTTATAATATCACCTATCAGTACGATAAAGACCTGAACGATGAGATTTTGCAAGTGCTGAATAATGTTGACGCCTCACTCTCGCCTTTTAACGATACGTCAGTAATAACGAAGATAAACAAGGATGCACATCCTCTGCACGTTATCTCTGCACGAGCACCATTGACGGAGCATTTTACGGAGGTGTTCCGTCTGGCAGAACGCATCTCAAAGGAGACAGACGGTGGGTTCGACATCACGGTGGCACCGCTGGTGAACTATTGGGGATTCGGATTCCAAAATGCCGATGCCGACACAAGGGATAATCGTGTGGCGGTGGATTCCATACGCCAGTTTGTAGGATATAGGAAAGTGCATCTTTCCAATAACAGGATAACGAAAGATGATGCACGACTGATGCTCGACTGTAGTGCCATTGCCAAAGGTTATGGTGCAGATATGGTGGCACGTCATCTGTATGACAAAGGCATCCGTAACTATATGGTTGAGATTGGTGGCGAGATAGTGAGTCATGGGATAAGTCCTAGACGCATTCCTTGGCGGATAGGTGTGACCAAGCCTGTGGACGACTCTCTCTCTGTGAATGATGATGTGCAGACGATGCTCAACGTGTCGGATGTCTGCCTTGCCACAAGTGGAAACTATCGTAAGTTCTACTATAAGAACGGACGGAAATATGCCCATACCATCGACCCTGCAACTGGTTTTCCTGTGCAGCATAATATCCTTTCTGCTACGGTCATCGCTCCTTCATGCGCCGAAGCGGATGCGTATGCCACAGCCTTCATGGTGATGGGTGCGGAAAAGGCAAAGGCGATTCTTTCGCGTCATCCACAACTGATGGCTTATTTCATCTGTTCGGATGCCAAGGGGCGTAATACGGTATGGTTCTCGCCGAAGATGAAGTCACTCATCTGCAAATGATAATATCAGTATCTGCTTTTTCGTTTGAAGCCACCGACCACACATAGCCTTTTTCTTTATTAACGAAAGTTTGAATATGTTCCTTTCCTGATGACAGCACGTCCTGCATTTGGTCTGTAAGGCCTGTGCCACGTAGTTTTAGTACGGCTTCCTTCCTTGTCCATAGTCGCGTGAAAGCCAATTCCGGTTGTTTGCAGGTTGTGATTTCCTCCTTCTCTTTCTTGTTCATCACCCTTTTTACAAGTGCTTCATTGATGCCTCTTTGGATGTTTTCAATATCGATGCCGATGGGGAAGGGGGAAACGGCGACGGCAATACCTCTCTTGCAATGGCTTATGTTGAAATGTATCGGATGGTCTTTGATGAAAGGTTTGCCATGCTCGCCATATTCAAACTGCGGTTTCTCTGTGGGGGATATGCCGAGAGCTTCCATCAGCATGACATAACTTTTCAAGCACGCAAAGCGACCGAATGTATGACGGAATTTCATGGCTTCCTCTTGCCGTTGTGCTGATACCAATGGTAAAAGACGTTGTACCGCCTCATCGGTACACTCGTCCATATTGTCAAATATGTAAACCTTTGTAATTATCAATTATCAATTTTCTCTATTATCCATCCCACTTCACTCACACCCTTTATCGTGTCCGTTGGCATATAGTGGAAGATGGTGACATCCAGCGTGTCACGAGTGCTCATCTTTATGGTGTCAACAGGGAAAGTGTATTCGGCGTAGTTGAGTCCTCTTTCTGAGAGCTGACCATCTGCACCTGCGAGGCGGAACCTCATCTTTCGTATGCCTTTTTCTGTTCGGCAACTGTCATTACGTATTGTTTCCCGAAATCCTAACCATATCTCCTGCATCGGGTAGGTGTGCAGGACGCGTACAGCCATCATTCTAGCGAAGCTTCCGCTGTCAAGTGTGGTGATGGAAAGATGTATCGAGTCGTTCCGCAACCAACAATCAGAATCCACGCACTTCATATTTCCATTCACAGGTGCGCATGCCGATATTGCCAGAAGTAGTGACAGGACGGAGAGTGCAGAGACAATATGCTTCATTGCTTTTCGTGCCTGTTGTTTCTCCCTTTTCCTCGCTGTGAATTGTTGTTTTTCTTACGGCGTTTCTTTGATTTGTCAAAACGGGTTAGGTCGCCATCAGCGAGCAGGTCAGTATGAGTCTGTTTCTCCTCAATCCTTTCATCGTGTTGCAGACTGAGTGGCTTCTCTCCTCTGTTGTTCATGGCGATAATCTCGTTGGCACGCTCTTTTGTTATGGTCTCAAGGTTGGCACCGAATTTCTTGTCAGTAGAGTAGGTGACGGTGCCAGCCAGTATGTCTTGTTTGAAAAGGAAATATTCTGCATCTTTTGTCTCCAGTGAGAGTTCCTTTGGAGGCATGGTCTGTCCGGCTTCCATATATGTGTCCACCTCATAGTTCAGGCAACATTTCAGTTTTGCACACTGGCCTGCCAGCTTCTGTGGGTTCGGCGCTATGTCTTGAAGACGTGCAGAGACGGTCGATACCGAACTGAATGTCCGCATCCATGTGGCGCAACAGAGTTCACGTCCGCACGGACCGGTGCCACCGATGCGTCCTGCTTCCTGACGTGCACCAATCTGTTTCATCTCGATGCGTACATGGAAAGCTGCTGCGAGGTCTTTTATCAACTGTCGGAAATCCACCCTTCCATCAGCGATATAGTAGAATATCGCTTTGTTGCCATCTCCCTGATATTCCACATCTCCGATTTTCATTTCCAGTCCGAGTTGTTTTGCTATCTCGCGGCTCTGTATCATCGTGTCGTGTTCGCGTGCTTTAGCCTCGTGGTATTTCTCCATGTCGGAATCCTTTGCAATACGATAGACGCGCTTTATGTCTTCTTCGCTCTTGATGTTGGCTTTACGGAGCTGGAGTCGGACAAGCCTTCCAACGAGTGTCACCACACCGATGTCATGCCCCGGAGATGCTTCAACGGCAACGATATCGCCTTTTTTCAGGTTCAGTTTATATACGTTGTGGTAATAGCCCTTGCGCGTGTTCTTGAACTGCACCTCTACAAGGTCTATTTTATCGTTGCCCGGCACGTCGGCAAGCCAGTCGTATGTGTTCAGTTGTTTATCTTGCCGACTGATACCTTTTACGGATAATCCTCTGTCGGTGTCGTTAGCTATCTTGAATTTCAGTTCTTCTTTGTTTGTCATTGTTTATATCTGGATTGTTATATTGCTTTTTCAGGGTTTGTGAGCAGGATAATCATTTGCAGAGCCATGTCGTAGAATACGATTTTTGAGTTGGCATTCTGCGCTATGTCGCGCTGGCAGATGTCAAGTAGAGAGTTTATCTTCACGATGTTTCTCTCGTTGATGAAGCGTGCAAACCGCGTTGCGAAGTCTGCTTCCTGTGATGTCATATAGTTCAGTTCCGGCTGATGAAAATTAAACATGAAGTTCTCCCTTATCATCCTTTGCATATATGCAAGCAGGCGAATCTGTTTTTCCCTACCGAACCCAGCCACCTCATCGCTCCATTTCTTCAGTTCGCGTGTGTGTTTGATGTATGCCATACGCATGAGCAGCATGAAGAAGTCAAGGAATTGGCTGTTTTCATTCTCCGTGTCGAGCATCTGTATGGCTTTCAGCCATGAGCCGGTTGCTATGCGTGCTATATTGTGAGCATCATCTTCGGCAAGTCCGCATCTTGCAGAGAGTGCCTGACTGATATCCTCTGTCTTCAGTTTCTTTATGTCGATGCGTTGTGTTCGGCTCAGTATGGTTTCCAACAGGTGTTCCGGTTCTTCGCAGACGAGCAGGAAGATGGTGCCCATTGGTGGTTCTTCAAGGAGTTTAAGAAGTTTGTTGGCACATTCACCGTTCATCCTTTCCGGTAACCAGATGATAGACACCTTATGATTGCCCACCGATGGGCGTAGTGATAGTTTCCTGATGAGTGTTTCACTCTCACCGACGGTGATAATGGCTTGCTGGGTGGTAGCACCCATCTCACGTAGCCAGTCGTTGATGGAGAAGTAATAGCCGTCTTTGGTCAGATGGTTCCATTCTTCGGAGAAATCCTCCGACACCGCCCGATGTTCGGCACTCATATTTGGCGTGCGTATCACAGGATAGGTGAAATGTATGTCCAAGGGTGAGGGGCAGAGCTGTCCTGCCATTGCCACAGCCAGAGATAGTTTCCCACACCCCGAAGGACCGCAGAACAATAGCGCATGTGGCACCTGCCCATCTGCAATCATCTGTTGCAAACGGCTTTTTGTGTGTTCCTGTCCTATGACGTCGTCAAATGTCATCTGAGGTCGATGCTTATCAGTTGATAGTTCGTTGTGCCTAATCCTATCTTTTCTGCATGTTCGATGGTGTGTATGCCATGGCGTGTGTTGATGCGCTCCTGCAGAGCTTTGGCATCATCGCCAGTCTTGCTGTCATAGTTGAACACCAAATCCACACATGCCTTATCCAGTGCCACAGGATCTGTGGAAGCAAGTATGCCCACGTCTTTCATCTCCGGTGCATGAGGATGACCGTCACAGTCGCAATCCACCGACAGGTTGTTCATGACGTTTATGTAGAGCATCTTCCCACCGAAATAATCGTGTACTGCCTGTGCAGCTGCAGCCATACTCTCAAGGAATTCGTCCTGCGGTGTCTCTTTCACCTTGCCCCACAGGTCGCTGACATTATCTGTCCTGCCAGCAGAGTGTATGTATGCCTTGCCGTTGGTGGAAGCCACACCGATGGAAGCATTTTTCAGCACGCCACCGAAGCCACCCATCGTATGCCCCTTGAAGTGGGCGAGGTTTATCATATAATCGTAGCAACGCAAGTGATTACCCACGATGTCTGCCTTTATGTGTGTGCTGTCCTTTACAGGAATGCGCATCTCTCCGTATTCGTCCATCAGATCCACCGTGGCAACATCCTTGTATCCGCGTTCTTCCACTGCTGCCCAGTGCTTGCTGACGTCCTGACGATTACCACCGTACGCTGTGCAACATTCTACGAGTGTACCGTTAACGCGTCTGACGAGTTGCTTTATCAGTTCCGGCTTCAACTGATTGCTTTCTGCTGATTCGCCGGTGGATATCTTTACGCACACCTTTCCTTCGGCTTTCACGCCAAGAGCCTCATATATTTGCACGAGACCTTCTGCACTTATGTCACGTGTCATATACACCTTGCTCTGTGCAGAGCAAGACAAGGCTACAAATGTGATGCATACGGCAGATATGCATCTGGAAAATAGTTTTCCGTTCATGATGATTGTTGTTTTATTTATTTGGTTTGTGTTTTGATTTTTATTTAAGACCTCGTTTGGCACATTTCTTTAGCGATCGTTTGAACTGACCAGTATAGACCACAGTATATTTCATCCCAATATCTGTTTTATTAAATCTTGAGAATCTTTTGCGTGGTAAACATTTCCTTTGCGTATGTCTTCAAGTCCTTTCTCTATACCGCTTTTCTTTTTTGCTGTGATAGTAGAAAGAGACCATCTCATACCTGAAGCAAGTTTGCGCAACATCTGAATATCAGCTTTCGGAAGAGTCAGTTGAATTGTCTGTGCTTTCAGTGTATTCATATTACTTCTTTTTACTTGATTTTACTTTTTCTGCAAATTTACGAATAATTTTCTTAAAAGACAGGCTATAATCCAGATTTACGCATTACAGCAATTGCAAACACAGAATGAGTCGTGTAACTGTTGTAATGCTCTTTTGGCGCAATGGTTTTCTTGTATGCTATGAATTTGCGTCTATTGTTGGTCTGAAAGGCTTATCCGTTCCCTTTCATGCGGATGCAGTCACAGGCAAAGCATTTGACAATTTTCTTTCCCTCTTGTCAATTGTCTTAATTAACGTAAGCTCAATTAAAATACTTTTTGTAACTGTCAGTAAATCCATGCTTTCCCATCTTTGCATCGTCGTCTTCCGCTCGGAGCCTCCAAATCATCGTGACAATTTGACTAAATCGTCGTGACAAGTTGGGCAAATCGTCGTGACAATTTGAGTAAATCGTCGTGACAAGTTGGAGGCTCCGTTGGTTTGGCTTCGCCCAAATTAGGCTTCGACTCGGCAGAAATGAATGCAAGCATTCTTCTGCGCTCGCCTTGCGCTAATTTTAACGTTGAGGTTCCGAGTGCAAGGCTTCAAAGCAACGTATGGTTAAAGGTGGCTCTTAAAGGATTGGAAAATGCCTCGTTTTGGTTGATGAATGTCCTCTGATTACTTTTGGTGTGTTGTTCTAAATATGTTTTATCGGCCTCACGTTAAACTTAATGGCGACGAAAAGATGGAAGATTGAAAATTTATTAGTACATTTGCAAAAGAATATGGATGCATTAAGATATAGACAACTCAGGGCATTTGCTACGCAGGACGGTACGTTTCTGGGTGCGATGTGGATTGCGAGTGCAGCATGTTTCGTGGGGCAGTTTTCACACCCGTTGCTTAGTATGCTGTCAATGGCATTGGGAGTCTTTTCTGTCGGTTTTGCTTTTATCCGTGTGAAGAGGTTCGGCC
Organism: Candidatus Equicola faecalis; assembly: GCA_018065185.1. GTDB lineage: Bacteria > Bacteroidota > Bacteroidia > Bacteroidales > Bacteroidaceae > Prevotella > Prevotella faecalis. The sequence continues at coordinate 21,004 of JAGHTU010000027.1, read as the reverse complement.
GGAAGATATGGGAATCGGATTTCACCTTCGGACAGGCGTGGCTGTATAGCACTATTATGATAATCTGTGCCTCGGTGCTGATGGCAATCATCACTTATGTCTATTTCGCATTTCTTGACCACGGATATGTGTTTAATGAATACAGCACTATCATCGGTGCGCCGGAGACAAAGAAGATGCTGAAAATGTCAGGGATAGATACAGCCACCATTGACTTGATGATGAAACAGATGGCAGAGACCACGCCGATAGACTGGGCAATGAATATGCTTTCATCAAACATCATGCTGGGCATGATACTGAGTCCGTTCCTTGCACTCTATGGCAAACGTAAGAGTTGATAGTGTAGAGTGGAAAGTTTAGAGTTTATAGAAGTACTTACAACTCTTAAAAAGCCTCTGCGCACTCTGCTCCTCTGCTAAAAATCTTGAGACATCGAAGATGGCTTGGATAGAAGTATATGACTGTTGGAAGTTTACTTGCAAAAGGCAGATACTTATAGACATAACCTCAAAATGAGGCAAGATTTTCTCTGCGAGAAACAAAAATAATAGAGAGAAACAGAAAAAAAGAGTTTAGAGTATAATTATGGGATTTGTTGACCCTCGCACGAAAAAAGAAGATAAGAAGTTGGAAAAGAATGTTTCGACAGCTGATTTTACGGACTTGTTTGAGCGTTATTCCAAAATGACCCGTCGGCGTACCGCCACAGATGTTGAGCTCCCGAAGACAGAGCGGAGTTTATAAGAGACATTCAAAAAGGAGAGTTGTTGAACATTGGTGGGTTGAGCCTATGCAAATTCAGACAACTCTAACCACCGCATACTTTTTCCGTCTAATTCTTCTTTAAGTACAGGAAGACGTTTGCTCAATTCGATGATACGGCTTACTTCCACTTCTGGTCGAGACAATATCTGCTCGATTTCTTTCTGTTCCTCTTCAAGGCGGATGATGTCTTTTTCCAGTTGCTCAAATTCGCGCTTCTCATTGAATGAGAGTTTCTGTTTCTGTGTTGGTTTCTTGTTGTTCTTTTCTGTGGATGGCGCGCTCTGTTGCTTTGGTGCGTGAGCATGCTCTTCGGCATCGGTATAGGCTTGATATTGTGTGTAGTTGCCCGGGAATTCCTTCACGTTGCCATCACCATGGAACACCAGCAGATGGTCCACCACCTTGTCCATGAAATATCGGTCGTGGCTCACGACGATGAGGCATCCGGGAAAATCTGCCAAATACTCCTCCAGCACTTGCAGGGTCATGATGTCAAGGTCGTTTGTGGGCTCATCAAGAATAAGGAAGTTCGGGCGTCGCATCAGCACGAGGCATAGGTATAGTTTGCGCTTTTCTCCTCCGCTGAGTTTATAGACGCGCGTCTGTTGTTGCTCTGGAGTGAACAGGAAGTGTTGGAGGAACTGTGACGCCGACATCTTGCGCCCGTGTCCCATATCGATGTAGTCAGCCACAGCCGTGATAACGTCGATGACACGCTGCTCCTCATCAAACTGTAACCCCTCCTGCGAGAAATATCCGAATTGTACGGTCTCGCCTATGACAAAACGCCCCTCATCGGGATTCTCAATACCGAGAAGAAGTTTTATGAAGGTGCTCTTTCCCGTTCCGTTGTTTCCCACAATCCCCAACTTTTCAAAGCGGGAGAAGTTGTAATAGAAATCTTTCAGTATCACCTTCGTCCCAAAGGCTTTTGAGACATATTGTGACTCAAATATGTTTTTCCCTATATACGTGCCGTAGCCACGCAGGCGTAACTGCCGTTCCTCTATGCGGTGAGAGAGTTGTTGCTTCAGTTCATAGAAAGCATCTTGGCGGTATTTTGCCTTATGCGACCGTGCCTGTGGCATCCGCCTCATCCATTCCAGTTCGCTACGATAGAGGTTGCGCGCACGCTCCATTTCGGCACGTTGCTGTTCGAGCCTTTCCTGCCGTTTTTCAATATAATAGGAATAGTTGCCCCGATAGGTGTATATGGTCTGGTCGTCAAGTTCGATAATTTGTGTACAGATATGGTCGATGATATATCTGTCGTGTGTCACCAGCAGGAGAGAGTGCGAACCACGCGAAAGGAAATTCTCCAGCCACTCAATCATTTCTATATCCAGATGGTTTGTAGGCTCGTCGAGAATGAGAAAATCGGGTTCGTTGATAAGCACGTTGGCAAGGGCGACACGTTTCTTCTGTCCACCGCTGAGTGTCCCCATTCGTTGTTGCATATCAGCGATTTTCAGTTTCGTGAGAATCTGCTTTGCCTTAAGTATCTTCTCTTCCTCATGCTTATGGTTGAAACAAGCATCAAGCACCGTCTCGTCGTCATCAAAGGCGGTGTCTTGCTCAAGGTATGCTATCCTCAGGCCATTCCTAAAAATAATCGTTCCACCATCGGCCGTTTCCTTGCCTGCGATGATGGAAAGAAGTGTGCTCTTGCCTGTACCGTTTCGTGCAATGAGCCCAACGCGCTGTCTTTCGGCTATACTGAAACAGATGTCCTCAAACAATATGCGACTGCCGAGGGTTTTCGTCAGCATTTGCACATCTAATATCGGAGATACAGCCATACACGAGAGGTGTCAACTCATGAATTATGATTGCAATAATCGATGTAGTCAAGAATGTCGGTGCGTCCCTGACCGGTTTCGCTACTTGTTACATAAAAGGGTGGAAGTTCCTCCCACGTCTCCGACAGTTTTCTTCGGTAGGCTGCTGTCTGTTGCGCCACCTTTCCTTTCGAGAGTTTGTCCGCCTTGGTGAAGACGATAGCAAATGGTATGCCCGTCTCACCGAGCCACTGGATGAAGTCGAGGTCTATTTTCTGCGGTTCTAGTCGCACATCAACCAGAAGAAACAGGTTCTGCAACACGTCTCGTTTTGCGATATAGCCCTTTATCATGCGCTCAAGTTTTTCTATTTCTTGTTTTGAGCGTTTGGCATAGCCGTATCCCGGCAAATCTACAAGATACCACTCGCCATTTATTAGGAAATGATTTATGAGCATCGTTTTCCCGGGAGTGGCAGATGTCTTTGCCAGATTCTTGTGGCGACAGAGCATGTTTATCAAGCTCGATTTGCCCACGTTGCTCCTGCCGATGAACGCATATTCTTTCTTTCCGTCGGTGGGGCACAACTCCTGGCGTGGTGCGCTTATGATGTATTCTGCTTTCTGTATCTCCATGGATTATAATAATTTTTGCAAAAGTAATGAGAAATTTGCAACTTTTTTCTATTTTTACACGTCTAACAAATAAAAGAAATAAAATACTGACTTATGAAAAAGATTATTCTCTTTACAATGATTCTAATGTGTGGTATGCTTCAAACAGGGGCGGAGACAACCACAGACACCACACAGAATGATGGGAAATACACCAAGAAGGTGACTGTCTCCATGAACAAAAACAACATGAGTATCGTTGCTGTGTCTGACACTACCGACAAGGAACTGAGTGACACGCTCTGCAATGAGCATAATATCGGATTTAACCCTGTGTCGGATGTCTTTGGTGATTTTGAACTCGAGAAGCATTTTGGTTTTTCGGGTGTGTTTATTGCTATCATTTCGATATTCGGTATCTTTTTTATGCCGTTTATCTTTATCGCTTTCGTGATATGGCTGATAATTCGTCATAGGAGTAATCGTCAGAGCGAAAGAAACGAACTGATACGCACTCTTGCAGCCAACGGGCAGAATGTGGAGACGTATATGAAAGAGTCCCTCCCGATATCACCGGAAAAGAAAGAAAAAGGAATAAAAAACATGTGCCTTGGCGTGGGGTTGGCATTATTCCTATATATCCTTTTGGACAAATCCCTGTCAGCGGTGGGAATACTGGTGTTCTTCGTAGGACTGGGGCAGTTCCTCGGCGCATCATATTCAAAGCGGCATAACGTTTCGCCTATTGATGAGGCAGAGCAGGATAAGGCTTCTGTGAAAGAAGAGGCAGAGCAGAAACAGGAGGAATAAGCGTCTGGCGGTAATGTATCTCGGTGGAAGAACGAATTTCGAACAGGTGGTGCGTGAGCATCAGGAGTCTGTCCGCAGGCTCATGCTCACCCTCACCCTCGGTGATGAAGCGCTGAGCGATGACCTATCACAGGACACTTTCCTGAAGGCCTATCGCTCGTGGACAGCGTTTCGAGGGCTGTCCAGTACGAGGACATGGCTCTTCCGTATCGCTTATAACACGTTCTATTCCTATTGCAGGCAGCAACGCGCGGTAATGACCGATTTGCAAGAGTATGCCCGTACCTCACAGCCATCTTCCCTGAATATGGACATAATGCAGGCTATGAGTGTGCTCACCGATGCAGAACGTCTGTGTGTCACCCTTGCACTTATTGAGGGTGAGGCAACAAAAGAGGTGGCAAAAATCACACGGCTAAAAGAAAATACCGTGAAATCACACATAAAGCGAGGACGTGAAAAACTCGCTCAATATTTAAGAAATAATGGTTATGAAAACTGATTTGAAACATATCTCCACAGGGAGAAATGATGAAGATAAGGTCGTGATGGATTTCCTTGCGAAGCACTCTCCGAAGATTGCTGATGATGGGTTTACAAAGACCGTGATGGAGCGTATTCCACATTGCAACGTGGATTGGGATAATGTGCTTCATATCATCTGTGCGGTAGTTATCGTTGGAGCCTTAATATGGTTCTTCGGAGAAGGTTTTCTTCATGAGCTCACACATTTTAGAGGGACTTTGCTTGATCTTGTTGCCACCATCTTTGAACATGGTGTGTGTTATGTGCTCATGTCGGCAATCATCATCATCGGCATCTGCTATCATCTTATCAGCGAGAAGTATCAGATAGATTAGTCTGAACGATTTGGGTTGAAGGTAGTCAAAAAAAGTACTGCGGTAATTATTTGGCAACCAAATGCGAAGACACTTCGTCAAATTCGATGGATATTTCGTTGTATTTTGTGCAGGTCTTCCTGTAAATGATGGCGAAGAATATTCCTTCCCCTTCAACATTTGCATTAGCGGTTTTTATTTCATATAGTCCCTCTATATCACTTTCAATAAACCATTTTATGAATAATCGGCTTCTTGCTGCTTCTCTTCCATCTTGAGTGTCGCAGATATACAATAGTATCTCATTGTTTTGGTTGAAGAATTCCTTGATTATTGCAACAATGGTATCTTTGACGTCAGAATCATATCCTTGTTTGTCGGATATTCGTTCAACAACAAACTGATAGGATTGCAATCCTGCAATCTTCATATCTTCTTTGAACGAAAGGGTATAAACAATATTCGTTTTAGTGTGAAAAACGAACAAACTCTCGGAAACTTTCTCCACATTGCATGGAGAAGTACGTCTAATATTCTCTATAGATAGAGGATTGATAGGCATGAGTTATAATGTGTAGAATCCCTTTGTGTCGAGTTCTACCTGCAAACGTGAAAGAAGTGCTCTCGATTCTGCTTGTGCCTTCCTCTTTATCTCCAATGAATTACGAAGTTTTGCGCTCCATTCTTCTTTGCTGAATGCCATTTCCCTAGATTTATTATTTGTTCGGTAGCAAAGTTACTGCTTTTTACAAAATCTCCAAATTTATCTTTATTCACAACAAGGCATCTCTTTAACAATAAAAATAAAAAAATGCTTTTTTATTTTGTATTGTGTTCGGCTCGCTCTAATTTTGCAAGGAAATAGCGATTATGAAACGAGAGAATCCTTTTTTTGCAAAATATAGTACACCGCACGACACAATACCATTCTCTAAAATACGCCTTTCTGACTATGAGGAGGCTATTATAGAGGGTATAAAACGTGACAATGAGGAATTAGAGGAAATCCTATCTAATCCTGAGAAACCTACGTTTGAAAACACTATTGTCGTGGAGCATGATGAGGAGCGCGACTGGTATTTCGGTCTGCTTGATCGTGTCACGGATGTGTTTTTCAATATGCTGTCGGCAGAATCGGATGCAAGGATGGAAAAACTTGCACAGAAACTTTCGCCGATACTCACTCAGCACGAGAATGATGTCATGCTCAATCCGCGTCTTTTTGAGCGTGTGAAATATGTGCATCAGCACCACCGTCGTCTTACGCCAGAAGAGAAGATGCTGTTGGATGATTATTATGATGCTTTCGTGCAGAGTGGGGCAATGCTTGATGATGAGGGCAAAGCTCGCTTGAGGCAGATGACAGAGGAACTATCGTTGCTGTCGCTACAGTTCTCGCAGAATCTGTTGAAAGAGACGAATGCTTTTCGTCTCCTCATTACTGATGAGAAAGACCTTGAAGGACTGCCGGAGTCTATCGTAGAGGCTGCCCATCAAACAGCGCGAGAGAAGAAGAAAGAAGGGTGGATGTTTACTCTGCATTCCCCGTCATACGGACCGTTCATGCAGTTCTCTGCTCGTCAAGACCTGCGGAGAAAGATGTACATGGCATACAATACACGTTGCTGTAATGTAAAAAAGAAGACATGCAATCTCGAAATCTGTCGGCGGATTATCAATCTTCGGCGCGAACTGGCACAACTGTTGGGGTATTCTACCTATGCTGACTGCGTGATGCGTCATCGTATGGCATCATCCACGCGCAATGTCTATCGCTTGCTTGACGAACTCATTACGGCTTATCGCCCTGTAGCAGAGCGTGAGCTATGTGAACTTGAACGTAGTGCTGGAGGTGGGATGCTTGCTCCATGGGATATGGCATATTATGCTCATAAACTGCAACTGAAAAAATATAATATCGATAGCGAAATACTGCGCCCGTACCTGAAACTGGAAAATGTAATAAAGGGCGTCTTTGGTCTTGCTACGACGCTTTATGGTATCACGTTCAAGGCAAACCGAAAGATAGATGTCTATCACAAAGACGTGAAGGCATACGAGGTGTTTGACAAGGATGGAACGTACCTTGCTGTGCTCTATGTGGATTTCTATCCGCGCGAAGGCAAGCAGGGTGGGGCATGGATGACAACCTTTCAGGGACAGAGCATCAATTCCAAAGGCGAGAACATACGTCCGCATGTGAGCCTTGTGATGAATTTCACGAAGCCAACACCAAAGAAACCATCGCTGTTGACTTTGGGCGAGGTGGAAACCTTCTTGCATGAGTTCGGTCATGCGCTGCATGGAATCTTTGCCAATACGAAATATGAGAGCCTTAGCGGAACGAATGTGTGGTGGGACTTCGTGGAACTGCCATCGCAGTTTATGGAGAACTATGCCGTGGAGAAACGCTTTCTTCAGACTTTTGCCGTGCATTACCTTACGGGTGAACCGATGCCTGATGAACTGGTGCACCGCATCGTGCGTAGCCGTAACTTCAATGTTGCTATGGCATGTCTGCGACAGGTGAGTTTCTCGCTTCTAGATATGGCATATTACACCCAAAAAGATGAGTTTACGGATGATATTATGAAGTTTGAGAAGATGGCATGGGCTCGTGCTGTGTTACGCGGACAGTTGGCAGATACGTGTATGACGACACAGTTCTCTCATATTATTTCTGGAGGCTATGCTGCAGGATACTACAGTTATAAATGGGCGGAGGTGCTGGATGCCGATGCTTTTGCCGTGTTCAAACGTAGCGGTATCTTCAATAGGAAGACAGCACAGCGTTTTCGTGATGAGGTGCTCTCAAAGGGAGGAACGGTGCATCCGATGACGTTATATAAAAATTTCAAGGGGGCGAAACCTACGATAGAGGCTTTATTAAAACGAAATGGACTCAAAACAAATAAAATTAGATGAACGCTACCTGCGTATGGCACAGGTGTGGGCTGAAAACAGCTATTGCAAGCGTCGTCAGGTGGGCGCGTTGGTGGTCAAGGATAAGATGATTATCAGCGATGGATATAATGGCACTCCAAGCGGATTTGAGAATGTCTGCGAGGATGATGACAACATTACAAAGCCTTACGTGCTTCATGCCGAAGCAAATGCCATCACAAAACTGGCACGCAGTCATAACAACAGCGATGGGGCAACGCTTTATGTTACAGCCTCGCCATGTATCGAGTGTGCAAAACTGATAATACAGGCAGGAATACGGCGTGTGGTGTATAGTGAAAAATATCGTCTGGATGATGGTATAAAGTTGATGGAGCGCGCCGGTGTGGAAGTGGTATATCATGAAATATGATGCCGTTAATAGATATGGAGATAAGGTAGAAAGTAGGTATTATGAAAGAGAATAGAAAAAGTTTCCTGCCATTGATTATGGCAATCTGTGTGGTGTTGGGGGTATTGATAGGGGTGTTTTATACCAGTCATTTCTCCGGAAACCGACTGAATATAATAAATGCGAGCAGTAACAAGTTGAATAACCTTCTGCACGTGATTGATGACCAGTATGTTGATACGGTTAATCTAAACGATCTTGTGGAAGCATCTATTCCTGAAATTCTGGCTAATCTTGACCCTCATTCCACTTATGTCTCGGCAGAGGAATTTTCGACCGGTGATGAACTGAAAGGCTCATTTTCGGGTGTCGGTATATCATTCGTCATCCGTGATGATACGCTACATGTACAGAATGTCATAGCAAACGGACCGGCGGAAAAAGCTGGCATCGTAGCAGGAGATAAGATTGTAATGGTTGACGGTAAACCGTTTACAGGAGATGATTGTACAAACGAAGAGGCTATGCGGCGTCTGAAAGGACCGAAAGGTTCTAAAGTGAAACTCGGTATATTGCATTATCGCTCGAAAAAGGTGGAAAACTATGTCGTCACACGTGATGATATTGTACAGAAAAGCATCAATGCAGCGTACATGATAGATGGTCATACGGGGTATGTAAGAATAAAGAATTTTGGCGAGACTACTTATGCCGAGATGCTTGTGGCTTTGGCAAAACTCAGTACTGAAGGGGTGGATAATCTCATTATTGACCTGCGTGACAATACGGGTGGATATTTGGGTAGTGCCGTTCAAATAGTAAATGAATTTCTTCCGAAGAATAGGCTGATAGTATATACCGAAGGACGGAAATCACCGCGCGAGGAATATCGTAGTGACGGACGTGGCAGTTATCAGACTATTCCGCTTGTGGTATTGATAAACGATGTCTCGGCTTCTGCCTCAGAGATTTTTGCAGGGGCAATACAGGATAATGACCGTGGAACGGTGATAGGCAGACGGTCGTTCGGAAAAGGACTGGTGCAGCAGCCGATAAAATTTAATGATGGCAGTGAGGTCCGCCTTACCATAGCTCGCTATTATACACCTTCTGGACGGTGCATACAGAAACCTTACACCAAAGGAGACGAAGATGCTTATGAGCAGGATCTTATTGACCGCTATCGCAATGGTGAGTATTTCTCGAGAGATAGTATTAAGAACGATGGACCGGCATATAAGACACTTATAGGACGTACGGTATATGGAGGCGGTGGAATTACACCGGATATCTTCGTGGCAGAAGATACTTCATGTGTCACGCCTTATTATACAGAGGCCATATATTCTGGCGTTATCTTTACTTTTGCCTATAACTATGTGGATGATAACCGTCAGAGATTAGATCATTTCTCGGATATAACACAGTTGGCGTCCTACTTGAGACGTCAGGGTATTGTGGAACGGTTTGCTACGTATGCCGATGCAAATGGTCTGAAACGTAGAAACCTGATGATAAAACGCAGTTATCCGTTGTTGGAAAACATGCTTATATCGCGTATTATATATAATAAGATGGATGAGGAAGCTCTCTGTCGGTATAATAACACCAATGATAAGGTGGTAGATGCTGCCAAGAAAGTGTTTCTGTCAGGAAAAGCCTTCCCAAAGAAATGACGAAAGAGGATATCAGGTGTGTCATTCGTGAGCGCAAAAGCGACTTCTCCGTTGAAGAATTACAACGGATGTCCCACGCAATAATATCCGAGGTGTTAAGATGTGAAGAAGTGCAGCATGCTGATTGTGTGGCAGCCTATTGGTCCTTGCCTGATGAGGTGAGCACACCAGACCTTTTGGATGCTTTATGCGGAAGTGGGAAAAAGGTGTATCTGCCTGTGGTGAAAGGCGAGTTGCTTCAATGGCGCAGATATTCTGGCAGGAATAGTATGAGAAAAGGTGCTTTCGGTATTATGGAACCCAGTGAGGATGCTGACTGTATATGGGGTGAATGGCCGGAAAGATCCGTGTTTCTTGTGCCGGGCATGGCTTTTGATGGCGAAGGAAACCGTCTCGGAAGGGGACGGGGATATTATGATCGGGCTCTTGGTGATATCCTCCGTGGGAAATGTACACTGATAGGCTTGTGTTTCTCATTCCAGATGGTAGATAAGGTGCCGACTGATGAGCACGATGTAAGAATGAATAAGATAATATGCATTTAGATAAGATATCGATAGTCAATTATAAGAATCTTGCAGAAGTGTCGCTGATGCTTTCGCCAAACATAAACTGCCTTATCGGTAACAATGGTGAGGGTAAGACGAATTTTGTCGATGCTGTATATTATCTGTCGTTTTGTCGTAGTGCATTTTATCATCTTGATTCACAGATAATACGTCACGGACAGGATTTCTTCATGCTTGAGGGAACTTATTCCGATGATGATGGTGGTTGTGAAGTGATAAGTTGTGGCATGAAAAGCGGAAAGAAGAAACACGTCTGCAGGAACAGGAAGGAATATCGGCGTCTGTCGGAGCATCTAGGGCTGATACCAATAATTATGGTGTCTCCATCTGATATTGCCCTCATTGAAGGAGCGTCAGAAGAACGCCGAAAACTTATGGATGCTACCATTGCACAATATAATCGTGAATATATTGATGCTCTTTCCCGTTATAATAAGGCACTTCAACAGCGAAACCATATCTTGAAAGATGATAATCCGGATATTTCAGTTCTTGAGATATATGAGGAGGAGATGGCTCAGCAGGGAGAGATATTGTATAAACGCCGTTGTGAGTTTGTGGAAGAGATGGAACCGTTTTTTCAGAATCTCTATTCACACATATCGGGTGAGAAAGAACATGTGGAATTACATTATATCTCGCATTGTCAGCGTGGAGCACTGCTAGATGTTATCCGTCGCGACAGACAAAAAGACATAGCGGTGGGGTATTCTTTGCATGGTGTTCACCGTGATGATTTGGAAATGACTCTTAGTGGGTATCCTATGAGGCGCGAAGGCTCGCAGGGACAGAATAAGACCTATGCTCTGGCATTGAAACTTGCGCAGTTTGAACTCCTATGCCGTAGAAACGGTGGGCGTACTCCGATACTTCTTTTGGATGATATTTTTGACAAGCTTGATGCACAACGTGTTGAGCAAATCGTAACGCTTGTGTCCGGTAAAAGATTCGGACAGATTTTTATTACTGATACTAACCGCGACCATTTGGACAGCATTCTGAGGTGTATAGATTCAGACTATAAACTCTTCTGCGTAAGGAATGGGGATGTGGAAATCATAAATCAAAATCAATAAGGAATGTTCAGCAAACGAGAAGAGCATTTTGCCGATGTGTTGCATTCCCTTGTCAGGGAAGAAGGACTTGAAACACCTATCCTACAACGCCGACTGATAGCACTTTGGCCACGTGTGGTGGGTGAGTTAGTGGCTTCTCATACTGATAATCTGTATATACGCAATCAGACACTTTTTGTTCATGTCGCAATGCCGGCTCTTCGTGCTGAATTAAGTATGATGAGGTCGGAATTTGTGGAGAAACTGAATACTGGTGTGGGAGCAGTCATAATTTCTGATATACGGTTTTGCTGAATTTAGTTTGTAAAAATCTTTGCTACTATTGAAAAAACCGCTACCTTTGCATTCTTGATAATGGAATAAGTAAAATATAATATAAAAATGGCACAGAACAATCAAAATCAGGCAACTCAGAAGGATGAGATGCTGAACAAAAGTGAGGTATTCGTAGTTAAATACAAAAACACTCTGTTGTATTCTCTTATTGGCATTCTTGCTATCGTTGCAGTTATCTTGGCAGTAAAGAATTTCTATCTTGCTCCTCGTGCAGAAAAGGCAAGTACCGAATTGGCAAAATGTCAGGCTTTGTTTGATCAGGAAGACTTTGAGAAGTCACTTAAAGGTGATGGCAAGACATGTATGGGATTTATCAAGGTGGCTGACGAATACGGATGCACAGATGCTGGCAATTTGGCTCAGTTGTATGCTGGTTTGGCATATGCACAGTTGGGCAAGTATAAAGAGGCAGAGCCTTATTTGGAAGATTTCAATACAGCTGATGACCAGATGATTTCCCCTGCAGCTCTTCTTGCTTTGGGTGACGTATATGCACAGAATGGCAAGTTGGATGATGCTGTTTCAATGTTTAAGAAAGCAGCAGAAAAGGCAGCTAATAATTCTATTTCTCCAACAGCCCTTATTAAGGCTGGTGAGATTCTTGAAAGTCAGAACAAGAAGAGTGACGCTCTGAAGCTCTATCAGGAGATAAAGGAGAAATACGTTAACTCAATGGTCTATCAGGAGATAGATAAATATATAGAGCGAGTTACAGAATAATGGAAACAGAGAACCTGTCGTTCTATAACAAGGACGCAATGCCGAGTGCATCTAAGATGTGTTTCGGCATTGTTGTTAGTGAAGGTAATAAGGAAATTACCTGCTCTATGCTTCAGGCATGTGTGGACACACTGCTGGAGAATGAAGCGTTGGAGGAGAATATCCGTATCAAGACTGTTCCAAGTGCTTTTGACCTTGTTTATGCTGCCCATCAGATGATGCTACGTGATGAGCTGGATGCAATCATTGTTCTCGGCTGTGTCATTCGTGGTGAGACAAAGCATGCTGAATACATCTGTCAGGGGGTCAGCACCGGTATTGCGCAGTTAAATACGCAGAGTACCAATCCGATTATCTTTGGTCTTATCACGGCAGATAATAAGGAACAGGCTCTAGCACGTTCTGGTGGCAACCGTGGCAATAAAGGAGTGCAGGCTGCTGTGTCAGCCATTAGAATGGTGAAGTTCTGATATTGTTAAAAAATATTAACTCTTGGGTAAATACTTGTAGTATCAATACATTTATTAGAGTTTTTTATTACCTTTGCATCGCTTTAAGCGAAAGTGAGATTTTTAATTTATTGGTGCCTTAGCTCAGTTGGTAGAGCATCGGACTGAAAATCCGTGTGTCCCCGGTTCGATTCCTGGAGGTACCACTTTTCCTCCTTTCATTGACCCCACGTTCATCATCTTGATGTGTGTGGGGTTTTCTTATTGAAATAAAAATGATGGCGTGTCAATATTATTTTTTGACACGCCATCGCTTGTTTTTTGTATTCCTATTGCTGATTATTTTATCGTAAAGTCAAAGCCGAATACATGTTGTTTGAATGTCTCACTGCTGAGTCCGTTCTTCCAGAAGAATACGTATTCGCCTGGCTCCAATGGCTCATTGAATGTGATTTCAAACGTGTTGTTGTTAATCTCATTTACGTTGAAGTCAACAACGACCCTGTTCTTTGCATTGCTTCCGCTAAAGCCTGCCACACTGTAAGATGCACCATCTGTGAATACACGGCGATTTTTCTTTGCCTTCATTTTCACCACCTGAAATTCATTAGGGCTCTGTACTTCGCTCATGACCATAGTGTACCAGTTTGCGCCTTCTTTTGCAAAACTTTCAGGGTTGTTCTTCGGGAGATAGAAGCGGAATACAGGTTGAGTGCTGTTTACCACATTCTTCGATGATGCTCCCATGATGCATAGCTTCTGTATGTCTTTACCTGTTGAGGCAAGCAGAACAGCACCTGCTGCCGTTGCACCAGCCAAACCGTCAGAGATGTTGTGACTTACGGCACCACCCACCAAGACACCTGCTGCCGCAGCAGCGGCGATTGTTCCGAGGTTGAAGCCTTTTTCTTCCTTCTCAAAGTTTGAACGCATTATCTTCTGAGGCTTTCCGCCAGTGTTCCACCATAGTACACCTTCGAAACCATAGTCTTTCTGTGCTATCTTCTGTATGTAGGTCGTGAGTTTGGTGTCGGCACCAGCAGTTTTAAGTTGGCGCATATAGTCAATACTGTAACTGATGGTACGTGTGGAACTTGTTTCAATCATACCGATAATTTCATCAGAAGAGAATCCTTCATTCAATAACTGGATGACGGTCTCATTAGTGATCTCTTCATTCTGTGCGAAACTTGCTGTACACATTGTAGCAAAGCATACTAATAATAATAGTTTTTTCATGTCTTTTGTTTATTATTTTGTTTCTTTTAATGGATTCCATCCTTGCGCTTTAATTTCAAACTCGTTGTTGTCGCGTGTTATTAGTTGGCATCCGTATTTCTCTTCTGTGATGTATCCGATCATCTGTATGCCGTCAATGGATTCTATTTTCTCCTTATCACCGATAGGCACTGTAAAGAGCAGTTCGTAATCCTCTCCGCCATTGAGTGCAAAGGTGGTGACATTCATGCCCAACTCCTCTGCCATGACAGCCGTCTGATAGTCAATAGGCAACTCTTTTTCATATATGCGGCAACCGCAATGACTTTGTGTGCAGATGTGCAGAAGTTCGCTACTGAGTCCGTCACTTATGTCTATCATTGCTGTCGGGTGGATGCCAGTGGCATTGAGTTTCGCGATGATGTCTCCACGCGCTTCAGGCTTGAGTTGACGTTCAATGATGTATTCTTTTCCTGCAAATTCTGGTTGGAAATCAGATTTGTCGTTTGGATTATCTTTCAGTTGCTGATAATAGACTGCTTTTTCGCGTTCCAGTAGTTGCAATCCCATATAGGCAGCTCCAAGGTCGCCACTGACGCAGATAAGGTTTGTCGGCTGTGCTCCTTTACGCAATATAGGAGTGTCACTTGCTTCTCCGATTGCTGTGATGGATATTGCCATACCAGTCAATGACGATGTGGTGTCGCCTCCGATGATATCCACGCCCCATTTGTCACATGCCAGTTGCAACCCTGCATAGAAGTCTTCCATATCTTCCACTGAAAAGCGCTTTGAGATAGCCATGCTGATAGTTATCTGTTTTGGCATGCCACCCATGGCGAAGATGTCACTGAAATTGACCATTGCCGACTTGTAGCCGAGATGTTTGAGTGGCATATATGTAAGGTCAAAATGTACGCCTTCCATCAGCATGTCGGTGGTCACCAACAACTGGCGATTCTGATAGTTGAGCACGGCACAATCATCTCCGATACCACAAATGGTTTCCTTGTTCTTTGGCTTGATGTCGGATGTAAGATGATTGATGAGTCCGAACTCCCCGAGTTTTGAAATCTCTGTCATTCTTTTCGTTTTGTCGTTTAGCAGAAAGCTGTTGATTGTTGTCCGTTGCCTTTCATTATGCACGTTTTATCATTTCACGCATTATCTCTGTCATCAGCGGTTGTGCCTTGTTGGCTGCTATCTGCACTTCTTCGTGACTGACTTCTATAGCCTGTCCTTCAATGCCGAGGTCTGTGACAATACTGATTCCGAATACGCGTATTCCGCAGTGGTGTGCCACTATCACTTCTGGCACTGTTGACATACCTACGCAGTCGGCTCCCATGCGTCTGTACATTACATATTCGGCAGGAGTCTCAAACGTAGGTCCTTGTACACCCATATATACGCCTTCCCTAAGGAGGATGCCTTTCTCTTCGGCTATCATCTTTGCAGCACTGATAAGCGCAGGGTCATACGTCTCGTGCATGTCAGGGAAGCGTGGTCCCGTAGGTATGTTCTGTCCGCGCAAAGGATGCTCAGGAAACATATTTATGTGGTCTTTTATGATTACGAGGTCGCCCACATGAAAATCAGGATTCATACATCCTGCTGCATTTGATACAAAGAGTGTTTTTATACCTAGTTCGTACATCACACGGATAGGGAACGTCACTTCTTTCATTGAGTACCCCTCATAAAAGTGGAAGCGTCCCTGCATTGCCATGATGTCCTTGCCACCCAATTTGCCGAAGATTAGTTTTCCGGAATGTCCCTCAACGGTAGAGAGCGGAAAGTTCGGAATGTCTTTATATTCAAATATGTAAGTGTCTGTAATCTCTGTGGCGAGTTGACCTAAACCGGTCCCAAGTATGATGGCTGTCTCAGGATGTGTCGTCATCTTTTCTTTGAGCCATTGTGCCGTTTCATGAATTTTTTGTAACATAGTCGGTTATCATTTTATTAAATTCGTCTTCGTTTTCAAGAAATCTTACTGCTATAGGCAAAACGAACAAGTTTTCTTTTATGTCGTCTGTCAGTTTCAGACCTTTCAGCCGTGCTTCGTCTTTTTCCGTGGTGATAATGAGAGATTGTTTTGCCATAGCCTTCCAATGTTCATCGATTGCTTTTATCTCTGATTTTGAGAAACGATGATGGTCGGCAAATGTCATTTCTTTTATCTCCTTGCAATATGGAGAGAGTGTGTCTCTCATCTGCTGTGGTACGGCAATACCGCTGAGCAACAGCACATGCTTGTCGCTTAAATCCTCTATCGTCATTTCTCTGCCATTGAAACATCCGTACAGTTTTCCGTATTCCAATGTCGTAAAGAACAGTTTCTGGTAAGGGAAAGCCCCGATAGTGTTTTTCATCACACGGAAGTCTATCGGCTTCATGTCTGTAGGGCATTTCGTCGCGATTATTATATCTGCACGATTGCGGTTCAGGATGTGCTCGCGTAACCGTCCTGCCGGCAACATCTTGTCTTCGTTCACCATGCGGTTGCTGTCTATCAGCAGGATGTTTAAGCCCGGTTTTATCCGTCGGTGTTGATATGAGTCATCAAGGATGACCACCTCAGCATCGTTCAGTTTCCCTACGCCATGACAGCGGTCTTTATCCACAGCCACCAGTATCTCGGGGAATTTATTGTGCATCTGCCATGGCTCATCGCCAATCTGTCGGCTGGTCGTTTTGTCGGTTGCAAGCAGAAATCCGTGTGTGGAACGCCTGTAGCCTCTGCTGAGGACAGCCACACGCCGTGTGTCTTTCAATAGGCGTATGAGATATTCCACATGTGGCGTTTTTCCTGTCCCGCCCACCGTGAGGTTGCCTATGCCGATGACAGGTTTGTCGCATGTGTGGCTTTTCTTTATTCCCACATCGTAAAGCCAGTTGCGTATCTCTACGATAGTGCCGTAGATGAAAGCCAATGGCAGTAACGCCTTATTGATTTTTATGTAACTCTGCATCAGTTGACCTTTATTATGTAAGGAATACGTGCCTGTATGCGGTCTTGATTGCGTATTGTCTTGATGATTTTGAGAGGTTCGTAAACGTCTCCCAGTTCTTCGCGCATCTTTGAATCAAGAATGGTATTGTTCTTATTCGTTTGCGAATTGATGAGCTGCGTCAGCCAATCTGTCGGTTCTGGATATGATACGGTGTGATACTTCTTTAGTTTAGCCAGTTTCGCTGCTTTCTTTGTGGCTTCCTTTAGTCCGCCGAGCTCATCGACAAGCTTGATTTTTAGGGCATCTTCGGCAGTATATACATGCCCCTGTCCGATGGCATCCACCTGCTCGGTGGTCATCTTGCGTCCCTCACCCACACGTTTGATAAAGAGTTGGTAGCCACGCTGTACGTATCTTTCCACCATCGCCATCTCCTCAGGATTGATAGGACGTGCTTGCAGGTTGCCGAATGTGGTGTTTTTGTTTGTTTTTACCTCATCGAATTTTATTCCCAACTTCTGCGTGAATAGTTCGCTGAGGTCAGGGAACATGCCGAAGATTCCTATCGAACCTGTGAGTGTGGTAGGTTCTGCCACAATCCAATTGGAGTTACAACTCATATAGTAACCGCCACTGGCTGCCATGCCGCCCATTGACACCACCACAGGTTTCTCTTTTTTCAGTAGTTCTATTGAGCGCCATAGCTGTTCGGATGCGTATGCGCTACCTCCGCCGGAGTTGATGCGCAATACGACGGCTTTCACATCATCATCTTTTGCCAGTTTCTCAATATCCTTGCATACGTCCTGTGCCACAATCTCGTGACCGCCACCCATTACTATTCCTTCGCCTGATGTCTGCACAATGTCGCCATAAGCATAATATATGGCAATCTCATCACCGCTGTCATCTGCCTCAAGGGCATTAAGGTCGCTCACTGATGCTTGATTGAACTCCTCGCCGAAGAGTGCCGAAAGGCTCTCTTCGTCAGCTGTGCCAAGGCGTTTTTTGATGCGTTCCTTTGCCTGGTCAGCATATACTAGTTTATCCACGAGCCTGCGCTCCACGAATGTCTTCTGGTCGTCAAACATGGTATAGTTGTCAGCATATTCATTGAGCTTTTCAACAGAGATATGTCTGCTTGCCGACACTTCATTCAGCACGTTACGCCATATATTGTTTATATAAGCCTCTGTCTGTGCGCGGTTGGCATCGCTCATCCTGTCAGCAACGAACATCTCTGGTGCACTCTTGTACGTGCCCACTTTCGCCAGTTGCATCTTTATGCCCACCTTTGCCAATAGGTCTTTCAGGAACATCTGATAGCCACCGATGCCATGCCAGTCTATCTCGCCTTGTGGGTTGAGCATTATCTCATCTGCTACTGAGGCGATGTAATATGCCGCCTGCGAATAGGTGTCGCCATAGGACACTATCCATTTTCCACTTTTCTTGAAATCCACCAATGCCTTGCGTATGGCTTGTGAGGTAGCCCATGAGTCGGGTGCAAATGATGCTCCTGCTTCAATATAGATACCCTTGATGTTGTCTTCTGTCTTTGCTTTGTCTATAGCGAAGAGTATCTTGTCAAGCCCCTCCTGTTCGGTCGTGCTGCCACCCATCAGCATCGTCAAAGGGTCTTCCTCTATGCGCTCATCAATCATTCCTTTTAGGTTCAACACAAACACAGAGTTATCCTTGATGCTATTATCGCTTGCCGTTATGGCAGATGTAATCAGGGTGATGATTCCGAATATCACCAATATCAATCCAAAAGCAAAGATGCCGAGCATCGTTGCCAGAACATACTTGAAAAACTGTTTCATCGTCTTACGATTTATAATTACGTTCGCAAATATAGTGTATTTTTCTTATCTATGAATGATATGTTGACCATAAACTTTCGCATCAGCAACAGTTGTTATGATTGCAAAGACTGTTTTCTGTCTCGGCTTCTATCGTGCTGTGACATATTTTTTCCGTGGTGAGCCTTTCTTTCACATTCTGAATGATGCTCTCTGATTGTGTGATGTCATCCACCACGATATGCACCGTGAGGGCTGTCTCCGTGGTGCTGATTGCCCAAATGTGCAGGTGATGCGCCTCCTTCACTCCGTCAGTCTCTTCTATCCTTCGCAGTATTGCATCTGGATTTATGCCTTCGGGCACAGCGTCAATAGACATACGCAGACTCTCTGCCAACAGTCTCCATGTGGAAATCAGTATCAGGGTGGCAACCGCCAGTCCCGTTATGGCGTCTATTAAGTTCCATCCCGTCTGACTGATGATCATGCCGGAGACGACAACACCCACCGACACCAGCGCATCGGCAAGCATGTGCAGGTAGGCACCGCGTGTGATGATGTCGTGATGGTGCGAGTGTGCCAATGCCCATGCCGTAGCACCGTTTATTACTATTCCCACTGTGGCAGTCCATATCACGACATCGCCTTCCACCGTCGTAGGATTAAATATCTTGCTTATGCTCTCCACTGCGATGACTCCCACAGCCACGGCAAGGATGATAGCGTTCAGCAACGAGATGAGCACCGAACTCTTGCGGAAACCATAAGTGTATTGCTTCGTGCTATGTGAGTGGGCAAGGCGTATGGCTGCTATTGCCAGCATCAGCGAAAAGACATCACCGAGGTTATGCCCGGCATCAGACAGGAGCCCCATGGAGTTCGCCATGATTCCGGCAATGGTCTCCACGATGATAAACGCGCCGTTCAGCACAAGGCTGATGATATAGACCCTGTTGAGCTGTGTTATCTTCGTGTCGTGATGGTGATGATGTGCCATAATATCTGCAAAGATACTAATATCTTGTTATAATTACTTATTTTTGCATTATGAACTCAACCGATTTGTTGTTTCACCATCTGCCTTCGGGGGTAGAGGCTTTCTCCACCTGTCGTGATGCTGCATTGCCTTATGATGTGTTGCAGCCTCATCAGGTGCATGGCGATGTGGTGCGGATTGTTGACCGTTATGGCATGGTGCGTGATGACCTTCAGGGAGTGGATGCCGTCATTACGGCATTGCCCGGATGCCCTATTGCCGTGCGCACAGCCGACTGTGTGCCGGTGCTTCTTTTTGACCCAATCCATCGCGTAGTGGCGGCTGTCCATAGCGGTTGGCGTGGCACGGTTCTGCGCATCTCGCAGAAGACCATCCGTGTGATGATGGAACACTTCGCTTCGCTCTCTTCAGACCTACATGCCATCATCGGTCCTTCCATCGGCATTGATAGTTTTCAGGTGGGGCAAGAGGTGGTTGATTCCTTTGCCGAAGCAGGATTTCCGATGGAGAAGATCCTTGTTGATTTCGGTGAGCGTGTTGAGGGTACGATGCGTGGTGGACTGCATATTGATTTGTGGCAGGCAAACCGTTGGCTTCTTCTGCAGTCGGGACTGCATGCGGAAAATATATCCGTTGCGGGTATTGATACCTATGCACATAATGACCTTTTCTTCTCTGCCCGTCATGAAGGTCGCCATTGTGGGCGCATCATCAATGCCATCCGCCTGACATAATCCACAAGACAAGTCGCGCGTATCTAACGAGCGCATCTTGGATTCACATTAAGTGGACCCTCCATTCTCATCAATTCGTGGCGTATTTCCATCAATGGCATCTCGTATAACCATCGAAGGGGCTCCGTATACCCATCGAAGGGGTCCCGTATACCCATCGAAGGGATGCCATCGAGGGCATCACAGCACCCCCTCGACAGCATCGCGACACCCCCAAGACAGCATCGGAGAATCCCTTCGATTGGAACATCTGTTCCGCGACTTCGGACGACGGAAAACAAGCCTCCGTTTGGTCGCTCACAAACGATGGGAAGACGAGGCACAAACGAGCGTTTGTCGAGACCCAAACGAGCGTTTGTCGAA
>JAGHTU010000055.1 GCA_018065185.1 Candidatus Equicola faecalis | reverse complement strand
GTGGCTGTCTCCACAAACTCCTTACCGATAGCCAACTGGCTCTCTGTCTTCATGAAACCGATAAAGGCATTATTTGATGCCTGCTCGTAGAGATTTGACCGCTTGCCATCTGCCACCTTTTCGAGTTCCTCTGTTGTGCGCTCAAGAGCGAGCGAAGCGTTATGTGCCTTCACCTGCAGAGAACTGATGCCCGGCATCATGCCCTTAAACTCTGCCACATCGGCACAGAGGCTCATCGTGCGGTCGGTAAGGTCGTTAAGCGTGTCAAGACGTTGTTTCAGTAGCGCCATTGCGTCTTGCGTTTGGTGCAAGAATGCTGTATCGTTCTGCAAGCGTTCCTCCACCACAGCCACATCAGGGTCCACCTTCTGACCGCTGTAAAGGTCTGCCTTTGCGATGTCACCACTCAACAGACTGCCATCTGCTGATAATGTCCCTACCAAAGCACATGCGCCATAACCTACCACCAAAGCGCATACGAGAAAAACTGCTAAATTTACTTTCTTAATCCACATAATACTTATTTTATTTTTAGTTAGTTTGTTAGTTTAACTGCTAAATTTACTTTCTCTTTTATTTATTCGCGACATTCTTTCTTCATCCGAAAATCGCAATGCAAAGATAATAATAAGGAATGACTGTGTGCAAATGTTTTGTGATATTAGGAATAGATTTTGTAAATTTGTGAAAGATTTTTACCTTTTGAGATTGATTTTGTGAATTTGAGAACAACAATGACACATTATCATCTCTGAACTCCCCACTCTCATAGCGTCAGCAGAGAGAGAGTGAAAGGTGCATATCTCAATCCAAAGATAGCACCAACCCCAACACTTATAGTCCGTCATGGCTTGGGCGCACCTTGGGGTGTTCCCCACCTATGGCAATCTTCGGCGGAGGAACATAAAACGTGAGAAAATGAACAAAATCATCAAAAACTCACTGTTTTTTTCAGTAAATATTTCAATGTTTAAGGAGTGTTTTCAGAAAAAAACGAGGCAAAATGAGTCTTCATTTCCCCCTGAAATTTCTCATTTTTCAGCTTAAAAAATTTATGTCATCAATGTCATTAATGTCACGAATGTCATTAATGTCATTAAGGATTTTAGGTGCGCACACTCCGAAAATGAAAAGGGGTCGAATTTTAATATT
>JAGHTU010000028.1 GCA_018065185.1 Candidatus Equicola faecalis | reverse complement strand
GCATTAGAACTTGGCAATAAAAAAATAGACGAGCTCCGAAAAGAAATAAACAATATCAATATTCAAATGATAAAATTTTCTCTATTGGGTGAAACAATACTGGAATGGAACGATAAAGATATCGAGCATTACCATGCACGGCGTATGGCAATGGACTTTCCTTTCTGGTTTCGTAAATTTTTCCGTTTTCCTTTAGCCAATATTTATATTTTCCTCTTGAAGATGTTAAATCAAGAGGAACTTTTTTCAGGCTTACCTTATATTATATAAAAGGAGTACCTTTGCACTCGTTGAGTATTTATCAGTGAGCTCTCAACGGAGTAATTATCTTTGTTATTAAGAGCGATCCCCTATCTCTAATGGTAGAGTAGGGGATCTTACTTTTATATTCCGAAAGTCTTTTTGATTCTCTTTGCCGTGCTTTCCGAAACATCGCAGAGCTTGGCAGCTTTACGGTATGGAGTGCCTTTCTTCAACTCCTTTATGAGCTGCTTGTATTTTTCTGCGAGTTTTTCCTTTGTTTCTGCAGTTCCTGAAGGTCTGCCCAGTTTACCACCTTTTTCAATGTATCGTTTTCTTCCGGAGTTCAGACGATACTGGATGTTCTCTCGCTCCATTTCTGCACAAGCGGAAAGTGTAGCGAGGAAGATCGTGGCAAAAGGCGATATCTTGCCTTTTGTGTCAAGCAGGGTAAACTGTTCTTTCTGAAGAAACAGATTGATGCCGTTGTCTTGGAGTTCCTTGACTACGGCAAGAACCTCAAGTGCATTTCTACCAAGTCTTGAAATCTCACTTGTTAGAACGATGTCGATTTTCTCCTCTTTGCAATACTCCAGTGCATTCTGGAGGGTGGGGCGTTCCTCGTTCTTCTTCGCACCGCTGATGTGTTCCTCGAAGATCTTGCAGACTTCGTACTTCATCGCAGATGCATAATCAGTCAGATCACTAACCTGGCGTTCGGTGTCCTGCCTGTCTGTCGTTGAAGAAACTCGCGCGTATATTATTGCTCTCATTTTAGTCTTTGATTATTCTGCACCCAAAAAAGGTTGTTTTTTGAGTGGACTTGACTGAATTATTTGAACCCAAAATTTAATTCACCTCATTTTCTTATTTTGGGATTACTCCCTTTTTGTTGTTCTCGGTGATTGAATACTGGCTAAAGTCTCCGTTTGCCGTATAGTTACATTTTGGGTATTGGCTACACCCTATGAACGAGCCATTCCTTCCATTTCGTTCCCTCAGTGCTTTTCCGCAAACAGGGCAACGCTTGTGTTTGATGAACGCTATCTGATCGTGTTCGTTCATCACTTCTTTTTGGTCGAAAGAAATCTCGGCGTAGGCATATTCTTCGTCCAATGGTGGTGTTAGTTCTTCTTCTTCGAAGGCTTTTTCCTCCTCTTCCGAAGGTGCCGGAACTTCCTCTACAGACTCTTTTTTTGTCTCGCAAGTCTGCTCGTTTTCTACAACAATACATTGTTGCAACGTTATATTGTTGTATATTTCATCGAAGATTCTGAAGCCATGTTCGTAACAAAAATCGACATAGCAAAGGAGCGTTTCTGATGAAACGACATCTCCTTTTTCGACTCTTTTGAGGGAGTCGTATCTGACGTTACCGGGTCCCTCTTTCGCAATCTTGTAGAGAGAGAATCCGTTCTTTCTTCGCCACTCTCCGAGCAGCTTTCCTATCTTTTGATATACATTTTTCATGCTGCAAAATTACAACAATTTATTGTTATAACAATGTATTGTTGTATTAAATATTCTTAAAGTCAACAAGTTTTCCTTCAAGAATTTACCGTTATCAGGAGAATATTCGTAACTTTGCACGCAGTTACGTTCGTGGTGAGCCACGAAATATATAAACATAGTATGGTTTTTCGTGGCTCGCTAACGCTTAACCACGAGAAAACGCAGACTATGGCAAGGGCTTCTCGCCCTATGCAACCCCGGTCAGGAGTGACCCTCTCCCGACACCCACCGCTCGGAGTTCTACTCCAAGACCACGCCAGACGTTCCCTCTGGACTACCTTCTATTCACTAATTAAATTAAGGCTATGGCAAAAGCAAATGTCGCAAGAGCTGCCATCCATGCAGCGGTCCAAACTACTTTCCATTCTGCTCAGGCAAACGAGAATACTCGTGATGGGTGGAACCAGGAAAAGTATGAAAACAAGAATCTGGACACCAGCCATCATTATGACGTGACCAGAAAGGATCTTAACTTTATGATTGATGCTGATGGCATCAAATCTCTCTCCGCAACAAATACAAAAAAATTGTATAACAAGTTTGTTGCTCGTCTCGCAGAACTCGACTTCAAGGCGTTCGATCCTGAAGCCTCCAATCAACCCAACAGTTATATCGATTGGGTCTTTTCCGGTGACCATGACGTGATGCACAAGATGGCCTTCGGTGACCAGGATGTCGCTCTGGATCTTTCGCGTGACAACTCTCATATTGTCCGTAAACCGGAAATTGAAGAGTTCGCAAAAGCGGTTTATAAGTTTGCGTGTTTGAAGTTTGGAGCAGATAATGTAGTGGGTGTCGAAGTTCATCTGGATGAAACTACACCTCACGTTCATGTCAATACAATCCCTACTGCTTTACGTCAGCAGAGGGGGCGTGCAACGTATCTCTATGTGAATAAAGATGACCCCAATAAGACCATCACTTCTAAGGAATACAAGAACCTTAGCAAGTCTGCTCGACAACAGTGGGTCAAGGGTGAAAAACAGGAACGTGAGCAGAAGCTGTGTGTTTCTTTTTCTGGTCTTGTTGGTGACAACAGGACGGAAAGAGGACGGTATCTTAAGCAATTCCATACAGATTTCTATGAACAGGTGGGCAAGCACTTTGGACTTGCTCGTGGACGTGAAAGAGAAACCTTATCAGAGGAAGAGGCAAAGGATGTTCGCCATAAGACGGCAGCAGAACTTGAAGCGGAACGTCAGGAAGCTATGTCACTCCAAGCCGAGATTGATTCTTTGAAGAATGAAAAGAGAAAGGCTGAAAACGAGAGGAACGAAGCTCTGACGAAGGCTGCCAAGGCTTCTGACGATCTCGATAAAACGTATGCCAAGATTGCGGAAAATGAAAAGACCATCAGCGACCAGGATACTACTATCACTGATAACAATACCACCATCGAACAACAACAGAAGGACATCGAGAAAGCTAAGAAGGACTACAATGATGTTACTTCATGGTTCTATAATAGGGGACTTAAACCCAGAAAGGATTATGAAGCGGAAAATGAAAGATTATCAAAGAAGATGGAACTCCTAAAAG
Source organism: Candidatus Equicola faecalis (assembly GCA_018065185.1). Taxonomy (GTDB): domain Bacteria; phylum Bacteroidota; class Bacteroidia; order Bacteroidales; family Bacteroidaceae; genus Prevotella; species Prevotella faecalis. The sequence goes on along the minus strand of JAGHTU010000028.1, from coordinate 9,954 downwards.
AAAACCACGATACGGACGTGGCAAATGCTAAAGCTGAAGGAGTAAAGAGTGGCAAGGAAGAAGGGAAGAAAGATGCAATGAAAGCCCTATTAAAGGCTGCCAATGTGAACTGGACTGATAAAGACGGAAAACCTTACACTCCTACTCCAGAGCAAGTAGGTAAGAGATTTTCCGATTTCATAAAGGATGCTGATGAAAAGAACCGACTGGAGAAAGAAAACAAGAAACTGAGTGGTGAGAAAGAGAATCTCGCCCGGGAACTCAGCGATGTGAAGGATAAGGCCAAAGCTAACGAATGGTTGGTACGTGAGGTTCTGAATGCTCCTGACAAGCAGCTCTGGAACGATATGAAGGTTTATTGTAATCAAACTGGCTGGCGATGTTCAGGAAATTATGCCGGGGTTGAGTTCAATCACACCTTGCATAGCCTTGAAAGTGAAGGACTGAGAGGTGTATTGACGAGCATGATCAGACTACCATACAATATGGCAACAGCTGCTGACGCAGGACTGCGTGAAACGGTGGCTGCCATTTTCATGGGATATGTCACTGCTCAGGCTCCTGCAGGTGGCGGTGGAGGTGGTGGCTCTGATGATAACTGGTGGAAACGAAAAGACGAGGACTGGTATGTCGGAGCCTTTAAGAATATCTTCCATGCTGCCCAAGTGCAACTTGGACAAGCGAGGTCTGGAGGTGGACGAAAGAAATAACCTGCAAGATACAAAAATCCCCAAACGCCCCTGTGTTTTTATGGAGGGGGATTTGGGGATTTTATATCTTTGGGTTTGGGCTATCTGTAGGTTTCGATGATAGCCGTACATTGACTTTTCAGTTGTTCTATTCTTTCGGGGTTCTCCTTTGCGAGGTCTCCGATTTCTTTTAACAGGTCGGCAAGTTCTCCGGGAACTCTGATTGCCTTGGACTCCTTCTTTTCGTTGATAGGGAGTTTCTTTCGACCAGCTCCTTTCGGGTTCCGTTCCTCAGGATCCTCTATCTGGGAGAGTTCCTTCTGACGTCGAGTGTACTCTGATAACACTTTAACGCCTGGATCCTCGATGATGCGCTGCTGATACTTGGCTTCGGTGTCATCAGTTCCCTGCTTATAACCGTCATCCCATCCTTCTTGATATGTGCCGTCTTTCGGAGATAGTTCTTCGCCCTCATAGAGAGGCAACATCGGACCGCTCCAGTCCGGACGGTGGTCTCCACTCATAAAGCGTTTAACTGCGTCCGCTGGCTGTATCTTTTCTGGGGTCAATGTTCCTATTACAGTCAACCCTTTTAGGGTTCTGCATCGGCTTAAAGCTACATACGCCTGTCCGTTCTCAAAGATGCTTCTAATGTTTGCATTAACACGGTCATAAGTTTGCCCCTGTGACTTGTGGATGGTGATTGCCCATGCAAGACGGACAGGGAACTGCTCGAAGCTTCCCCTTTCTACTGTGTAGAGCTTTATTCCTTCAGGAGTTTTCTTAACTTCGTAATCGGAGAATTTCCACGTGAATCTTGGAACATTCACGGTTCCTGGGCATCCTTCTATTCGAACATCAATAGAATCATCATCTACACTTGCAACCTCTCCAAAGGTTCCGTTGACCCAACGCCCATCACTGTCATTGTTCAACATCACAACCTTTGCACCAGCACACAATGATAATTCTTCATCCGTTGGGAGGTCTGATGATTCGACAATGCCAGTTTTGATGGCTTTGTATTTCCTGGGTTTTGCCCCTTGTTTTCTAAGGATCTTGAAATGCTCTTCGTTTATTTGGTTTACCTCTTCCCTTTTACCGCATAAGGTTATTGCTGTTGGATCTGGAGTTTTGGAGGTGTCGAAGCACTCAAAGTCAGGGATTCCTTCCCTTATATGATCTAACGATGAAGCATAAGTTTTATCGGACTGTCTCATGGAACTCTGCAATTCCATCGTCTGTAGCTGTAGTTTTACCCAGAGATCGCTTTCAAAAGCATATCTCTTCCCCCCATACAAGTCGTGGAATACATCTTTTTCATTGGTTCCTACAACCGGTGGTAGCTGATAGAAATCTCCAGCCACCAGCAACTTCTTTTTGGGGTTCAGGCTCAAAAGGGTGCGTGCTATATACTCAAATTCATCAATGCGGACCATGGAAATCTCATCGATGATAATTACATCAGCCTTGCCCAGAATACTCAGGACTTTTTCGTCCTTGCACATTCTGCCTGGTTCTATAACCCTTACGGGCATCTTGAAGGTATGGTGCAGAGTTGCACCTCCAATGTTGTTTGCCGCCACTCCAGTGCGCGCGCATACGATTACACCGAGTCCTCTCTTTTTACAGTCATCGATAATGTACCTGGTAAGATAGGACTTTCCAGAACCGCCCTTGCCACAGAGGAAGATGTTTGCTCCAGCTCGAAATGAAGCAAAGACCTTCTCCTGCTCGGCGTTGAGTGCTGACTTCTGTTTCTTTGCCATTGGCTAATCCTCCGTTGGATAAACGTAGTTTGATGATACTTCGAGGTTGAGTGTCCAGATCCAGTGTTCCTTTTCACTGTCGAACTTCAGTTCAAGAAGGAAGCCCATGGTTCCGCAACCTGCAGAAGGGTAGTCAAGGAGATCGATGTCGATGGAACCGTCATCGTTGACAGGTCCCAGGGAGTCCATGACCTCACCGTAGCACCTCTGGATCTCCTCGTTGAGCTTCTCTTCTGTAACCTCGAAGGAACGCTTAGAACCGAGAACATTCATTGCTTCTGCCATATTCTTGATGTCCGTCTTGGAGATCATTCTGTGGAATGCATTGCTGATATCCATCAGATCATCATGGTTGATGTTGATGGCGAGTACCTTTGTTATCTGCTTCATAGTTGTATTGCTTTATGGGGTTATTTACTTTATGATTCTGAACTTCACATACTTTCCGTCTGTTCGACTATCGGGATTACAACGCATCATTCCACATCCTTCGATGTTGTGACAGAAGAAACAACAGTAGCATTGTCTGTTGTGATTATGCGTCACCTCGACACACTCTATGTCGTATGTCTTGCCATTTGTGGAATAATGCAACTTTCCTCCCACCTTCAGATCAATAAAGGCATTGACTTTACCAGTTATGCCGTTGGTTAGTTCTACGGTAAGTTTATCGTTGCGTTCTTCCCCGAATTCGGAAGGTTCAAAAGAGTATGCCATATTCTTTTTATTCTGTTGTTATTTCTCTAACTTCGTGCATACACCCTTCCTCATCCTCCCAGAGATTCTGTTCTATCTTGTAGGGGAGTTCCAACGCGATGAGAGTATTGATGATATTCTGTTTCGCTTGCAGAATCGGATATGTTGTATCGGATTCTTCCATCAACTTCCCATTGAGGAATAGGTACATGCTAAAGTTCTTCTCTACCTCGATACTTTTGCCGTTATTTTGTAGGATCATAATACTTTGCCCTTCCGGGACTTGGGGATTATGTTTTTCTTTCTAAGTGCAAAGGTACTAAAATTAAATTGCGTACACAAATTTATTTAGTTAATAATTTATAATTGCGTACACAAATTATAAATTTATGCGATCTTGCCATCTGAAGTTTATTTTCAGATAATCGATCCCCGCTATTGCAGGAACCAAATAAAATGTGTACCTTTGCACTCAAAAAGTGGGGAATAAATCATATTGATAACATACGCCCCCCGAGAATGGGCTGTGTAGCGACAGCGGAGCAGCCCATTCCTTCTACCCCTTTCCTGGGGAGTTTGAGGGGATTTGTTCCCCTCATGAGAACCTCAACGCCTTCGTAAAAAATCAGCATGGAAAAGAAAGAACTTACACCCAACGCTTCCCCATCGGCTCAACAGGAAGAGAAAACTCGCAAGCCTCGCTACCTCAAAATTTCTGAGGTGGATCCAGATGACATAGATGATTCTGCCGAGCGAGAATATTTTGACAAGTGCCGGTTCATTGATCAGCAGCCACTGGTCGATGTGAGTAGATGCTACCTGCCTGACTTCATCGCACAGGTCTTCGAGCGTGACTTGGGTGAAGGGGAAGTGGAACCGTTCGAGACTCGTGGGTGCGACCGCTACCTCCAGTGGCGCGAGGAGGAAAACAAGAACCTTCCACACGAAAGCTACAAACAGTCGCAGTTCCAGTACAACCCCATCGCTTTCTTTAAGTCAAAGGCTACAAGAAAGAAACCGAAGGAGGGTCAAGAACCCGAATACGACAAGAACAGCCATAAGATTGTACTGAAAGATGACTGGGAGGGGCGCGACTGGTTGCAGACTCGCCAGTTCGCCATCATGTCCCCCATCACCTATGTAGGTGGCACGACGGCAAACAAGTATGCTCGCTATCTGTATGCTTTCGCAATTGACCTCGATGGCGTGGGGGTTGAGCAGCTTCACGTTCTGTTCTCGAAGATGACAACCTTCTATCCGTCTAACATGAGGAAGCCTGTCCCTATGTGTGGTAAACCGTTCATTCCGCTTCCCAACATCATAGTCAATAGTGGGCATGGGCTGCACCTCTACTACACGATGCGCTATCCGCTTGCTATGTTCAAGCAGAACGTGAAGTATCTGCAGGCTATCTGCCGTGCGCTGTACAAGGTCGTGGTTTATCCTCCTACGAAAACGCAGATAGGAACAACCACGCAGGATAATGTTCAGTGCTTGGGCATATATCACGGATTCCGCTTGCCTGAGACTTTTACGAAGACTCTGAAGATGGTGAAGGGCAGCATCGACTATGTTGGGACTGGTGTGCCTATTCAGGCTTGGAAGACGGAAGCAGATCATTACACAATCAATGATTTGTTGCCCTGGCTTTGGTATTCAGACACTGGCGTTGATGAACAGCTTAAACCGGCTGTTATCGCAGAGTTGGAGCGTGGTGGCCGTCTGCTGAACCCAAAGAGGCTGACACTGGAACAAGCCAGAAAGAAATATGGGGAGGATTGGTATAAGAACCGCACTCTCCCCAAAGGTCGTTTTATTACAGACCGACGTCTATATGATTGGTGGTTGAATAAGATGAAGAAGAGAGAGGGCGTAAAAGAGGGCTTCCGATATTACTGTATTATGGCGCTTGCTTCGTTTGCGGCCAAATGCAATATTCCCTTCGAGGAACTGAAGGAGGACGCGTATTCTCTGATTACTCCCTTTGATGAATTGACGAATATAAAAGCTCCTTTCGAGGCGCATGATGTGCAAGTCGCTCTCAGGGCATATAGGAACCCAGACTCCGTCCGCTGGAGTCCTCAGATGCTCTCTTCTTGGACGGATATACCTTTCAAGAAGGTGAAGCGTAACAAAAGAAAACAAGTTCACCATCTTGAAATGATAAGAATGATGCGTGATTTGAAGCGTAAACAAGACGGAAAAGAATCCTGGGATGCTCATGCAGGAAGAAAGGTGGCTACGCTTGAAAATAGCAAGGAGGCACAGCTTATAAACGAATGGATGGTGAATCATCCTGAATCCACAAATAAATCTCTGTGTGCGAGGGAACTTGGCATAGATAGAAAAACTGTCAGGAAATGGTGGGTGCAGATAGAAGACAATATTCTCGATGCAGAAGTAAATGATTCTGCATCGATAGATGAGCTTGTGAAACAAATGGAGCCTATATCTTTGGGTTATCAGCATGTCTATACGTCAGAAGACTTCAAAGAGGCTCTTTGGGATCCTGACAGTGGTATTGAACGGACTATCGTTCCTGTTGTGCCGATGGCTCAACTATTCGCCCCTAATTCAGATTTCTCAGTTCCTGGTTATTCTCATGAAGAGGTCATTGAAATAGTGACCACGGGAAAATGGCAGGAACTTGGATGGAATCTTCAGTATTGAGGGCGTATATTATCAATACATTATTTCCCCACTTTTGGAGGGCGTATATTATCAATATAGTTTTTTACACTTTTCCGGGTGGGTGTGGGACGTATGTTATCAGTACAGTTAATTCTCCACCCTATCGCGCGCGCGTGACGTATGTTATCACTATATTTTATTGAACACTTTCGGGGGTGGTAACTTTGTGTAAACATTATGTTTTTATTACATTATGTGCAAAATATAAAGGCAGGAAGTCTCTCAACTTCCTGCCTCGTAGCATTGCTGTTATTGTGCGTCTAATATTTCTTCGGCAATCCAGTTTTTTAGTGTACGATTGTTTATATCAAACTGAGCACCAATTTTTATTATTTTTCTTTGTGTGGCACGCCATGGCTCATAATATTTTTTAGTATCAATTTGGTCAATCGCAGTCTTTGCATTGGCAGACACTTTAAACTCACAGACAAAAAGTTTGTCTCCCATACGCATGGCCATATCGACACGTCCGTCTGCCATCATTACCTCACACTGTACCAAAGCGGACATTCCAGAAAAGAAAATATAAAGGTCACGCTGGTAGAATGCTTCAAGGGTAGCAAGATCTTTTAGGTAGTCTTTTCCTTGCTGCATATACGGAATGCTCTTTAGGAACGATTGTAGAGTTGTCTTTGCCTTATCGTAATCCCCTGCGTACAGGGCATTTCTGATGATTGCTGCATAACTTGAATTGTCGCTTCTGTCTGTACCATTGATGTAAGGAAGAATATTCTTCATCAGCCCACCACGTACTTCCGCATTAGGAAGACCGAGAATATATGAACGTGTGACTTTGTTGTAGTCTTTTATTGTAAGATAACCAGCCTGGTATAAGAGAGGGAGAGGTTTTACCATTCCTTCTGCAGGTTGATCAAACTCCTCAGCTTCGGATTCTGCTCCGTCCAGTGTCAGGATGTCCGTTCCATTTCTCTTTAGTTCTTCAAGAATGAATGTTGGTGTTCCGCTTGCAAACCAATATGAATCCAACTTCTTGTGAAAGAATGCCAATAGAAGACTGTAGGGATTGTATATATCCTCAGAGACTTCGCAGAAATGATAACCATCATATTTGTTTTTCAATTCGTGATACATTTCCTCCTTGGTGATTTCCTGGTCTTCGGCAAGCATTTCTACATCTTTGTCAAATACTTTATGCAATTCACTTTCCGTAATGCCGCAGATGGAAGCATAAACTCTGTCCATAGTAATGTTTGACAGATTATTCAGGGTTGAGAATATGCTCATTTGGGAAAACTTCGTAATACCTGTAATAAAGACAAAACGTTCATTTTCATCACAGTCCTTCAGAGTCTGATAAAACTCCTGTAATATTTGTCGAACCTTAACCTTACTTTCTTCATCGTGCATGTGGGTAAGCATAGGTGAGTCATATTCGTCTATGATGACAACCACTTGCATACCTGTCTGCTGACGTGCACGCTTGATGATTCCCTGAAAGCGTTTACCAGGAGTCTTTTCAGACTCGTCGCGTCCGTATTTCTCTTCGTAGGTATTGAGCAGGCAACCGAGAGCCATAGGCATATCCTCTATGGCGTTGTCTTTTATGGAACTGATGCTGAAGTGGATCACTGGGTATGCTTTCCACTCTTTCTCCATCTCCATAATGCGGAGTCCGTCAAAGAGTTCCTTTTTACCCTCGAAGTAAGCTTTGAGGGTAGAGCACAGCAACGACTTGCCGAATCGTCTTGGACGGCTCAGAAAAACATGTTTTGTCCGTGTCATTTCATAAACGAGGTCTGTTTTGTCAACATATACGCAACCTCTCTGACGCAAGTCCTGAAATGAAGAAATACCACATGGGTAATCTCCGGAATTTCTATATTTATAATTCATAAATAGTTAGATATAATGTTTACATTATTACAATATGTAAATATTACTTAATAGGAATTTCTCCATTCAGGTTCTCCCACTGTTTCACGATGGTGGTGAGTCCTTCAGTCACTTTGTCCTTGATGCTGCTTCCTTCGGCAAGGGCAATGTACTTTACCTTCTTCACAAGTTCCTTGTTAAGGATGACGGTTGTCCTTGCTTCGCCAGCTTTGCATCCGTTCTCTGTCGATGGGCGCACCTCTGGAGTTTCTATTGGTGCTTCTTCAGCCTTCTTTCCAAACTCCTTTTTCTTGCTTATCAGCGTGCCTAAAAGGATGTCTGTATTTTTCTTTGTTGCCATAACTTATTGATATTTAATTATGTCATATTTACATAATGTAAACATTATGCTTTTATTACTTTGTTCTTTCGAGAATTTCCTGAGTCAGAGCGAGGTAGTCCTGTGCGCCTCTTCCCTTACCATCGTAATCGAAGATGCTGCCTCCAGAACCTGGGGCTTCTGATAGGCTCACATGGTCTCTGATGTGCGTGTTGAACACTACATCTTCGTACTGTGTACGGACTGCCTCTTCTACTGACTTGTTGATGTTCTTGCGAGCATCAAATCGTGTCACGAACACTCCGGAAATCTTTATGTCAGACTTTACTTCTCGAAGATCCTCCAGCACATTCTCTATCATCATCATTCCCTTCAGAGGTAAAATCTCTGCTGCCACTGGCACATAGATTTCATCAGCAGCCAGGAAGGCATTGATGGTGACGATGCCGAGTGATGGAGGACAGTCTATCAGAATATAGTCATAATTTGCTTTCACCTTGGCAAGCAAAGTATGTAAGCGCATTTCACGCTGGAATAACTGTGTCATCTTTGCTTCTGCAGCTGACATATTCAGGTTTGATGGAACAAGATCCAGATTGTCCTCGATGTGGACGAGTGGGAGAGGGGCTTTCTCAACAAGCGAGTCGTAGATGCTCACCTCTACATCATCCTGGAGGAAGATGCCGGTGAGGTTCGCCTGGCCGTCAAGATCCACAAGCAATACTCGCTTTCCCTGTCTTGCCATCGCTACTCCGACACTCGCTGTCGAGGTTGTTTTTCCAACTCCTCCTTTGTGGTTGCAAAATGCGATTGTTGTCATATCTTTCTGATTATTAGTATTAACATATTTACATAATGCTTACAAAGCATAATGTTTACAGTGCAAAAGTACTGTTTTTTTCTGGTTCCACCAAGGGTTTTCCCAATTATTTTACTTCGGACTATGTTTTTTCTGCTTTTCGTGGGGTTCAGGATAGGTTTTCTTTGGAAAATCTGGACCGTTCACCCACTATTATATAATATCTTTTCTTGGGCAATCCGGCTTTGCCGTCGGGCTTTCTGTCTCAAACATACCTCCAGTACTCGACTCTATCCCTATTGCTTCTACGCCACCACGATGCTATTCTGGAACTCAGCATCAAGGACTGAAACCATCCCTGGTTCCGATCTCTATTCCATGTGGAGATTAAGCAGGTGCAGCTTCTCACGCTACTCCATCAAAGATAGAGCGACGTGAGTTTTACAACGGCATCAAAGATACTGTTATAAAAACAGCGGCACTTGCTTATTCTATCACACTCCCTTTGAGGTCGGTGGGATGCTCTCTGCCGTTGATGACGTAGGACTCTGATATTCCATAATGGCATCACTCTGTGGCTATCATTCTTCGGGAATAAAACTTCGTCCCATCCCTGTCTGCTGATGGTCTATAGGGTAGGGGAGCTGATAATGACCTTCTTCTACTTTCCGGCTACATTGTGGCTTTACCATGGTTTAACCCATTGACTTTTTCTGTCTTTTTACTCCGTCAGGATTCCTTTCAGACACATTGACGGCGCACCGTCAAAGAGTCTTCTCACTCATGCTGATGGAGAGACAGGTCAAAGAGTTAACCCGTGGTCCATCCTCCATTCCTCCTTCCCTTCTTACAGAGGGTCGTTGTCTGCTCCTTTACCTTCCCATGGACTATCAACAGACTTCCCATTTACTCCCTTCCTTTTTCTTTTCTGCTTGAAAAAATACAAAGTATAAAACCTTTCCGGAAATTTTATACTTGCCAGTTGAACCTACGCTTCCCTAATAAAATGTCTATGTTAAAAAAAAGTTAAAAAATCCTCCCACTTTTGTTAGATATATTTTTTTGTGTAATTTTGTAATCGTTATGCGGCAGTAATAATATACATATTAATACGAGTTAGTAATCCTGTAGTTCTCA
>JAGHTU010000014.1 GCA_018065185.1 Candidatus Equicola faecalis | reverse complement strand
CACTTACGCCGATGGTACTGCGCTGCAATGCGGGAGAGTAGGTAGCCGCCTTCTTATAAGAGAGAGGTTTATCAAACAAAAGATAAACCTCTCTTGCTTTTGCAAGATATCAAAAAGGTTAGTATATGAAAACCTAATAATTTTGAGGGTATAAGTGCTTTATTATAAAATCAAAGAAATAGCGTAACCTATTAGGCTACGCTATTTCTTTGTATGATAATGATTCGCTATGGCAGTTTGTTGATGTCTGCCCTTGTGTAATTATCCATTAAAAGGCGGTAATTCATTAGTTCTTGCAGATTATGGCGTGGAGCAGGACTTCCTTTTGGGAATGGCATCTTTGAGAATGTCTGAAAATAGAGCAGACATGCATCACGCCACCACCAAGCATCCTTAGCCTGTCGTTTGAAGAGCTCTAATTGCGCACTATAGCGCTTCTCGTCAATGAAAGGTTTGATACTCTCCCAAGTCTTTACAAAGCCTTCAGCTTCTTTTACACCGCGATCATAAGTTAGGCAAAGATTTTGCCACATCGTTTTCCCATTATCCATTTTCTGCCCCCATGGTATGTGATGGAACCATAAGAGCAGAGAATTCTTGCTGGATACGTTAGTGTAATATTCCTGAAGATGTACGGGATATTGCATGATGTTGTTTGAACCCGTGACTGTTCGGTCAAACCCGAGACCGATACTGTCTGCCTTGTGATAATACACTGGTGTCCAGTCCACTCTCACTCCCTTTGGTGCTGACCATGGAGCAGGACCATAATGATGCCCATCAGCAAAGATATGATGCAATCCCATAGGCATCATATAGCTGACTACTGCTTCGTGAGAAGCAAGAAGTAGCTGTGTGATAGGTTTGATGAAATGTTTATCAGTGGTGTAATAATGCGAGAGGAAATTTTTAGCAAGTTCAGAAATATCTATTTTAGGCATTTGTGCCATGAATCCGAATGCATGCCAGTTGGCTATGGCAAGGTCATTCCCACACCAGTTGTCTGCATCACCAACGTTTGAAACGCCTGCTATACCATCGAATTTTATGCCAGTTGTAGTATCAAAGAATTCTTTCCACATCGATGCGAGATAGCAGGTGTGTATGGATTCTCCAGTATATTCCTGCGTAATCTGAAACTCTGGCATCATCCGTGTGTGCTTCAATGCAAAAAACAATGAACTTACAGGTTCGCGTGGCTGGAAATCAATAGGGCCGTTCTTTATCTGCAGGATGACGTTGTCGTGAAATTTCCCATCAAGCGGAACAAACTCTTCGTATGCCTGACTCGCACGGTCGGGGCTGTTAGCAGCATATACAAAGGCACGCCACATCACGATGCCCTTATGTGGTGCCAGTGCATCGGCAAGCATATTTGCCCCATCAGCATGTGTCCGCCCGAAATCCATTGGCCCAGGTTGCCCCTCGCTGTTGGCTTTCACCAAGAATCCGCCGAAGTCAGGGATAAGAGAATAGATTTCATGAACCTTGCGTACCCACCATTCCTTTACGGAGTGGTCTAATGGGTCTGCGGTCGTCAGGCTGTCAAGCACCATAGGCGATGCGAAATTGATAGAGAGATAAAGTTTCATTCCATGACGGCGGAAAATGTCGGCAATACCTGCTATTTTCTCCAGTTTCGCGCTGTTTAGTATCTGTGGTGATGCGTTGACGTTGTTTATTACTGCCCCATTGATGCCGAAAGACTCGTTGATAGTAGCGTATTCTTCTATCCGCTTATTATCATAGCAAATATCACCGTCTTTGAAGAAGATGGAATGTCCTGCATAGCCACGTTCTATTGTGCCGTCGAGATTGTCCCAATGGTTGAGCAACCTCAACGGGATTTGTTGTGCTTGTATGTTCTGTACAACAAAGAAGGCTAATACGAGCCATATAATTCCCGTATTAGCCTTTCTTAAAAAGTTTATTTTCATATTATAATTCTATTTCCTTAACTTTCAGTGAGCGAAGAGCTGAGATGCCTTTTGATGGTCCGCAGTCGTGATGGAACAGATACCATTTTCCTTTGTATTCTGTGACACAGGCATGGGTAGTCCATCCGATAACCGGTTGCAGGAGTTCTCCCTTATACTTGAATGGCCCATAAGGATTATCTCCTTCAGCATAACATAGCAGATGGCTGTCGCCTGTGGAATATATGAAATAGTATTTACCATCTTTCTTTGTCATCCATGATGCTTCAAAGAAGCGATGTGGGTTGCAGTGTTTCAGTTCGCTTTCCTCGTTGTAGATGACAACTGGTTTTGGATCTTCTGCAAACTGTAACATATCGTCGCTCATCTTTGCCACGCGTGCAGGTAGAGAAGGCTCGTCAAAATTAGGCAGATGCGGATTTTCCAATGCTATATTGTCACGATAGCGTTGGAGTTGCCCGCCCCAGATGCCTCCGAAATAAACATAAATGCTTCCATCATCATCCTTGAACAGGCAAGGGTCAATGGAATAAGAACCAATGATAGGTGCAGGCTCTGCCTTAAAAGGTCCTTCAGGACGGTCTGCAATAGCAATACCTAAATGGAACACTTCATTGTGGTCCTTGGCACAGAAACAGAGATAGTATTTCCCTTCTTTCTCAACAACGTCGCTATCCCATAGCTGTTTCTTTGCCCATGGCACGTCTTCAAGGCGCAGGATGACACCTTCATCCTTGCATGTGCCGTTCTCAAGGTCTTCAATACTAAGACAGTGGTAGTCTTTCATATTGTACTGGTCGCCATTGTCGTTGTCGCCTGTACCGCTGTCCCAGTCGTGTGAAGGGTAGATATATACCTTATTATTAAATACGTGTGCAGAAGGGTCTGCCATATAATCTTCAGGGAAGATATAACGTGCTTCTTTCATAATAGATGTGTTTTATAGGGTTATTATTTGTTGTTCTTTTCTTCAATTTCCCTGTTAATCTGGTCAAGGTATTCGTCAGTAAGTGGATATCTGTAAATAAGACATCCTACTACGATGAGAAGGATTGCAGGAATGATAGTAGTGAACCAAAGTATTGCTTCTTTTACGGTCTCTGAATATTCAGCCAGTTTTGTGTAATATGCATTTACCGGTGCGCTTATAAACGATGCAAGGAATACTACGACGAAGATGCAAAGCATCAACTGAAGGCATTTGTTTGCCTTGAACTCCTTAAACATTTCAGCGTAAGTGGCTGGTTTTTCCGGAGTAGTAACAATATTTTCCTTACAACCAAGAAAACAAAGTGTCAAGAGCACAAAACCTGCAAGTGCAAACACGCTGATTACTACAAACCATGCATTTGCGTCACCCGATAAGGCTGACACCTCTTCTGCCAGATTGAATCCCAGCCATCCCATTACTAATGGTGTTATCCAGCCGGCAATTGAAAAACCTGCCTTGAATGCAACGCCTGCAAGGGCATTTACTGTGGCTGCAGGACGATTCCCTGTACGATATTCGGCTTCTGTGATTACTTCAGGAACAAGTGCCCACATCAATGAACCAACGAGCAGACCTACACCTGTCATAACCTTTGCGATTTGAACGATAGTATTACATTCATTAACGTCAAAGAATTTGCCAATAGCATACAACGCGATGAATCCAACAAATCCAATAGAGAGAAGTACATAATAAAGACCTTTCTTACCTAAAAGTCTCTTCAACACAGGAAGCAAAGGCAAAATGATAAATGCAGGGATGGTGCCGATTGCCATGAAGACAGCCTGATTCCAATCAATTGCTACACCTGCAACGATAGCGAGTCCAATAGGGAAACCTGCTTGTACAACAATCTGACCAATGTTTGCACATACCATTCGTGTGGATGTAAGAATGAGAACCTCGTTATTGTCACGTGTCATACTGGCCATGATAGAGCCATAAGGAATGTTGACTACAGAATAAATCATGCTGAGAACAACATAACTGACTGTGGCATAAATGATTCTCATGGTCATTGACCATTCGGCAGCAAAAGGTAGCATCAAACAGCAAGCTGCAATTGTGAGAGGAATACCACCATAAAGGAGATAGGTACGGTATTTGCCCAGCCTTGGATTGTGGTTGTCAATATAGCGTCCCACTATAGGACTCCATATACAGTCAAAGAGTCGAACAGCAAGGATGAGCCCACTTACAAAAACAGGACTAATCTTCAATACCGTACAAAGGTAAATCATTAAGAATGTTGCTACCGTTTGGAAGATTAGGTTCTGAGCAAGGTCACCACTACCGAAACCTATTCGTTGCAACCATGAAAGTTTGTAAAATCCTTTTTCTTGATTTTCCATTTTTTCTTATTGTTTTAAGTTATTGATTGTTTTGTGTCATTTGTTGCCCTCATTTAATGATGGATGCTGCATATCCACCCATTGCATCGTAACCTTCTGGAGTTAGATGAAGCCAGTCTTCAGTAAAATGGGCTTTAAGTCGTGATGGCTGCTGAGGGTCTGCTGTTAACTTATCAAAATCTATTATACCATCAGCAATCGTCTGTGTACGAATCCATTTGTTTACTTCTTGTCGGGCTGTTTCGTGGAAAGGTGTATAGTAATAATGCCCATCAAATGCAGTTATCGTAGCTAACCATACCTTGATGCCCCGCGTGTGAGCTTTTTTTACCATTTCTTCGAAAGATTTAATAAGATCGGCTACTGTCTGCTCCGCTGTTTTTATCCATTTCTTCTCCGGTTCCCATCTGCTGCCTCCGATGTCGTTCACTCCTTCATAGATGATAATGTCTGTCACGCCTGTTTGTGAGAGGATGTCGCGGTCGTAGCGTTGTACGGCAGGGTCACCAAGTCCGAACTGGCAGACACAATTACCGCCTATTCCGAGATTCATAACGGCATATTCTGTGCCTAATGCTTCGCTCATGCGGTCTGTCCAGCGATTCTGAAGGTTTGTGGTGGAGCCACGCCCGTCTGTAATGGAATTGCCGAGTACGGCAATGTTCTTTATTGTCTTCTTCGTATATACGTCTATTGAGGAAAGGTTGAACCAGTGGTCAGTGCGTGCGCCTTTTGCAAATGCCGTTCCAGCCTTTGCCGTTCCTTCTATTATATATGATGTGGTGCGTGAACCAGGGTGCGAAGTAATCTCGTTTGGTACTTTTCCGTAATTTATTGTTATTGATAGTCTCTGTAGCGGTGAAAGTCTGTATGCTATGGCATCGGAAGTCATGGCACTTTTTTCTTTAATCGTAACATCCTTTTTCCCGTTGAACGTAAGAAAACGCGCTGTCTTCTTATTTATATTACATGAATCCTGATAGTCTGCAATAAATACGGAACGAATCTCAAGCGGAGCCTCACTATATTCATTGCTCAATTTGAGGCGTATCGAATCTCCTCCACATGATACATGTACGATTTGCCGCAAGGCGTGATTGCCTAGACTTACTGGCGGCATATTGTTTTCTACGGTATTCATCGGTGCTGTTGCCCATGTGCAGACCCATGATTGGGCATTTGCGGAAGAAAATGCGAATACGCATAATATAATAAGGAATACATTGCTTGTTATATTCCGGTTTTTAAGAGATTGTTTAAGGTTCATAGTTTTTTTCGTTTTGGTTCTAAGACAATGCAAATATAGTAATTTTTTTCTTTGTTTGATAAATACCTTTATCTGTTACATTTGAAAACTAAAAAAATTATGTATTCTTTCTTGATTGTTAAAAAATGTGTATATTTGCAAGTTGAATTTTGGAGAATGCTATGATAAAACAATAGATGTGTGAATATAATTAACCAATCATTTTTACCTAAAAATATTTATTAACTTATTTTATTAATTAAAACAAAAGCTTTATGTTAAATTTGAAATTCATGCGAGTGACGCTGATGTTGTTATTTACCTTTATGGTAACGGCAATTTCAGCTCAGTCTGTCAAGGGTGTTGTCCTTGACTCAAATGGAGATCCTGTCATTGGTGCAACCATTAAGGTTGACGGCACAGGGACGGGTGCAGTTACTGATTTGAATGGTAACTTCTCACTTAATGCTGATGCAAACGCTTCTCTTACGGTGTCTTATGTAGGCTTTGTCGCTCAGACGGTAAAGGTCGGTGGACGCAGTAATTTGAAGGTTGTGCTCAAGGAAGATCAGAAATCTCTAAACGAGGTTGTTGTTATCGGTTACGGTACACAGCGTCGTGAGGCAGTAACTGGATCAGTAGCAAACATCGGTGGTGAAAAGTTGAATCAGGTGGCAGCTACAAACGTGGCTTACGCTCTTGCAGGTCGTATGCCTGGTGTTGTAATGACACAGACTTCTTCTCAGCCAGGTGCAGAAATGCAGATTCGTATTCGTGGTCAGCGCTCTCTGAGTGCAAGCAATGACCCGCTGATTGTCCTTGATGGAATACCTTTTATGGGTAATCTGTCAGACATTAACCCTGCCGACATCAAGAGTATGGACATCTTGAAGGATGCTTCTGCAACAGCTATCTATGGTTCTCGTGGTGCTAATGGTGTCATCATGATTACTACCACTAAGGGTTCTCAGGGCTCACCTGCTAAGGTTACATATAATATGTATGCTGGCTTTAAGAAGGTGTTCCACAAGTATCCGATGATGAACGGTAAGCAGTTCGTGGCTTTGCGCGACTATTTGCGTACTCACGAAACTACTGGTACTGTTTATGTTGACAATGGTCCTGATGAAAGTAATGACGTTGATACGGATTGGCAGGATATGTTCTTCCAGTCAGGTTACACTCAGAGCCATAATGTAGGCGTACAGGGTGGTACCGTAGGTGGTGCTTATAGCTTCGGCGCAGGTTACTATAAGGATGCATCCGTAGTTCCTGGGCAGGACTATTCACGTTATTCTCTCCGCGGTAATATTGACCAGAAGGTAGGTGACTTCTTCCGTTTCGGTCTCTCTACTAACACAAGTTTCAGTATGCAAAAGGGTAGTCAGATTGGTCTCTATGGTGTTTTGAGTGCTACTCCTATCGCAAATCCTTACGATGCAGAAGGCAACCTGAAGCGTACAATCAAGATGAATGCTGACGAGAATGTCATCCTCACTCCAGACATTATTGACGGATTGAAGAATTCGTGGATGAACGAGAATAAGGGACTGGGTACTTACAATACTGTATTCGCAGAGGTTAAGTGCCCTTGGATTGAAGGTTTGAGTTATCGTATGAACGTTGGTTTGAACTATCGTGATTCCAAGATTGGTTCTTTCACGGGTACAGGTGTTAACAACATTAACGCAACGACTATCAACTCTGCTTCAGTACAGCAGTCAGTTACTAAGAACTGGAGTGTTGAAAATATCCTGACTTACGACCGCACATTCGCTGAAAAGCATCATGTAAACGTAACAGGTCTCTATTCTGCAGAGCAGACAAGATATGAGCAGACTCACATGTCTGGTCAGGAGATTCCTGCAGAATATTTCCAGTATTTCAATATTGGTACTGCATACCAGAATATTACGGTGAATCCGGCATATCAGAACTATTGGGAGAGTGGACTTTCATCAGTAATGGGTCGTGTTATGTACGATTACGACAATAAGTATATGGCAAGTGTTGCTCTGCGTGCTGATGGTTCTTCACGATTGGCAGAAGGTCATAAGTGGCATACATATCCTGCTATTTCTGCAGGTTGGAATATTGCACGTGAGAACTTCATGAAGCCTATCACTTGGATTGACAACCTCAAACTTCGTGTTGGTTATGGTGAAACATCTAACCAGAGTATTGCTCCATATTCTACACTCGGTTCATTGAGTTCTGTATTCTATAATTTCGGTGATACAGGTGCAACAGGTTATTATATCTCAAGCCTTTCAAATCCAAACCTCGGATGGGAATATACGAAGACTTGGAACTTCGGTCTCGACTTCTCTCTCCTTTCTGGCCGTTTGAACGGTACATTTGAATACTATACTCAGAAGACAAACGATTTGCTTCTTGCTGTTTCTATGCCTCCTACATCTGGTGTTAGTAGTTTCACTTCAAACATCGGTGAGACTAAGAACAATGGTTTCGAACTCGGATTGAATGGTATCATCCTCGATAATTATAAGGGATGGACTTGGAACTTAGGCGTAAACATCTATGCTAACCATAACGAACTGACTGCTTTGGCATCAGGTGCCGACAGGGATGAAGGCAACCGTTGGTTTGTAGGTCACCCAATTGATTGTATCTATGACTACAACAAGATTGGTATTTGGCAGACTGATGAAGAGCCTCTGCGCCAGCTTCTTGAGCCAGGTGGTAATGCAGGTATGATTAAGGTGGAATATACAGGTGGTTATAATGAAGATGGTACGCCAAAGCGCGCTATCGGTCCTGATGATCGTCAGATTATCTCTATGGAGCCAGACCTTATGGGAGGTTTCAATACTGATGTATATTATAAAGGTTTCGACTTCTCTGTTATCGGTGCATTCCAGATTGGCGGTAAGTTGATTTCTGCTATCCACTCTTCAAACGGATATTTGAATATGCTCACTGGTCGTCGTGGTCAGCTTGATGTGAACTATTGGACAGAGGATAACCCTACAAATGATTATCCGAAGCCAGGTGGTGTCCTTTCAGGTGACAACCCTAAGTATGGTTCTACACTGGGTTATTTCAATGCAGGTTATATGAAGATTCGTACTATAACTCTGGGTTACAGCTTTGAGAATATTTCAGCAATCAAGAGTTTAGGTATTGATCGTCTGCGCGTTTATGCAACGGTACAGAATCCGTTTGTATTCTTCTCACCTTATAAGAATGAATGTGGTTTGGATCCAGAGACTAATACGTATGCACACAATGGTGGTACAACTGCTGTGACTTTCGATGGTTACACGGGTGCTCACAAGTTGCCAATTATCGGATACAATACTCCTTCTACTCGTAATTTCTTGTTTGGTCTTAACTTAACTTTCTAAAATGAAGAAGACAATGAAAAAGATTAATATTTTATTGGCACTCACGTTTGCTTTTGCATTCGGTTTGACTTCTTGTAACGTACTTGATGAACAGCCAAGATCTTCTTTCGACCCATCTTATTTTGCTACAGATAAGGGTGTAGAAGGTGGTCTGACATCTTTGTATGCTGAATTGCGTAGCCTCTATGGTAACGGATATGTTTATAGTTCTCTTGAAACAGGAACAGATGAATATACTTATGGTCAGAGTGGTGGTAGTGAGAACTTTATGGCTTCTGACTTTACAGGTACGCCAATGACTCCAACCAATTCTGACGCTGGCAGATTCTGGGATGTGTTCCCTTATATTAATACGGCAAGTGGTGTGATCCAGTTCGCTGAAGAAGGCGGAATGGATAAGGGTAAGATTGCTGAAGCTTATTTCTTCCGTGCATTCTATTATTTCCATCTGGTTCGTAACTTCGGTGGTGTGCCATTGGATCTTGGTGCTGGCGAACTTCAGTATAACACGAATTCAACACGTACATCTGTTCGTAACACAGTGGCTGAGGTTTATAGAAGATGTATTTTCCCTGATTTGGAAAAGGCTGTAAACGATCTGCCAAACACTCCGCGTGTGACTGGTGCAGTTACGAAGACTGTTGCCCGCACTTATCTTGCTAAGGCTTATCTGACGTACGCATGGTGGCTTGAAAACCCAAGAGGGATTCCTACATATCCAGAAATTAATGGTAAATCTGTCGGTTATACGGATATAGAATTTAATGGCGATCCTGCTCATGATGCAAAATATTATTTCCAGAAGGCTTACGATACAGCTATGGCTGCTCTTACTGATACAGACAAGCCTTATGATTTGGAGGATTGCTATTATGATGTGAACGTTCCTACAAACGACCGTAATAAGGAATGGCTGTTGTGGGCAGACCATACTGAGCAGAGCGACCTTTATAATGGTGTAGGCAAGAATGCTTGGGGTAATGGTGCGGCTCCTGAAAACTTCACTTCATGGTTCCCTTGCTGTAACTATACTTTGATGTCTATTGATGGCACAAATCCTGTACAGCGTGACCTCGTTCCTGGACTCGGTCGTCCTTGGACTCGTATGGCTCCTATCATTGAGGTTTTCACAAAGACATTCGCAGATAAGAAGCTTGACTCTCGTTATGATGGTACGTTTACTTATATCTTCCGTGCCAACTGGCAGAAAGCAGCTGCAAGTGCAGACAAGGTTTCTCCTAAAACTTTGCCAGGTGCTAACGGCTTGCCAATCCATCCGGGTGAATGGGGTGCTTACGCAGCAGATATAGAGGGCCATAATTATGGTCTTGGTGAACCTGTGCTCACATTCCTTGATAAAGATGATCCGAATGTAAAGTATGATGATAAAAACGCAGGGGTTTGCGCAGGTGTTCTTCCTGGCCGTGCTGATTTCGTAATCAACCCGAGCGACATCACACGTCAGTTGTACCCAGTATTGTGGAAGATAGGTCCTTATCGTACAGATAATGGAACAGGCTTCGGTGCTGGTGTGAACTCTGGTAGTACTCGCCCATTCGTGATTGCTAAATATTCAGAATTGTTCTTCATAGCAGCAGAGGCTAATGTAAAGGGTGCAACTGCTATTTCTGGTAATACAGCCCGTGAACTTCTTCTTACCATCCGTAAGCGTGCTTCACATTGGCGTTGGGATAATAATAATGGTGAACCTGTTGATCAGGATCCTGTGGCAAGGAAGGCTGCAGAAAAGGCTATGGAAGATGCTACTCCTCAAGTCATAACTATTGACTATATTCTTGATGAGCGTAGCCGTGAGTACTTTGGTGAAGGTCACCGCTGGTATGAACTTGCTCGTACCCAGACTTGGGACATTCGTGCAGCTGAATATACTATGGGTGGAATGTCATTCTCTGAGCATAAGAGCTCAGTTGTTGAGCGTAAGATAAATCCTAAAAATTATTTGCGTCCTATTCCACAGGGGCAGATCGATGCTCTGGAAATGTCGGCAGATGAGAAGAAGGCTTATCAGAACCCGGGATACTAATAATCTTTTATGGGTTCTTGAAGTAACTTGAAAAAGAACTGCTTATTAGTAAGATTTCTATATGTGGTGAGTCCGATTTGTATCGGACTCACTATTGTTTTCTTTGCTATAGTCTTTTGAGTTAACGTGAGCTTGATGAATTGTCAGTTTGTAACTGCCGGTAAGTTGATGTTTTCTCATCTTTGCCTCGTCCTCTTCCGCTCGGAGCCTACGAATCGTCGTGACAATTCGATAAAATCGTCGTGACAATTTGAGTGAATTGTCGTGACAATTTGGGTAAATCGTCGTGACAAGTTGGAGGCTCTGTTGGTTTGACCTTGAGGCATCGTGTGGATAAAGGCGATTTTTTTTTCTAATTGATGGTTAAGTTATTCCTATGCCAGTGGGGCAGCCTGTCCGAATGAATGCTTCTCCAGTATGCTTTTCTTAAATGGTAAAGGCCACTTAATTAAGCCAGCGCATCAATTTGATTTGCCCAACTTGTCAGTTTGATTTGCCCAACTTGTCAGTTTGATTTGCTCAACTTGTCAGTTTGATTTGCTCAACTCGTCAGTTTGATTTGCCCAACTCGTGCGTTTGATTGAGCAAGGTTGATGGGTCGATTTTTAAGACTGTTTCTTTTGTTTGACTTTTTCTTATTTGCGAGACGGGTGTTTGTTGTCGGTGAAATGGTGTTAAAAGTGCCGAAAATAGGAGTGCTTGGCTCGTAAGATTTGTTTGTTAATTTGTGCGATAAATTCGACGAGTGTGTAAATATTTGTGAATTGATGAAACATATTTTAACGGAATGTAGTCAATATTTAATAAAGAGTATTTATATTATAAATACTTTTGTGCCGTAATATATATACTACGAAAACAATTTATCGATTATTAACGATTTTTAGTGATGCAAATGATGCAGATTATTTTATGTCCTGTAACGCAAGATGCCTTTTGTGGTGTGTTGTGAGTGGAAAGAAACGAGAGATTATTAACATATTTATTAACAAATTAAACCTATGAACAAATTTTAAGTTATTTATGAAACATTCAAGACAAAATTTGAAAAGAGCTACTCTGACAATGCTGTCAATCGTAATGTTCTGTGCATTAGGTTTTGCACAAGTCAACATCCGTGGTACGGTTGTCGATGGTAGCGGAGAGAGCCTTATTGGCGCCTCTGTGATTGTGAAGGGAACACCTTCAATCGGAACGGTTACCGATTTTGATGGTAACTTTTCATTGAATGTTCCTTCAGAAGCTTCCACTATCGTTGTTTCATACGTAGGTATGGACACTAAGGAGGTGAAAGTCGGAAAGCAGCGTAAGTTAAACATTACGCTTACTGAGACTTCTCAGCTCAACGAAGTGGTGGTGGTAGGTTATGGCCAGCAGAAGAAGGCCAGCGTCGTGGGTGCAATTACCCAGGCTTCCAGCAAGACACTGGAACGCTCACTGGGTGTGCCTGACCTTGGTACTGCCCTCACTGGTAACTTACCTGGTGTTATCACAACATCATCTTCAGGTATGCCTGGTGAAGAGGAGCCAACGATTGTAATTCGTGGTGCTTCCTCATGGAACGGTTCTTCACCATTGGTATTGGTTGATGGTATTGAACGCCCGATGAGTAGTGTGGACATTACTTCAGTTGAGAATATCTCTGTGCTGAAGGATGCATCTGCAACTGCAGTGTATGGTGTGAAAGGTGCAAACGGTGTCATCCTGATTACCACCAAGCGTGGTCATGAGGGTAAGGCAAAGGTGAATGCATCATTCAATGCTATCATGAAGTCAGTTTCAAAACTACCTAACAAGTTGGATTCTTACGATGCACTCATTGCACGTAACAGGGCAGCAGAGCATGAGCTCAGCCTTGAGCCATCTTCATGGAGTGTTATGAAGCCGATGAGTTTTATTGAGAACTATCGTAACCAGACAACACTTGAGCAGCGTGAGCGTTATGCAAATGTTGACTGGCAGGATGTTATGTTCAAGGACAATGCGATGTCTTATAATGCCAACGTAAACGTAAGCGGTGGTACAAGTTTTGTAAGATATTTCGCAAGTGTTGACTTCCAAAAGGAAGGTGACCTTTATCGTGAATATGACAATGGTCGTGGATATCAGTCAGGTTATGACTATAACCGTGTGAATGTACGTTCAAATCTTGATTTCAATGTGACAAAGACTACAGTCATGAAACTTAACCTTGCAGGTAGTTCAGCACGTAAGTCTAATCCTTGGAACTTGAATGCAGATACTGACTACTTCCTTGCAAGAAACTGGGCGAGTGTGTATAGTGCTGCACCGGACGTATTCCTTCCAATCTATTCTGACGGTGGAATCGGTTACTATCCTGCAGACCCTAACGTGCCTAACTCAATCAGCCAGTTGTATCAGGGTGGTCGCAGAACAACCAATACTACACGTATCAATACCGACCTCGTTTTGGAACAGGATTTGAAGTTCATTACAAAGGGGTTGAATTTCCGTGGAATGATATCTTGGGACAACGTGTTTGAAGAGGGTAGCCGTGGTGTAGAGGATGCTTATAACGATCCTCAGTATGAGTATATTGACCCTGAAACGGGTATTGTAAATCATAAGCAGCCTTACGATCAAACTACTCACTTTGACTATTCACCGGCTATTGCGTGGATTACTCATGGTGGTTCAGTGAATGACTGGAGTACACAGCGTAACCTTACTTACCAGATGCAGTTGAACTGGGCTCGTAAGTTCGGTCAGCATGACGTTACAGCAATG
Source organism: Candidatus Equicola faecalis (assembly GCA_018065185.1). Taxonomy (GTDB): domain Bacteria; phylum Bacteroidota; class Bacteroidia; order Bacteroidales; family Bacteroidaceae; genus Prevotella; species Prevotella faecalis. Next base: position 35,967 of record JAGHTU010000014.1, on the reverse strand, counting down.
GGTCTGTTCCAGCGTCAGGAGACAGCTTGGGGAAGTATGATTCCTACCAAGCGTGAAGACTGGGTGTTCCGTTTGACTTACAACTTTGCCGGAAGATATTTTGCAGAGTATAATGGTGCTTACAACGGCTCTGAAAAGTTTAGCTCTGATAATCGTTTTGCATTCTTCCATTCAGGTGCTCTCGGATGGCTCGTCAGTGAAGAGAAATTCTGGAAGCCAATCAGTCCGTATGTTGATATGTTGAAGATTCGTGGAAGTTACGGTGAAATCGGTGATGATAACACGGCAGACCGTTGGCTCTACATGACTACTTGGGCTTATGGTGGCAATACAGTTATTGACGTTTCTCAGGGACAGAGTCCTTATCAGTTCTATCGTGAATCTACAGTTGGTAACCCTGATGTAAAGTGGGAGACAGTAAAGAAGCTCAACATTGGTATTGACTTCTCTCTCTTTAGAGGTCTGTTTGTCGGAAATATTGATTTCTTCCGCGATAATCGTGTTGACGTACTTGCAGGTGGAGGCAACCGTAGTATTCCTTCATATTTCGGTCAGACTGCTCCGACCGCGAACCTTGGTGAAGTGACAAATACTGGTTATGAGTTGTCACTCCGTTTCAATAAGGTGCTTGCAAACAAGATGCGTTTCTGGGCTGAGGCAAACATGACTCATGCAAAGAGTAAGATTAACAAGATAGAAGAACCTCAGTTCTATCCTGCATATCAGAAAAAGACAGGTTTCGCCATCAATCAGGTTAAGTCTTACATAGACAAGGGCTTTGTTAACAATTATGACGAACTCTATGGTAGTCCGAAGCATGATACTAATGACGGACACAGACTGCCGGGCGACTATTACATTGTTGACTTCAATGGTGATGGTGTAGTTGATGTTTATGACTCTGCTCCTTATGGCTACAGTTCAATTCCTGAAAACACATATAGTGCTACTATTGGTTGGGAATATAAGGGCTTCAGCGCATTCGCTCAGTTCTATGGAGTTACGAATGTTACGCGTGAGGTTGCTTTGACTGACTTCCAGTATCACCTCAATGCTGTGTTTGACAATGGTACATGGTGGAGTAAGGACAATACAAGTGCTGATGTGCCTGTATCACGTTTCAACACTACTCCAAGTTATGCAGACGGAACACGTTATCTTTATGATGGTAGTTACATCCGTTTGAAGAATGTGGAGGTTGCTTACACATTTACACAGAATTGGATGAAAAAAGCAGGTATTGATTACCTGAGACTCTCTTGCAGCGGTAATAACCTTTGGTTGTGGACTCACATGCCTGACGACCGTGAAATCAACGACTTCTATAGCGGTAGTTTAGGTGCTTACCCAACTGTTAAGCGTATTAACTTCGGTTTGAGGATAGGTTTCTAATCATTAAAATTGAAGAATTATGAAAAAGACAAATATCAAAGCTATGTTCAATAAGTTGACAGCTATTATCGTTTGCATGTTGGCTATTGTCTCAATGAGTAGCTGTAAGGACTATTTGGATAAGTTGCCAGACTCTGATGTTTCTCCAGAGACTGCATTCAAGAATTTCAAGAACTTCCAGGGCTTTATTGAGGAAATGTACAACTGTATTCCAAATAAGGAGAGTTGTAACTGGTGTACGAACTTTAACTGGGGTGAAGACGAAATCTTCAATACAGTGGAAGGTGATGCACACTTTACGCATCATGTGGATTTAGGTGACTACCGTTACTGGTATTCTAAAAATCAGCAGAATTATCTTTGGGAGAATGCAGCCGCAAATGGTGGTATTGACCCTGCTTCAACAAATAAATTCTCTCATGCTCTTTGGCCTCATGCATGGTATTGCATACGTAAGGCAAATTTGGGTTTGGAGAACTTAGATCTTCTGGTTAATGCTACACAGGAAGAGAAGAACATCATTGCCGGACAGTTGTATTTCTTCCGTGCATGGTGGTATGAGGAGTTGATGCTGTATTTCGGTGGTCTTCCTTATTTGAAGCATACTCTTTCACCAACATCGTTGGATTATCCTCGTTTGAGTTTCCGTGAGTGTGCTGACAGTTGTGCAGAAGATTTCAGAAAAGCTGCTGACCTGTTGCCAGTCAACTGGGATAATACAACCATTGGTAAGCAGACAAAGAATGATCAGCGTATAGACAAGGCTGTTGCTCTCGGTTATCTTGGAAAGGTGCTTCTTTGGGCAGCTTCTCCGCTTACAGAGGTAACAGAGCCAACAAACGAAGAGAAGGCTTCTGGTATAACTGTTAAGGCAGACCAAATTAAATCTAACGGAAGTCAGACATATACTTATAATGTAGAATACGCGCAAAAGGCTGCTGATGCCTTTGCAGAATGTATTTCTCTTATAGACTCTAAAAAGACCCGTTATGCTCTTGCAGAATTTAACTACGCACAGTATGAGGAAACTGCAAAGAAGCATGATGGTCTCTATAATCATGAGAGAGCAGAAGGTGCAAACACATGTTTCACGGACATTTTCTATACTTTGAAGCAAAACTGGAAGGGTCCTGGTACGTGTGAAGCAATGTTGCGTGGTCCTATGTTCGATACTGGTGGTGGCGTGAATGGCAGTAACTGGAACATGGCAAAGACTTGGGGAACAAAACTCGATGGTCTCGTAGAGCATGATAAGATTATCCACCAGCCTACAGCAAACTATGTGAATTATGCATACGGTATGGCTGACGGAACTCCTGCTTACGTCATTGTGAATGGTGAACTCGTTCCAAACACTGCTGAAAGAGGCGGTTCGTTTGACCCGACTCATCCGTTCAAGAATCGTGACCCACGTTTCTATCATGATATCATATTTGATGGTTTCAGATATGTGACTACTGACATCCCATCTGACGACCCTGCATTCAGACAGCAATATTGCGGTCTTTATACTGGTGGTTATACACGCGACGATAATATGGCAAGCCGTACGGGTTACTATACTCAGAAGTTAATTCCTCACACAAGTAACAAGTTTGATGGTGATTACAACTGGGGTGGAGCTCTTCAGGCTTACTTGCCTTATATGCGTCTGGCAGATATCTATTTGATGTATGCTGAGGCTTGTACTGCAGCTGGTAACACATTAAAAGCTGTCGAGGCTATCAATGTCTTGCGTAAACGTGTCGGTGTGGATCCTGTAAATCCTATGCTTGCTAGTGACAAGAACAAGTTGATGGATGAGGTACGTCGTGAGCGTGCTTGCGAGCTTGCGTTTGAAGGATTCCGTTGGAACGACTTGCAGCGTTGGATACTTCTGACAGTTGCTCCTTATAACAAGAAGACTTCGCAGGAATTCAACCGTGTTGAATCAGCCGACTGGTTCAAGAAAAATGACCCTGCAGATGCTCGGGTATCCAACTTGAGTGAAAAGGTGATACTTACCCGTGTGTTAGGTACTAAACACTATTGGTTCCCATTGCCTGAGGCTGATGTGAACATGTTTGCGGATTTTAAACAAAATCCAGGATGGTAATTAAGATAATTGACAATTGAAAATGATAATTGAAAATTATATGAAAAAGACTATATTAATTGCTTTAGCTATGGTCATCGGTTGTGGCTATGGTTATGCACAAGACGAACAGTTTAAAGACACCATTCCTGTGATGTTCGGAAATTCTGTTCTAAATGAGACTCTCGGTGGTGTTTCCGCTATCAATATGGAAGCTCTCACGGAGAAGAACTATAATACATACGCTGGCGACAACCTGCAGGGTTATGTGGGTGGTTATAACGGCAATTCATTGTGGGGTTTGGACGATGCTCTCGTACTGATTGATGGTGTGCCTCGTGACATCAACAATGTAAAGCCGGATGAAATAGCAACTATCACTTTCCTGAAGGGGGCCCAGGCAGTTGTGCTTTATGGTAGCAGTGGTGCAAAGGGTGTCATCCTGATTACTACGAAACGTGGTAAGGAGGGTGCGCTGAAGATTGATGTACGCGCTAATACTGGTTGGAACTTTGCAAAGAGTTTTCCAGAGTATCTCGGAAGTGCAGAGTATATGAGTGCCTATAATCAGGCTCGCGTAAACGATGGTTTGAGTCCTCTTTATTCTGATAATGATCTGTACAATTACAGTAGCGGTATAAACCCTTATCGTTACCCTAATGTAAACTTCTATACATCAGATTATATTAAGAAGTCATTTAATCGTTCTGAAATCACGGCAGAACTTTCCGGTGGCAGTAAGTATGCAAAGTACTATGCTAACGTAGGTTTCTATCGTCAGGGCGATATGCTGAATTTCGGTGAGGCAGAGAATGACTACACTCAGCGTTTCAACGTGAGAGGTAATGTGGATTTGAACCTCAACGACTGGATTACAGCAGCTGTTGATGCAAACGTAAGTTTCTATGATCAAAAGACTCCTGCAGGTGCAAACTTCTGGGAGGCTGCTGCTACATTCCGTCCAAACCGTGTGTCTCCGCTCATTCCGGTTGACTATATTGACCCGAATGCAATAGGTGCATGGAATATGATTAATGAGACGGATAATATCTTCGGTGGATGTTTCCTCGGAGGTACATTGCTTGACAAGACAAACGTGTTTGCTGACTTCTATGCAGCAGGTAAGTCAAAATGGACAAGCCGTCAGTTCCAGTTCGATACGACTTTGAACTTTGACCTGTCAAAGATAACGAAGGGTCTCTCTTTCCACACTCAGTTCGGTCTGGACTATCGTACGAGCTATACGACAAGTTTCAACAACGAGTATGCATCTTATGAGCCTACATGGGCAAACTATCAGGGCAGGGATGTTATCGTCGCTTTGAACAATAACGAGACTTTGGACAAGAAATCCGGTATACAGAATGTCAGTGGAAGTACAGACGACCAGGTGATAAGCTTTAATGCTCACCTCGACTATAACCGTACATTCAATGAAGACCATAACGTAAGTGCTATGGTGCTTGCTAATGGTTATCAGTTGTCAGAGTCAGGCGAATATCACAAGATCAGTAATGCCAACCTCGGTGTGATGGCTGCTTATAACTATCAGAATCGTTATTTTGCAAACTTCTCTGGTGCAATCGTTCATTCTGCACGTTTGGCAGAAGGTCATCGTGAGGCATTCTCACCTTCACTTTCTCTCGGCTGGAACATTGCAAAGGACTTCCTGCAGGATACGGCTGTTGATCTGCTGATGCTCAGCGCAAGTGGAAGCATTCTGAATACTGATTATGGTATTGATGAGTTCTATATGCACAAGGGTACGTTCACACAGGATAAGAACACATGGTGGGGATGGCGCGAAGGCGTTGCCAACAACCCTACTATTTCTGAACGTGGTGCGAACGAAGACCTTACTTTCCTCAAGCGTAAGGAATTCTCAATCAATTTGAAGGGATCGTTCTGGAATCAGATGTTGACAGCTGACGTATCATTCTTCACGAACATGATGGATGGTGGCGTTATCTCGGCAACTTCAATGTATCCTATCTATTTCAAGACTTACTATCCTAACTCATCGTTCATTCCTTATATGAACTACAACCGTGATACACGCACAGGTGTTGATTTCTCTGTAAACTTCCAGAAGAAGTGGGATGACTTCTATTTCAAGGCAGGTATCAACGGCACATATTATACGACAAATGCCAACAGACGTGATGATACTGAAATCGCTGATGCATATCAGAAGCGCGAAGGTCATGCTATTGATGCTATTTGGGGATATGAGTGCTTAGGTTATTTCAAGGATGCTGATGATGTGGCAAATTCACCTTCACAGAATGCTCTTAGTGGTAACGTGAAGCCAGGTGATTTGAAATATAAGGATCAAAATAATGATGGTATCATTGACTCAAAGGACCAGATAGACCTTGGTAAGGGAGCATGGTATGGCTCACCTCTCACTCTCGGACTGAATATTACAGCAAAGTACAAGAACTTCACTCTCTTCCTCTTGGCAACAGGCGGATTTGGCGGTAAGGCTGTAAAGAACAATAGTTACTGGTGGATTGACGGTGATGATAAGTATTCTGCAGTTGTACGCGGAGCATGGACTCCAGAGACAGCATCAACAGCCACTTATCCACGCTTGACAACTGGAGATGGTTCAAACAATTTCCAGAACTCTACTTATTGGCTGTATAAGACAGATCGTTTCGACTTGGCTAAGGTTCAGCTCACTTACGACTTCCCTACGGAGTGGTTCACAAATAAGTGGGTTAGCGGAATGTCTGCTTTCGTAAATGGAAGCAACCTCTTGACTATTGCAAAGGAGAAGGACATTCTTGAAATGAATGTAGGTTCTGCTCCTCAGACCAGATTCTACAGTCTTGGCGTAAAGGTTAGTTTTTAATTAAACGGAAAATAATTAAAAATGAAGAATATTATGAAAAAGATAAAAATCATGACAATGGTCATTGCTGTAGGTCTTTGTTTTGCAGCATGTGACGATATGTTTGAGCCTGCTATTGAGAATCAGGGCGATCTTGAAACTCGTCTGAAGGAGCCAAGTTATGCTCAGGGTCTTATCGGTAGTGCATACGCATCTCTTCCATATTCATATCAGGGTGCTCCTACTTCTGATTTGGCTACGGATGATGCTGTACACAACGATCCTGCTGATAATTATGCTCGTATGGCTACCGGTTCGTGGGCTTCAAATAACGACCCACTGAGCCAGTGGACAGACCGTTATGCAGCAATCCAATATACAAACCTTATGCTTGAGAGTGCTGACAAGGTAAAGTGGGCAGACTCTTTGGCTTTGCGCACTATGTTTGCTGACCATTTCAAGGGTGAGGCTTATGGTATGCGTGCTTTGCAGATGTTCTATCTGCTTCGCGCTCATGCAGGTCTTGTTGGTGGTGAGTTGTTAGGTGTGCCTATCCATGAGGCTTCAGAAGATGGAGCGAGCAACTTCAATGTGGAGCGTCCTTCTTATTCTGACTGTGTCGCTTTCATGCTAGCAGACCTTGACAAGGCTATGGAATTGTTGCCATTTGAGGATGGTAATATCACAGCTGAGCAACTGCCTGAAAAATATAAGAAGATAGGTGGTGTCGTTGACCAGTACAATCGTGCTTTCGGCGATCACATGATTGGTCGTGTCAATGGCAAGATATGTGAAGCATTGAAATCTCAGATTCTGCTTTATGCTGCAAGTCCTGCTTACGCAAAATCAGGTTACACTTGGGAGCAGGCTGCACAAGCTGCTGCTGCTGTGTTGAAGCATATTGGTGGCATAAATGGTCTTGACCCTAATGGTCACACTTACTATTGCAATAAGGATGAACTGAAGAACCTTACAGCCGTTAAAGATCCAAAAGAGATAATCTGGCGCGGTGATGTGCAGAACATCAATACTCTTGAGAGTGACAACTATCCTCCATCAATCCTTGGTAATGGTCGCGTGAACCCTACTCAGAATTTCGTTGATGCGTTCCCTATGCTGAATGGTTATCCAATTTCTGATAATAATAGTGGCTATGATCCAAAGAACCCGTATGTTGGTCGTGACCCACGTCTTGCTCTGTATGTGGTTCTCAATGAGAGCACTCAGGGTAGCGAAGGTAAGACAATCGTTACAGGTGTCTATGGAGATAATGCTGACGCTCTAAACAGGGAAAATAAGAAATCTACACGTACAGGTTACTATCTGCGTAAGCTTTTGCGTGATGATATCAACCTGAATACTGGTACTAATCAGAATCACTATGTGGCACGTATCCGCTACACGGAGATCTTCCTTAACTATGCTGAGGCTTGTAACGAAGCTTATGGACCAACGGGTGAACAAGGTGGTTGCGGATCTGCTTATCAGGTGATTAAGAAAATCCGTGAGCGTGCAGGCATTTGTGCTAATACTAACGACCCATATTTGAAAGACATTGCGGATGCTAATGATAAGGCTAAAATGCGTGAGCTGATTCGTAACGAGCGTCGTATTGAGCTTTGCTTCGAGGGACATCGCTTCTATGATCTTCGCCGTTGGAGCACAACAGAGAATATCCTTCCAGAACTGACAGCTACTGCAGGTGGAATGGAGATTTCCAAGGATGCATCATCCGGTGCCCTTATCTACAAGAAGATTGAAGTTGATCCGCGTGCTTACACTGGTACCAGCATCTATGGTCCGATACCTTATTCTGAGATTATGAAGTTTGGTAATCTGAAACAGAATGATGGCTGGCGGTAATAAAAGTTTAGATATAAATGATAAAAATTCAAGAATATGAAAAAGATATTTTTATTAGCTCTTTCCGGACTTTTAACCCTCGGTTTTACAAGTTGTAAGAATGGTGATTCCACTTTCGATGACTTTGAGGGTGGTGTGAGCGTTTACTTCGCTTACCAGAATCCTGTCCGTACTCTTGTGATGGGTGAGGATGATTATGATACAAGTCTGGACAATGCGCATAAGTGCAAGATATATGCAACTATGGGCGGTGCATACAGCGGAAGAGACATTAAGCTCCAGATAGCTGTTGATAACAGTCTGGTGGACAATGTTTATTTCGATGTTCCATCTCCTTATCTCGTTAAGCCAATGCCGGAGACTTACTACAAGCTCGGCAGCAATACAATTGCTATTGACGGCTCAATGAGAGGTGCCGTGGATGTAGAGTTTACAGATGCTTTCTTCAATGACCCTAAGTCAGTGGAAAACACATACGTTATTCCTCTCGTGATTCAGTCACAGACTGGTGCAGACCGCGTGCTCACAGGCACTCCATTGGAGGCAGGCACTACACCTAAACGTACAGACTATACAAAGTGGGGTGAGGCTCCTATGGACTATGTGCTCTACCTTGTGAAGTATATGTGTAAGTACGATGCAAACTATCAGCGCCGTGGTGAGGATCAAATCACTGTTGGTGGCAAGACCACTACCGTGGTTCGTGGAGGACAAGGTGTTGAGAAGGATGAGACGTTGTATGGTATCACTACACGCTCTTTGAATTCAATCAACTATCCTGTTTCTGTGCTTGTCGGTACAGAGACCAAGACCTGCAGTCTCATCGTGACATTTGATGCTAATGACAATGCTGTTATTACCAGCGGTACAGAAGGCGTAAAGGCAAGTGGCACAGGTGTCTATGAAGAAAAGGCAGAGAAGAAGTCATGGAACAACAAGGACCGTGACCGTATGACTCTTGATTATACCATAGATTTCGGCGATGGCATAACAGTTAAGACCAAGGACATCCTTGTATGGCGTGACCGTGGTGTTAAGGTTGAAGAATTCGCTTCTAAGTATGGAAATGAATAATGTTAAAAGTTTAAGAATATGAAAAAGATATTATTTTCAATATTGACTTTGACTGTCGGCTTGTGCTTTACGGGCTGTGCCGATTTCTTTGACGAAGATACTTTCCGTGCAGGTAATCCTAATCGTGGTCCAGAATATGAGTATTTGAACGACTATGCTGACCTGAAGGATTATGTAGATCACAATAAGTATCCTAATTTCAAGCTTGGTGGTGGTACTGATGCAGCTTCTTTCAATAGCCAGGGCTTGGATTATGCTCTTAGCCTTGCCAACTTTGAAGAGCTTGTTACGGGCAACTCATTCAAGTATGCTTCTATCGTGGATAAAAATGGTGACATGAATTTCTCTACAGTTCAGGATTTTACAAATCTTGCAACTGAAAACGAAAAGAGTGTCTATGGTCATACACTTGTTTGGCATTCACAGCAGAATTTGGAGTATCTGAATGCTTTGATTGCTGATAAGAAAGTGGTGCCTGTAAAGGCGGAGAATCCATTCAGCAGAAGAGTAAAAAAGGCTGAAGGTAAGATTATTAAGTGGGAAGAGGTGATAGTAAACGGTGACCTTGAAGGTGATGACGTAAGTTGCTTCTTCACTACCGAACCAACTACAGGCGGTCCTAATCCTTCTGTCATCTCTGATGGTGCAGGTAAGGATGGTTCACGTGGTATCAAGGTTGTATCAGCTGACGGAGAAGGTCAGGATGACTGGGCTACACAGTTCTTTATTAAGATTCCTGATGCAATCAAGACGGGAACAAACATCCGTGTTGAGTTTGACTATAAGGCAAGTCTTGACAATGTTTCTGCCGACACTCAGGCACATACCACACCTGGTAACTATAAGCACTGGGCATGTATAGGTAGTCCTACATTCGGTACAGCTTGGAAACACTTCGTATTTGAGGGTAAGAGTGGTGCAGAATGGACAGATGACTTCCAGACTATTGCGTTCAACCTTGCAAAGAACAAGAAGATGACAACCTTCTATTTTGATAACATCAGTTTCAAGGTAGGTAAGGAAGTTAAGGTTGAGCACCTTGTTACGAATGGCGATATGGAAGGTGATGACGTAAGCTGCTTCTTCACAACTGAGCCTACTACGGGTGGTCCTCACGCATCAACCATCGTTGATGGTGTCGGTGTGGATGGTTCTCGTGGTGTGAAATTGGTATCAGCTGACGGAGCAAGTCAGGATGATTGGGCTACACAATTCTTTATCCGTATGGAGCGCCCTATCGCTGTGGGTACGAAACTGCATGTAGAGTTTGACTATAAGGCAGACAAGGCTGCAGATTGTGATACGCAGTCTCATGGCGAGCCGGGTAACTACATCCATTGGGCATGTGTCGGTTCCCCTACATTTACTACAGAATGGAAACATCTCTCTGCAGATATAACTACGGATGCCAGTATGACGGATAATTTCCAGACTATTGCGTTCAACCTTGCAAAGAACAAGAAGATGACAACCTTCTATTTTGATAATGTTGTAATCTATACTGAAAAGGGTGGTGACGACCCAATTAAGTACTGGGAAGAGCAGCTCAAGAATGGTGACCTTGAAGGCAGTGACGTAAGTTGCTTCTTCACGACAGAGCCTACAAGTGGTGGTCCTCATGCTTCTACCATCTTTGATGGCGTAGGTATGGATGGGTCACGTGGTATCAAGCTTGTTTCTGCTGATGGTGCTGGTCAGGACGACTGGGCTACACAGTTCTTTATCCGTGTTCCAAAGGCAGTGCCAGTAGGATCGAAGATTAAGGTAAGCTTCGATTATCGTTCTTCTATCCCTGGAGATTGTGACACGCAGAGTCATGGTGAACCGGGAGCTTATATTCATTATATGTGTATCGGTTCTCCTTCATTCACTCCGGCATGGCAGCATTATGAGTCAGTTGTTACTACAGATGCCAGCATGACGGATGCTTTCCAAAGTGTTGCGTTCAACCTTGCGAAGAACAAGAAGCAGACAGAGTTCTACTTTGACAATATCAGTTTCATGATTGAGAAAGAGTCAGGTGGTACTATTCCACTTACTCCGGAAGAGAAGCGTGATACTCTCACTTGGGCTCTCACAAACTGGATTAACGGCATGATGGATGCTGTCGGCGATAAGGTTAAGGCATGGGATTTGGTTAACGAGCCAATGTCTGATATAGTGCCTTCCGAACTGAAGTCTGGTGATAGAGAAGGTGGAGACAATAACTTCTACTGGCAGGATTATTTGGGTAAGGAGTATGGTCGCGTAGCAGCACAGATCGTTCGCAAGCATGCTAATGGTAAGGATGCAAAGCTCTTTGTCAATGACTATAATCTGGAGTATAATCTTGATAAGTGCAAGGGACTTATTGCTATGATTGACGAGTGGGAAGCTGACGTGAATGGTGAGGATAAGATTACTATTGATGGTATCGGAACTCAGATGCACGTTACATATAAGTTGAATCCAACAGAGCAGAAAGCACAGGAGGATAAAATCGTTGAGATGTTCAAACTCCTCGCTGCAACGGGTAAATATGTACGTGTTTCAGAACTTGACATGGGCATCGCTGATGCAGAAGGTCATGCAATGATGACAGCTGATATAAATAAACTTGACAAGGAAACGCGCGAGGCATATTACCACAAAATGGCTGACTTCTACAAGTTTATCGTTGAGAAGTATCTCGAGATAATCCCAGTGAATCAGCAGTGGGGCATCTGTGTATGGGCTGTTACTGACTCTCCAGCAGGAAGTGGCTGGCGCGCAGGTGAGCCTATCGGTCTTTGGGATGAAGGTTACTACCGTAAGCACGCTTATGCAGGATTTGCAGACGGTCTTGCAGGTGAGTAATAACAAAGCATAGAACCATAAATCTAAAGAGGATGCTCGGCAAAAATAATGTCGGGCATCTTCTTTATTTATTCCACGATTTGCTATCTTTGCAATATATTGTAAGCTGTTTGAAAGCTGTATAACCTAAAACAAGGAAATAAGGAAATGAAGAAATTTGCTGTTGTTATTTTGTTTATGTCAGTGGGTTGTTGCTGTGTCGCACAGAACCCGATAGTGCAGACTAAATATACTGCTGACCCTGCACCGATGGTGTATAATGATACGGTGTTCCTTTATACGACCCATGATGAGGATGATGCTGACGGCTTCAAGATGTATGACTGGTTGCTATACACCTCTACAGACATGGTGAACTGGACTGACCATGGTGCGGTGGCATCGCTGAAAGACTTTAAGTGGACGGACAAGACAAATGGTGCGTGGGCAGAGCAGGTGGTGGCACGTAATGGAAAGTTTTATATGTATTGTCCGATACACGGAAACGGTATCGGTGTGCTGGTGGCAGACACACCTTACGGTCCGTTTCACGACCCTTTAGGTCATGCCTTAGTGTGGCAACGGGAGCATTGGAACGATATAGACCCGACAGTGTTCGTTGACGATGACGGACAGGCATATATGTACTGGGGCAATCCAGACCTGTATCATGTGAAGCTCAATGATGATATGATTTCCTATAGCGGAGAGATAATTAGACATCCGCATATAGAAGACTATCAAGAAGGCCCGTGGTTCTACAAGCGCAACGGACATTATTATCTTGCTTTTGCCTCGACATGCTGTCCTGAAGGCATAGGCTATGCTATGAGTGTATCACCGGAAGGTCCGTGGGAATATAAAGGCCATGTTATGAATCACACGCCACGCACACGGGGCAATCATCCGGGAATCATTGACTATAAGGGGAAGAGTTACGTATTTGGACTGAATTACGATTTGCTGAGGATAGAGACCCCTACACACCATGAACGCCGTAGCGTGTCGTTTGCAGAGATGAAATACAATGCAGATGGTAGTATCAGCGAAGTGCCTTACTGGAAAGATAATGTCAACGAGCAGGTGGGTACGTTCTGCCCGTACAGAAAGGTGGAAGCCGAGACAATGGCATGGGGCTATGGTCTAAAGACGAAAGAAAAAGGTGGAAAGATAACGGTCTGCAATATTGACAATGATGAAAGCTTGATGCTGAAAGGCGTAGATTTCGGAAAGAAAGCAAAGATGTTTTCGGCATCGGTGAAAGGTAACAAAACCTCAATAATAGAGATTCGTTTAGATAGCAGGGGCGGAAATATAATCGGCGAACTGAAAATAGAGCCTTCTGCTGACTTTACGGTGAAGAAATGCAAGATAAAAGGCGCATGTGGAGTGCACGACCTGTATTTCTGCTTCAAGGGCGAGGGTAAAGACCTGTTTGAGTTTGACTGGTGGATGTTTAAGTAGAACAAGGTGTATGACTATGCACAGGACGATATTCTTTATATTCTCTATAGTCGTCGTTATTGTCTCGGTAGCACAAAGACCTACCGTAACAATATTGTCAGAATCAGCTGTGAACATCAGATATGATGTGCCGTCTATGGATGGCCGTAACGAATGGACGACAGGAAAGATGAAAGTCGTCTATAATCCGAAGACCGGAAACCTTACTTTCAAGAATGCAAAGGGACAGGTGGTGCTTGCCACTTCCGGGAACAGCATTAAGGACGGTATACAGAAGTTTGTGTCTCCAAAAGACGAATATCTGTTTGGCACAGGACAGTTCCAGGATGGATACCTTAATGTGAGAGGTCTAACAAGACGGCTAACACAGGTAAATACACAGATATCTGTTCCGCTGATATTGTCAAATAAAGGATATGGTCTGCTATGGAACAATGACGGTATGACCGATTTCAACCCTGCCGAGAATGTGACTGAATTACATGAAACCAAAGAGGTGGCAGGAAAGGCGGAACTTGTGAATGCCACTACAACTGAAGGCAACAAGAAAGAACGCAGAGAATATACTGTTTTTGATGCAGAGATAAAGATTCCTGCAAATGGAGAATATTCGTTGCTTTTGGATGTGGGGCAGAAGATGGCACGTAAACATTACCTAAAGATTGACGGAAGGGTGATTTTCGATGTGAATAATGTATGGCTTCCACCTACAAGTTCGGTGATTCGAGCGTTGACGAAAGGCACACACCGTATTGAGGTGCGTGGTGCGCGTGGTGATAAACCGAAACTTTATTGGCGTAGGGTGGATAACACCACGACATGGTGTTCAACAGAGACAAAATCCGTCAATTATACTGTATTTATCGGAAATGCTGATGAGGTGATTGCAGAATATCGCCATCTAACAGGTGATGTGCCAGCGCTTCCAGATTGGGCTTTCGGGTATATCCATTGCAGGGAACGCTATCATTCCCAACAGGAGATTATCGAAACCGCCCGTGAATTTCAGAAGCGCGATATACCGCTGAGCGTGATTGTTCAGGATTGGCAATGGTGGGGGAAACACGGATGGAACGCTATGCAGTTTGATGAGGAATACTATCCTGACCCGAAAGCGATGACGGACGAACTGCACAGGATGGGCATCCGTCTGATGCTATCAGTGTGGGCGAGAATAGACAGAAACAGTACGTTGGGGAAAGAGATGCAGTCAAAAGGGTATTATATAGACGGAACTGACTGGGTGGACTTCTTCAATCAGGATGCTGCAGATTTCTATTGCAAGGCACAGCTGGAAAGGATTGCTTCACTTGGTGTTGATGCCTGGTGGCAGGATGCTACCGAACCAGAAAACGATGACCTTGCAGGTAGGCGTGTGAACCATAATACTGTTGACGGAAAAGATGTTAGGAATATCTTTTCATTGAAAGTCAATGAAAACGTGTATAACAGTCTAAAGACCGTGCAGGAACATCCGTTCATACTTACCCGAAGTGCATCACAGGGGATTCAGAAGTATGGTGTGGCGGTATGGTCAGGTGATGTCGGCAACGACTGGGAGACCTTACGCCGACAGATTGTTGCGGGACTTGGACTAACATCTACTGGACTTCCGTGGTGGACATACGATGCCGGTGGTTTCTTCCGCCCGTATGACCAATACACAAATAAAGAATATCAGGAGAGGATGATACGCTGGATTCAGACGAGCGTATTTCTTCCGTTGATGCGTGTGCATGGCTATCAATCGGAAACGGAGCCTTGGAAATACAGTAATGATACAGAACGGCGTTTTGTGGAGGCGATAAAGTTACGGTATAGGATAATGCCATACATACTTTCTGTTGCAAGGATGGTCTCTAAGGAAGGATACACCATGATGCGACCGCTTGTGTTTGATTTCCCTGATGACGAAAAGGCTTTGAGACAACAGACTGAATATATGTTCGGACCAGCCCTGTTGGTGAATCCTATTTTAGAGCAGAGCCCATCGGTGTGGTCAACATACCTGCCACGGAGCAATGGGGGATGGCGCGATCTGTGGACAGGCACGTATTATGATGGTGGGCAGACGGTGACATTGCCTGTGAGTCCAGACCATATCCCTGTATTCGTCCGCATCGGACATGATGAATTGTTTAATTATTAGATAAAACGTTACTATGAAAAAACAGATTTTTTTTGCATTGGCCATGCTTGTGGGGCTTGGCTGTGATGCACAGAATTTTGGTGGTTTCCAGATGCCGAAAGTAGAGGTGAGTTGCTCAGAGAAATTCGCAGATGTGAATTATGTCGGGGATGGTGAGGCTTATCATACCCTTGACATATATCTTCCGAAAGTGAAGAAAGATGCCTATCCGGTAGTGATACATATTTATGGCAGTGCGTGGTTTAGCAATTCTTCAAAGGGAATGGCAGACCTCGGTACTATTTGTCAGGCATTACTGGATGCAGGGTATGCCGTGGTGACACCAAACCACCGCAGCAGTATGGATGCAAAATTCCCAGCACAGATAAATGATGTGAAAGCTGTCGTGCGTTTTGTACGTGGCGAAGCAGAGAAATATCATTTTGACAAGTCGTTTATTGCTATCTCTGGTTTTTCGTCAGGTGGGCATTTGGCATCGCTCACCGGCACATCCGCTAAAGTAAAGGAACTGGAGGGCGACTTGGGCAATCATACCACGGAATGCAGTTGTGTGAATGCGGTGTGTGATTGGTCTGGTCCGATAGATATGTTCCGTATGAATTGTGATGAGCCGCGTAAGTGGGGCAATACACCGGAAGAAGCTCTCGTAGGTAAGGATTATGCAGACGAATATGCATCGCTGTTCAAGGCTATCAGTCCGATAACATATATTGATAAGAATGATGTTCCGTTTATCATTTTCCATGGGACAGACGATAATGTGGTGCCTTGTTGTCAAGGACAAGAACTGTATGACGAACTGACAAAGGCAGGCGTGAAAGCTGAGATAAACATAGTGCAGGGTGGAGGACATGGTTTTAAAATGTACTCAAAAGAAAACTTACAGAAGATGGTGAACTTTTTAAACAATATAAAAGATGAAAAATAAATTTTATTCACTTGTGATTGCTTGTTGTTGCATCATGTTCTGCATCCCGATGAATGCGCAACGCAATTATTTCAAAGAATTAGGCTATAGCATAGACGAAATCAATGCAAAGATTGAAGCTGCCTATTATGAAGTGTTTGAAGGTCCGAATCGTGCTTATCAGAACGTAGGCGATAAGATGGGATATGTGGCAGATGTGAAGAATAAGGATGTTCGTACAGAAGGACAATCTTATGGAATGATGGTGGCTGTACAACTGAATAAACAAGATATTTTCAATCGCATTTGGCGTTGGTCAAAAGAATACATGATGCATAAGGAAGGTCCTATGAAGGGGTTTTTCGCATGGCATTGTAAGAGAGATGGTACAAAGCTTGCACAAGGCTCTGCTTGTGATGGCGAATTGTATTTCATAACAGACCTTTTGCTTGCATCACGTCGCTGGGGTAATGATGGAGAGATTAACTATTTGAAAGAAGCACAAATGCTTTTGAATACCATATTCTCTAAAGACGGCTCTGACGGAGTGTATAGCATTATAAATATGGAGCATAAAATTATCTGTTTCACACCTGATAAAAATGGATATAAATTCTCGGACCCGTCATATAATCTTCCTGCTTTCTATGAGATTTGGGCAGAGTCAGCACAGGATGGTCGTGAGGGGCTTTATCGCCAACTGGCAGATAATGCTCGTGCTTATCTGCACAAATGTTGCGATGAAAAGACAGGTATAAATCCAGATAATACTGATTTTGAAGGGAAGGCAACACGTTTCCCCGGATTTGGTGGAAGGCCTGCAATGGTATCTGAATTCCATTTTGATTCATGGCGCGTGCCAATGAATATTGCAATGGACTTTGTGTGGTATGGTAAGGATCGCCAGTGGCAAAAGGCGTACGCTGATAAGTTTCAGACTACACTTTGCGCTCAAGGAATTACGACATTTCCGGATCAATATGCTCATGATGGAGGAAAACCAAACTTTATCATGCCTGCAGGAGGGAAACAAGTGTTGCGTCACTCTATAGGTCTCGTGGCTACTGCGGCAACTGCAAGTCTAATGACAGATAATCAGTATAGTAAAGACCTTGTACGTCATCTTTGGGATATGAAACTAAAGAAATATTCAGATGGCTACTATGATGTATATTATGATGGATTGCTTTATATTTTCTCACTCCTTCATTTGAGTGGAAACTATAGGATGTGGTTTCATCAGCCACAACTGAGTGATTATTTCGCCCCTGCTACAGAAGCAATTGCAACTCCAGATGAAAATGGTTTTATTCGTCGTTGGACATTGCTCGAACCGATAAGCAAACCAAATCGCAGTAATACAGTATTTACAGATACATATCTTCGCGGTGTCTTTGGAAAAGAATATTTTGCAAAGCAGATGACAATCATCCCAAAGAATGGTCAAGTTGTAAAAGCCACCGTTGAAATAGAAGAAAAGCAGGAAGGCCCAATTGACTTCCGTCGCCAGATGGCTCCTCCTAAAATTAAGAACGAAGTCCAGAAACTCGCTTGGCATCAGTATGATAGTAAGTTGTATAATGTGAAGTTGTTCCGTTTTGCAAGTTGTCTTGACAAACAGATGTATGGAGTGTTGTTCTGGGGAGTGACTGTGATTGACTGTGAGAATGATATTCCTAACGTACGCCTTGCTGTGGGTTCAAATGGAGCGTCTATGTGGTGGCTCAATGGAGAGGAAGTGTTGATGCTTTCGGGCGACCGCCGTATGGTGGCTGATGACGGCATGTCGGGACGTATAACTTTGAAGAAAGGACGTAATATATTGCGTTGTGCTGTCATAAATGGTCCTGGTATGAGCGATTTCTGTGCTCGTTTCATTGATGAGAAAGGACAGCCGGTGAAAAACTTTACTATTGTCCGTTAGTGTGGAAAATTAAATCATTAAATAAAGATAATTCAAATGAAAAAGATATTTGTTTTGATGGTAAGCATGGCAATGAGCTGTGTATGCGAGGCACAAATAGGTGAACCGTTTATTCACGACCCTTCTACGGTGCAGGAGTGTGAGGGGAAATATTATACATTCGGTACTGGTGGCGGTGGTCTTATCTCGGATGATGGTTGGTCATGGCATTCTGGGGCGGTACGTCCCGGTGGTGGCGCCGCACCTGATGCCATAAAAATTGGAGATCGCTATTTAGTGGTATATGGTGCTACGGGTGGCGGTCTTGGTGGTGGCCATAAAGGTACTATCTTTACAATGTGGAATAAGACCTTAGATCCAAAATCTCCTGATTTCAAATATTCAGACCCGATAATGGTGGCTTGGTCAGAGAATGATGAGGACTGTGATGCCATTGACCCGGGACTTTTGCTAGACCCTACTACCGGTCGCCTATGGATGTCGTACGGAACATATTTCGGTTTTATTCGTTTGGTGGAACTTGACCCTACTACCGGCCGTCGTATTGAGGGAAATAAGGCTGTTGATATTGCGATAGATTGTGAGGCTTCCGACCTTATTTATCATGATGGGTGGTATTATCTGCTCGGTACGCATGGCACCTGTTGCGACTGTGTGAACTCTACATATAATATTGTGGTGGGGCGCTCGCGTAGCATCACAGGTCCATATCTTGATAATGTCGGACGTGATATGTTGAAAGGTGGCGGTAAGATGCTCATCGCAGCCGGTGGAGGCATGACCGGTCCGGGGCATTTCGGTCGTATCGTAATGGAAAAGGGAGTTGAAAAGATGTCTTGCCATTTTGAGGCAGACTATGCGCGTAGTGGATACAGCGTGCTTGACATCCGCCCATTGCTGTGGCGTAACGGTTGGCCAGTGGCTGGAAAGAAGTTTAATGGTGGTAAGTTCTGGATAGAGTCGGAGAGGCGTGGCTATGCCCTTGAACTCGCTGTGGATTTCATCCGTCAGGATGTGCAGGGACGTCGCTGGTTTATGCGCGACAATAAAGAGCCTCTTAAACAGATTCCTTTCCAGAGCTTGGATGACGTAAAGGCTACATGGCCGGAAAGCGATATTGCAGTTAGAATGGGCGACTATATGTTCCGTCCTCATCAGAAGTGGCAGATTGTGCCAGTGCCAGAGGCTGGCGGATATCTGGATGCACCATATTTTAAGATTGTCATTGAGGGAACGGAACGTGCCCTGGCTGCAACTTCACAACGCGAGGTCATAACAGTGCCTGTGTTTACCGGTGCACCGGAGCAGTTGTGGCGCATTGAGCAACTCACTGACGGCACTTATCGTATTATGCCTCGCCAAGTACCTGGCACAACAGAGCCTTTGGCTCTTATCTCCATCGCTGATAGCACGCCTACGCTTGGCATATTCGATGCAGACAGCGATAACTCAAAATGGAATCTTAAGGAAGATTAATGTATGCGGCGTTCATTGATTTTGACTGTTTCTCTTTTCGTAACTCTCCTGTGTGTTGCGCAGGCAGTAAAATCGCCAAATGGCAAACTGAAAGCCGTCATTACGTGTGATTCACAGGATATGACGGCATTATCCGTCTATTATTGCGGTCAGAAGATGACATCAGTAAAACTTGGGGTGGAGTGCAATGGCGAGTCGTATGCCCATCTGTCGGAGGACTCATATAAGAAAAGAAAAATAGACGAGTCTTATATCGCTATTCATGGAAAACGCAGTGTGCGTGAGAATCATGCCAATGAACTCTCTGTCCTGTTTAATAATGAGCATGGCAAACCGCTTATGATTATCGTAAGAACATACAACGATGGTGTGTGCTTCAGATATGCCTTGCCACAGTCGCAGAAGGGTGACAGGTTGACGGCAGAATATACAGACTTTGACCTTTCTGAGACTTCTTCTCGTTGGCAGCAGCGTTATATTACGTGTTATGAGGGGGATTACCCTGTTTCTACACGTTTTGTTGACGGACATTGGGGATTCCCACTACTTGCAAGGGCAGGAGAGAAATGGATGTTGCTGAGTGAAGCAGATATAGACCGTCATTGCTGTGCAACGCATCTGCGTAGCGAGGGCGCTTCCTATCATGTCGCTTTCCCATTTGAGTGGGAGGGTAACAATACGGGACATTCACAACCGACACTTTGCGATGCCTGGCAGTCGCCATGGCGTGTGATGATAATAGGCAGTCTGGCTACAATAGTTGAGTCAACACTCGTGGAAGATGTGTGCCCTCCGTCATGCATCGGGGATGCGTCGTGGATAAAACCTGGTCGTGCTTCGTGGGTGTATTGGGCATATAACCGTGGTACGAAAGACTATCAGATATGCTGCCGATATGTTGACCTTGCCGCAGAAATGGGCTGGGAGTATGTCTTGTTCGATTGGGAATGGGATCAGATGACGAATGGCGGTACATTGCGTGATGCGGCTACCTATGCCCTATCGCGCGGGGTGAAACCGCTTTTGTGGTATAATTCCGGTGGTGAGCATACGCGCGTGATGGGTACACCGCGTGATAGGATGATTTCGCATGAAAGCCGTATGAAGGAGTTTCGCTGGCTGAAGGAGATGGGTTTTGCCGGAGTCAAGGTGGATTTCTTTGAGAGCGACAAACAGAATATGATGAACTATTATCTCGACATCCTTAAGGATGCTGCATCAATGCAGATGATGGTTGATTTCCACGGCTGTACCATTCCGCGTGGCTGGAGCCGGACATATCCAAACCTTATTTCGATGGAAGCAGTATTTGGGGCGGAGCAATATAATAACTCTCCGCGTATGACTCCTATTGCTGCCCGTCTGAACTGTACATTGCCGTTTATACGTAATGTGGTCGGGCCGATGGATTATACACCTGTAGCCTTTACGAACTCACAGCATCCGCATATCACTACAGATGAGCATGAACTGGCTCTTGCTGTCATTTTTGAGTCGGCAATCCAGCATTGGGCAGACCGCCCTGAGGGTTTTCTGTCCTTGCCGAAAGAAAAACAGGATTTTATGCGTAACATTCCTGTGGCATGGGACGATACAAAACTCATTGGCGGCTATCCGGGCAGAGATATTGTTATCGCCCGCCGTAAGGGTAATTCATGGTATGTGGCAGCCTTAAATGGTGAAGACCGCGAAAAACAGATTACAATAGATCTGTCGTTTCTTAGACGTAAGCCTATAACTGTTAATCTTAAACCACGTGACGGTTATACGATGATAATAAATAATAAATAATGAATAATTGATAATTAACTTTATGACTATGAAAAAACTAATTCTTTTATTAGGAGTGCTTGTGGCAAGTGCTGCTTGTTATGCACAGAATCCTATTATTTCGGGTCAATACTCTGCTGACCCTACGGCACGTGTGTTTGGCGACCGTTTGTGCCTCTATCCTTCGCACGACATCAAAGCCATTGATGAAAATGATTCCAATGCATGGTTCCGCATGGAGGATTATCATGTGTTTATGGCTGCTGGCGATCTAAATAACTGGAGTGATATGGGCGTGGCTTTCAGCGATAAGGATGTGCCTTGGGTGAAACAGGGCTCGTATTCCATGTGGGCACCAGACTGTATTGAACGTGATGGAAAGTATTATTTCTTCTTCCCAGCACAGCCGGGTGGAGAGCGTCGTGGTTTCAATATTGGTGTTGCAGAGAACAACCGTCCTTTTGGACGTTTTACTCCGCGTGAGGAACCAATAAAGGGTGTGTTCGGTATAGACCCTTGTGTGCTTCAGGATGACAACGGCAAGATGTATCTTTACTGGGGTGGCGGAGGCCTGGTCGGAGCAGAACTCAACGATTCAATGACTTCCATCATCGGCAAACCTGTACGCTTTGATGTGACATTGCCGAAAGGCTTTAAGGAAGGTCCTTTCGCCTTTAAGCATAACGGAAAATACTATCTAACATTCCCATGGGTGAAAGAGAAAACCGAAAAACTGGCGTATGCCATGAGTGATTCTCCACTTGGTCCGTTTGAGTTTAAGGGCGTCATCATGGATGAAACTCCGGGATGCTGGACGAATCATCATTCTATTGTAGAGTATCACGGGCAGTGGTATCTATTCTATCATACAAATGCCTATTCTCCAAAGTTTGATAAAAACCGCAGTGCCTGTGTCGATTCTCTTTTCTTCAATCCTGACGGTACGATACAGAAGGTCATTGCTACGCGCCGTGGGGTGGGTATTACAAATGCCCGTCAGCATGTGCAGATTGATAGGTATAGCGCAGCCTCGGATGATATTAAGACTGAATATTTGAACACAAAGGACTATTTTGAGGGTTGGAAGACTGTCTTCTCTCATCGTGGCAGTTGGGTGAGGTACAATCGCGTTGATTTTGGCAATACTCCTCTTCGGGCAGTACGCACTTATGCAAAAGTAGCAAAAAAGGCTACTCTCATACTCAAAGCGAATGATGAGGTTCTAGCAAAAATAATCATAAAGCCTTCTAAAGATTGGACAGAAGTGATAACACCGATAAAGGCTTCGCCTGTGGGCGTGGTAGATCTCACTGTTGAGTCTGCTACAGATGCAGAGGTGGAAGTGGATTGGCTCACATTCTCATCGGATGCAAATCCGTCACGTGCATTGTTCAAGGAGACATTTACTGCCGATCCGGCTCCGCTGGTACATGATGGCACTCTTTATCTTTATACAGGACACGACGTTGCATCAACTCATGCTACCAACTATGTGATGGCAGACTGGCAAGTGTTCTCTACTCGTGATATGAAGCATTGGAAGAGACATGGCGTCTGTCTCTCTCCGCAGACATTTGCTCCATGGGGCGGTGGCGATGCTTATGCTGCCCAGTGTGTGGAACGCAACGGTAAATTTTATTGGTATGTTGCCATGGGGCATAATGCCGATGCCGAGAGCAAGGGTGGTATGTGTATAGGTGTCGCTGTGGCAGACAGCCCTACAGGTCCGTTCCGTGATGCTATCGGAAAGGCTCTTATCACGAATGAGATGACAACAGATAAACCACATAGCTGGGATGATATAGACCCATCTGTCTTCGTGGATGATGACGGACAGGCATATATGGTTTGGGGAAATGGCAGCTGCAAGATAGTTCCACTCAAGGAGAATATGATTGAACTTGCCGGTGAAATAAAGGTTTTGGATATTCCTCGCTTTATTGAAGGACCATGGATATACAAGCGCAATGGTTTGTATTATCTCGTTTATGCCGGTGTCGGTACGAAACCGGAAATGATAGAGTATTGTACTACCACAGACATTAAAAGTGGCAAATGGGAATATCGTGGTATAATTGATGGCAACAGTACAAACTGTTTTACCACTCATCCAGGCATAGCCGACTTCAAAGGCAAAAGTTGGTTCTTTACTCATGACGGTACGCTCCCTTCAGGCGGTAATTATCGTCGTAGCGTCATAGTGGATGAGATGCATTATAATCCAGACGGTACAATCCGCAAGATAGAAAGATAAGTTCTATCTAATGTGAGAAACTGAAAAAGGCGCGTAATCACTACGCGCCTTTTTCCAAACATACTAACTAAATAATTCTAATCTATTAACAGAAAACTAATTTGATATTGCAAAAGTAAGATGAAAATCTTGACTTTCGATTTTTTTTTGTTGCATGAATATTAATAAACATTTCAACATTCCAAAAGCATTGAACAACGAAGACGGAAATCAAATTTATTTAACGTAAATTCGATGAAAACTCTTTTTGTAATTGTCAGTAAATCGGGGTTTTCCCATCTTTGCCTCGTCCTCTTCCGCTCGGAGCCTCCAAATGATCACGATGATTTGGGTAAATCATCGCGATCATTTAGGCAAATCATCGTGATCATTTGAGTAAATCATCGCGACAAGTTGGAGGCTCTGACCTTTTGACACCGAGGCATCGATTGCGCGACTTTAAGGTATAGTATGGATAAAGGCGATTTTTACACAGTTGAAAACCGTTTCATTCTGGCTCGTTAATGACCTCTGCTTACCTTATCTTCATCGAACTCACGTTAGATTATGCCGAGTCGCGATGGCAGAAGACGCAATCGACTGTCACCTATGCGAAGCATATTCTGTTGGTGTCATACCATAATGCTTTTTGAAGAGTGTGGAGAAGTGCGTCTGATTGTTGAATCCGACGCTGTATGCCACTTGGCTAACATTGATTTTTCCCTCTTTCAATAAGCGTGCAGCTTGTTCAAGACGGAGATTGCGAATAAAATCGGCTGTAGAAATGCCCGTTATTTCCTTCATTTTGCGATGCAGCTGTGCGCGTGAGATACCTACCTCATGTGTGAGCTGTTCGACATTGAAATCAAAATTTGTCAGATTTTTGTTAATACATGACATGACGCGTTCCATGAGCTGGTCGTTATTGCCCTTTACATCGATATTTTCAATCTGTCCATTGCCTTTCTGTACACCGGAGTATTTACCTCGTAAGCGGCGGACATTATCCACGAGGTTGTCAATGAGGATGTGAAGTTCCTCCATGTTGAATGGTTTGGAGAGGTATGCATCAGCCCCTTTCTTCAATCCCTCGAGTCGGTGAGCAGCATCTGATTTGGAAGTCAGCAGTATGACAGGAATATCGCTGATATTGACGTTACCCTTAATGTTTTTAAGCAGTTCGATGCCGTCCATCTGTGGCATCATAATATCACTGATGACAAGGTCATATTGTTCAGTGAACAATAATTGCAATGCTTCCCGACCATTCTGTGCCGCAGTGAAACGATACCATGTGGATAATTCGTTGCTGATGTAATCACTGATTTCAATATCGTCATCCACGATGAGTATGCGGAAATGTCGGCTTGCCTGTTTCTTGGAAGTAGGCTTTACCTCTTTATCTGTCTCTTGTGTCAGAGTGTTTTCTTCTATCTCTTCCGGTTTCAGGTGAGCATTACCCAAAGGGATGGATACGGTAAATACCGAGCCTCGAATGCCGTCGCTTCGGTTAGCTGCAGTGATGGTTCCACCATGCATGTTGACAATAGCACGGCTGAGATTCAGTCCGATACCAGTACCTTCGACATGATATTCCCGTATGTTGTCGCCTTGATAGAAGCGTTCGAAGAGCCGTTCAGGATTCTCTGTCTTCAATCCCATTCCGTTATCGATGATTTGCATCACGAACTCTTCGACATCTTGTTTTTTCTTTTTTGTGTGTTGGGTGAAAATCCGTACAGATATTTCTCCGCCATCAAAAGTGTATTTGAAAGCATTGGACAGAAGGTTGTTCACCACTTTGTCAAAGTTTATGTGGTCAATCCATGCCATTATGTGTTTTTCTTTCGGCTCAATGGAGAATGTTATTCTCCGTTCCAGTGCATGGTATTCGTACAGATGGCATATCCTGCCAATGAATGATACGATATCAGTTTCCTGACATTTTAACCGCATTTGATTCTTGTCTATCTTGCGTTCGTCAAGAATCTGGTTCACGAGCTGTAACAGACGTTGGGCATTACTGTCAATCGTTCTTATATCATTCTGGCTTTCGGCATCACTGATACGTTCACGAAGCTTCTTCAAAGGACCGAGAATTAGAGTCAGCGGTGAGCGGATATCATGTGTGGCATTTATAAGGAACTGCATCTTCTGTTCATCCATATCAGCCTTTCGTTTGCGTTCATAGAAATAGAATCCCAAAGCAATGAGACCTATTATTATTAAAGAGTGCATGATTATGCCCCAAAAGGACAGGTACCATGGAGGAGAGACCTTTATTTTAATGATATTATTTTCGGAAGAATATGCACCGTTGCATAATGCACGTGTCTCGATGGTGTGGGTACCTGATTCCATGTGATTGAAGGATATTATGTTTGAACCTTCCGGCAGGCTGATCCATTCTTCAGAATCATTGACTCTGTACTGGAATGTTATATCATCTGTGTTTTTGAAATTCAGGAGTGAATACTCCAATGTGAACCACCCCTCGTGGTTGTCCACCTCATAATAGTCTTTGGTGCATCCTAGACTTCTGTTGCCGATAGTGATATTGGTGAGATATACCTTACCAAGATCTGAGGCGGAATGCTTGACATCAATGGGGTTGAATACGGTGAAACCATTGCTTATTCCGAAACATAGATTGCCATCAGGCAGCTTATAACTGGTGTTCGGGATATATTCCCTTGAAACTAGACCATTGCCATTGACGTGGGAGATAAATTCCGAATGACTTTGGCTCCATTGCCATATCCCACGTGATGTGCTTATCCACAGGTCGCCATCCTTATCACATAATATTCCGCATATAATCAGTTTTTTCAGTTGTCCGGCATGTGGAAACTCACTGACATGGTTATCTTTCCTGTTATAGATATAGAGCCCTTTGTCCGTTCCTATAATTATGTTTCCGACAAGGTCTTCGCCAAGAGCTGTACAATTCTTATCCTGCATGATAGTGTGCCAGCCATATTTGTTGAACGACTTGTCTTTTGTGTCCATACAACTTATGCCGTTTGATGTGCCAATCCACAGCATTTTATGGCTGTCAATGTAGAAGGTTTTTATCCAGTCATTTGTAAGATGGCCATTTCTTCGTGAGGTCTGAAACATACTGAGACGTTCTGTCTTCCCTGTTTTGGAATCATATATGATGAGACCTTTCCCATAGTCGCTAATGTAGAAAATGCCATTTCCGCCATTAATCGCTGTTCGAATGTTCATATTGTTGAACTGTTGGCGCAGGTTATACAGGAACTCTCTCCGTCCTTCTATTACTGTGGCTATCTCAGGTTTTACTGCATCTGACTCTCTCCATGAATGAAAGACATTTACTGACATATTCTCCTGCACAAGCCCTTCTGTGTGACAACTTAACCAAAGATTATGATTCCTATCGTTAAAAATGAAATTGATATCGGCATTTTGAATGAAGTTCTTCTGTTTATAGATAGGAGGCAGGATTAGTTTGTTGGTTCCTGCCGGGATGTAATATGAGCCTTGTCCTGATGTCCCGATACATATATCACCTTTTACGTCTATGGTGGCAGACTGTATGCTGCAACCTATCGGTATGATACTCAGATCGTAGTTTGCATCGTTCAATTGCCGGGTAGTGTAATCATACCTCAGAATGCCATGAGTGCAGACTATAATAAAGCCGGATTCATCGGTTTTTAGGAACTGCACGACTTCACCGCATTTAATGCTGTACTCTTTTATCCCTGCTGGTCTGTCGTTTCGCATCCGTATGTGCGTCAGTGTGTTTATGTGCGAAGCACGCCAGATGTCTTCATTTCTGTCTTCAAAGAGTTTTGTGTAGAAATCATCGTGAGGGTATCTTTTTATTTCTAGTGCTTTGAATAACCTGTTCTTTTGGTTGTCATAAATGAAGAGCCCATGCCCACCGGTGCCGATGAGAAGATGCCCGTTAGCGCGTTGACATATACAACTTATTCGTGGTGTCACTTTAGGTATTCTGTATCTCACGAATGAGTTTGTCTCTTGGTCATATCGGCAAAGACCCTTGTTTGTTCCCACCCAGAGCTGACCGTCCCTATCGTAGAAGAGTGATGCAATATCATCGTCAGGAATACTTGTTGAATCCTTTTCGTCATGGAAATATTGTACGAAATTATATCCGTCAAACCGATTAAGCCCATGTTCCGTACCTACCCAAAGATACCCATAGGCATCCTGCGTTATGCAATAGGTCAATGAACTGGAAAGTTTGTCACCGGTGTAAATCTTTTGTGTTCCTGCCGTGCCAGTATAGAAGATACAAATAAGAAGAATAAAAGTCGGGACGATTCTTTGTATTGCAAAAAATAGTGTTGCTTTCATTGGTTTTTATATTGTTTTAGTCTTTGCCAGATACAAATATAAGATATAATATTCAAATTTCAATCCTGCAAAATTAATATTTGTTACAAATTAAAGAATGTTGCACGGAGATTAGTTTTTCATAATGAAACAAATGGAAATTATAAATAAACATAATGCGTGTAATACATGTCTATTATGTGTTTTGTGGAGTTTTTTTTATATATCTTTGCAAGAAATATGGCAAAATGATAAAAAATAAATAATGACTATGAAAAGAATTGTTTTTATGATGTTGGCATTGGCTATGGCTTGCAGTAGTTGGGCTCAAAAGCCAGACAAGAATTTTTATGTGTTCCTTTGCTTTGGGCAAAGTAATATGGAAGGTGCAGCCCGGCCGATGGAGCAGGACTACATGGGGTTGAGCGATAGGTTCCTCAGTCTTACTCCTTGTGAGACGGCTCCGGAGACAGCCACTTGGCATAAGGCTTACCCTCCATTGTGTCGTCGCACGAATGGTATGACACCTGTGGATTATTTCGGTCGTACATTAGTGGATAATCTGCCGGAGAAGGTGCGCGTAGGTGTCATAAATGTCGCAATAGGTGGTTGCAAGATTGAGGCGTTCATGCAGGAACATGTGGCAGAACAGGTGAAGAATGCGCCTCCGGCATGGCAACGCGCGATGTTCAAGGCATACGATGATGATCCTTATGCATATCTGTTGCGCCTGGCAAAACGTGCTCAAAAGGATGGTGTGATAAAAGGTATCCTATTGCATCAGGGTGAGTCAAATACTGGCGACAGAACTTGGCTAAATAAGGTGAAGACGGTCTATGAGCGTCTGCTGAATGATTTAGGTTTGAAAGCCAAAAACGTGCCTCTGATTGCAGGTGAGGTGGTAATTGCCGGTGGTAAGGGGTTGTGTGTCAGTATGAACAGCATCATTGACGAACTGCCACAGACCATTAAGACCGCTCATGTGGTGAAGGCAGATGGCCTGACTAACGGTCCCGACAATCTGCATTTTGATGCACAGGGCTATCGTGAACTTGGGCAACGTTATGCCATGCAGATGTTGCCGCTACTGGGTGTGAAGAATCCGAAAATATCAAGTATTACATCTGCTGCAACTATGAATAAAGCGCGTTTCATGAATTTTAGATATGAAGGTCAGGATGAAATACCATCATACGATAAAACCACGCATTATCTAAATCCGATATTGTCAGGCTGTGCGCCAGATCCGTCAATCACACGCAAGGGTGATGACTATTATCTGGCAAATAGTTCGTTCAGTTATTATCCCGGTGTGCCTATCTGGCATAGTCGTGATTTGGTGAACTGGGACTTTGTGGGATATGCACTTGACCGTCCTTCACAGTTGAACCTCGGTGACGGAGTGGCATTGTCTGCTGGAATTTATGCTCCGGACATCAAATATAATCCTTATAATGACACTTTCTATTTGATTGTAACTGCCATCGGTTCGACAGCCGCTGGTGGCGGAAATATCGTCGTAAAGACGAAAGACCCTCGTAAGGGATGGAGCGACCCTATCAAGGTGGACGTGCCGGGTATTGACCCTTCGTTCTATTTCTCTGAGGATGGTAAGGCTTATATTGTCAATAATCAGGACCCTAAGACACCTGCTGAATACGATGGGCATAGGGCAATCGGTCTGCGTGAGTATGACCTGACGACAGACAAAATTGTCGGTTCTGATATCCAGATTATCGACAAGGGTGTGCATCCGGAGGACAAACCGATATGGGTGGAAGGTCCGCATCTCTATAAGATAAATGGGAAGTACTACCTGATGTCGGCTGAAGGGGGCACTGGCGACTGGCATAGCGAAGTGGTCTTCGTCAGTGATGATGTGAAAGGTCCGTATAAGCCATGCTCGATAAACCCGATACTTACGCAGCGCACTTTGCCGAAAGACAGAAAGAACCCTGTGACGGCAGCCGGTCATGCTGATCTGTTCCAGACGCAGAATGGTGACTGGTGGGCTGTGTTCCTTGCTATCCTGCCATACGAATATGGCAACAGGGTGATATGTAACACAGGTCGTTCTACGATGCTTCTTCCTGCACGTTGGCTGGAGATGGAAAATCAACCTCTCATCTGGCCGGAAAAGGAAGAAGTGCCATACGTGATGAAGAGGCCGGATATCAGCGTTGCTGAGCCTACGGAATGTGACCCTACTACCGGCAATGTGAAGATTGAAGATAATTTCATGAAGATAGACCCTATGTGGATTCAGCTCCGCACACCGAAGAAGGACTGGTATCGCATAGCCGAAGGACATGGCATCGTGCCTAATTCAATGGAGATAGATGCACGCCCGATAAATATCTATCAGGAAGCAAATCCGTCTTATCTGTGTCGTTGGATAAAGAATTTCAATTTCACAAGTTCTGTTACTCTCAACTTTACCCCTGCTTCGGAAGAGGAACTTGCCGGACTGGTGGTTTATCAGAAGGAGACCAACAATTATGTCATCGGCAAGACCCTCCGTGATGGAAAGCCTGTTGTTGTGCTATATAAGGCACTAGGTAAATGGGGACGGGGTATGGACAAGACAGAGGTGGCTTCTGCATCATTGGCAGATGATAGCCCTGTTACGTTTAAGGTCGTTGCCAAGGGAGCCGATTATCAGTTCTATTACAATGACATCCCGCTGGGTGATGTACAGGATGGACGTATCCTTTCCACAGAGTTGGCAGGAGGATTCACGGGTGCTACGATAGGAATGTACGCAACAAGCAGAAAATGAGACATCTGTTCGTTTCCATCATTTTGATGGCTGTATGTGGCATCTGTGTTGCACAGAGTCCTATTATCAATGCTGATGTGCCTGATATGAGTGTCTGTCGTGTGGGAAATGATTACTATATGGTTTCCACCACGATGCACTTGATGCCGGGATGCCCTGTCATGAAAAGTCAGGACCTCCGTCATTGGAAGACCATCTCTTATGTGTTCCCACGCATTGACGATGCTCCCCGTTACAGTCTATTAGGCGACAGTACGGCTTACGGTCAGGGGCAGTGGGCAAGTTGCATCCGCTATCGTGACGGCAGATATTATGTGTGGTTCACAGCCAATGGGGCACCAGGGCTGGGGTTTGTCTATACAGCCACTGCGCCGGAGGGACCATGGACATTGATAAGTCGTCCGCCTCACTTCCACGATGGCAGTCTTTTTTTTGATGATGACGGACGGGTATATATGTTTTATGGCTCAGGACAGGTGCGTGAGATGCGTCCTGATTTGAAAGGAGTGCTTTCGGGGGGACTGGATTTCACTATTCCGTTGCGTGATATCCCTGCAGAGGGAATGGCTGCTGATGACCCTTTTGCAAAGGAAAATGGTTTGCTTGAGGGCAGTAATATGATAAAGCGCAACGGCAAGTATTACCTTTTGATGATTTCGTGGCCACGTGGTGGTAAGCGTCGTGAGGTATGCTACCGTGCCGATAATATCGTTGGTCCTTATGAGAAGAAGGTAATCCTTGATTATGCTCTTCCTCCTTTTTCGGGGGGCGTAGCGCAGGGCACGATTGTTGATACACCACAAGGCGAATGGTGGGGCATCTTCTTTCAGGACCGTAACGGCATTGGTCGTACACCTTGTCTGATGCCTTGCCGTTGGGAAAAGGGGTGGCCGATGATTGTTCCGAAAGTTGTTGATGGTGTACGACAGGACGGTGTCATCGGAAGTGACGATTTCAATGACGCTTCGCTTTCACTTTATTGGCAATGGAATCATAATCCGATGGACGAGGCTTGGAGCCTGACAGAACGTGAGGGTTTCCTGCGACTGACCACTGCCAGATGTGTGGATAATCTTTTCCTTGCTCCAAACACTCTGACCCAACGTATGGAAGGACCGTCATGTCAGGGTACAGTATGCCTTGACGTGGTGGGCATGAAAGACGGCGACCATTGTGGCTTTGCAGCCTTTAACAGCGATAGTGGCGTGCTGGAGATAACCAAAGAAGGTAAGAAGCATTATCTTACGATGCTTGAGGAGAAGTCTGTGTTCGACCGTAACACCCATGGCATTCGCTCTGTCGAGACAAAACAGTGTGGGGAGAGAATACAGATAAAGAATAAGATCTATCTCCGCATTAAGGCTGATTTCACCGATGGAAAGGACGTGGCTACGTTTTATTATAGTACGGATGGTGTGAACTTCCGTAGGATTGGCTCTGATTTCAGAATGGGCTTTGACTATCTGCGTTTCTTTATGGGTACGAAGTTCGCAATCTTCAATTATGCAACCCGCAAGACAGGAGGGCATATTGACGTTGATTTCTTCCATTACTCAAACCCATAACCCACAATTCAATGACTGATGTTTTTATTAACCCGATAAACAAACTATTATTATGAGAAAAAAATCATTTATTACAGTGCTCTGTCTCGCATTCGTATGTGTTGGGGCTTCTGCACAAAAGACGCTGAAAGAGGCTTATAAGAACTATTTCAGCATTGGCGTTGCTGTGAATCAGCGTAACGTAACTAATCCTGCGCAACAGGCACTGATCATCAAGGAGTTTAACAGCATCACTGCTGAGAACGACATGAAACCTATTTCCGTTCACCCTGCAGAGGGTAAGTGGACTTTCGAGAATGCCGACCGCATTGCCGATTTCTGCCGTCAAAACCACATCAAACTGCGTGGTCATTGCCTTGCATGGCACAATCAGTTCTGCGACTGGATGTTCTACGACAAGAAGGGACGCCTCGTGAAGAAGGAAGTGCTCTATGCACGTATGAAAGATCACATTCAGACAGTGATGAAGCGTTATGCGGATGTTGTTTACTGCTGGGACGTATTCAATGAGTGTATCACTGATGAGGTGTTTACAAAACAACCTCTGCGCAAGAGCAAGTTCTTTGATATCGTTGGCAGTGAGGAATTTATTTATAAGGCATTTGAGTTTGCTGCTGAGGCAGACCCTAATGCATTGCTTTTCTATAATGACTATAATGAGTGTGACCCTGTGAAGCGCGAGCGCATCATCAATCTCGTCAAGGGGATGAAAGATGCAGGTCTCAAGGTGGATGGTATCGGTATGCAGGGTCATTATAATGTATATGGACCTACGGAGAAAGATTTCGAGGAGTCTCTCGTGAAGTATGAAGCTCTTGTTGACCATGTGCATATCACGGAACTTGATATTCGTGTCAATCAGGAGATGGGCGGACAGTTGCGCTTCTCACGTAATGAGAATGTCAAGGTCAGCGATGACCTCAAACTGTTGCAGGCTACTCAGTATGACCGTTTGTTCCGCATCATGCGCCGTCATCATAAGGGACTGGATGTCGTAACATTCTGGAATCTTTCTGATGCAGATTCATGGCTCGGCCCGAACAATTATGCTCTTCCTTTCGATATGAACTATAAGCCAAAAGATACCTATCGTGTGCTCACAGGTTTCGATGAGGCTGTTGATAATGCCGTCGTCAAGGAAGATTTCCAGC
Source organism: Candidatus Equicola faecalis (assembly GCA_018065185.1). GTDB lineage: Bacteria > Bacteroidota > Bacteroidia > Bacteroidales > Bacteroidaceae > Prevotella > Prevotella faecalis. Next base: position 2,167 of record JAGHTU010000014.1, on the reverse strand, counting down.
CTGTTGCTACATGCCAACCGGGGCAGGAATGGCCGAAGGTTAATTCTCAGGGGTATGTACGTTTCCGCGTTGTTGCTCCGCAGGCAAAATATGTCATCTGTTCTGCCGGATGGGGTGGTGGTATGAAAGGTACTGTACTCAGAAAGCAAGACGATGGCTCATGGATGGGTACGACTCTTGTACCGGAAGATGAAGGTTTCCACTATTATACCATCAGCGTTGATGGTGCACAGGTTATTGACCCGGGTACGAACAGTTATTATGGCGGTTGCCGTTGGCAGGGTGGTGTAGAGGTGCCAGCCAAGGATGGTGCTTTCTTTGCTGACCGCACAGACGTAGAGCATGGTGCAATGCAACTTATCAACTTCTACAGCCCAAGCACGAAGCAGATTCGCACGGCTTATGTCTATACTCCTGCCGGTTATGGCAAACTTCAGGGAAAGACCCAGAAGCGTTATCCGGTGCTTTACTTGCAGCATGGATGGGGTGAGAATGAGACTTCATGGCCTGTACAGGGTAAGGTGGGACAGATTATGGACAACCTTATTGCTGACGGCAAGTGCCAGCCGATGATCGTTGTGATGACTTACGGTATGACAAACGACATCCGTATCGGTGGGCTCCGTGGCTTTGACATCAAGCCGTTCCAGACAGTACTCCTTGACGAGCTGATTCCTTATGTTGATGGTCATTTCTTGACAAAGGCGAACCGTGCCAACCGTGCTATGGCAGGTCTTTCAATGGGTAGTATGGAGACTCACACCATCACGCTCAATCATCCAGAGGTGTTCGGCTACTGGGGACTGTTCAGTGGTGCTGTATATAATGTTGAGGAACTCAGCAAGCTCACTGTTGCAAAACCGTCACTGCTCTTTATGAGTTGCGGTAGCAAGGAGCAGGGTCTTGTTGACGCTATCGGTAAGATGACTCCAGCCCTGAAGGCTGCCGGTTACAATGCCGTACCATACGTAAGTCCTGGCACTGCTCACGAGTTCCTTTCTTGGCGTCGCAGTCTGAAGGAGTTTGTTCCGCTGTTGTTTACGAAATAAAACTGGAATAAATCGTTAACCAAACTCTCCGCTCACCTTCATCGGTGTGCGGAGAGTTTTTGTTTCCCCACGCAAAACATTTTTCTTTCTTCCCTCGCGCGCACGCGCGCGTATATATAAAGGTATAAGGGAAGATTTTTTTATTGCTGAGGTGTGAATGGTATCAAATAAAAAAGCAAAACATGCTTTTTTGTCCGTTTTGCTTCATTCAGGTTGTGAAATGTTGTTCGTATTTAGAATAAGTCGCTATGTGTACCAGTACTAAGCATCAATAGTGTTAGTTCGGTATCATTCTGCTCCCAAATCAAAAGCCAGTCGTGACCGATATGGCATTCCCATTCTCCCTCATGATTGCCCGATAATTTATGAGGACGGCAAGAGGTGGGTAATGTCTCTCCATTTTGGAGTTTTCCAATGATATGCCATAATCTGTTTATGTCATACCCACGTCTCTTGCATGTTTTCAGGTCACGCAAGAAATTTTTTGAAGTTTTTAGAGAATACTTCATAATTTGTCAAAATATGATTTCAAAGCATCAAGGTCCTCGAACTCTACCACGCGACCTGCTTTTACATCTGCGCGTGCTCGCTCGTATGATTTCCTTTTAGGACTTTTCTCTACGCTAACAACACCGCGTATCATCTTTATCGCTTGTTTGATTTCCTTTAGCATACTGATATTTTCTATATTTACCGTAATCTGCGTCGGAATAGGCACGGACATAGAATCTGTTCTTGCTTGTAAATCATTGCTGTGTAAATTGCTGTTATTATTTGCCATAATCACTTATTTCATTGGATGTCTGATTGCAAAATTAGTGCAAGGTGAGAGGAAAACCAAATTTATTTGAGTTTTCCCGAGCCGATACCTAAATTGACGGTGTCTTCCTCTGTTGCGACTTGGGTGACACACTCAATAACATCAAATTTTCACATGCTTTTTGACAAACGCTCGTTTAGATTTCGACAAACGCTCGTTTAGGCTTCGACAAACGCTCGTTTGGGTCTCGACAAACGCTCGTTTGTGCCTCGTCTTCCCATCGTTTGTAAGCGGTCAAACGGAGGCTCGTTTTCCGTCGTCCAAAGTCGCGGAACATCTGTTCCAATCGAAGGGATTC
>JAGHTU010000064.1 GCA_018065185.1 Candidatus Equicola faecalis | reverse complement strand
CGCAGAGTCGGTTTTGCCTCTTTTTAGAGGTGTTGCGCAAAAATGGGATGTGCTTATGCAAACAAGTTTACAACACACATTCCATTTCCGCACAAATCATCATACTGATGATTCCAAAACCTCAAACGCAGAGGAGCAGAGACCGCAGAGAAAAGAAGCCTCTTCCCAGCCCAGCCTAATGGCTACTCCTTTGTTGACCTAGAGGTCAAGCCGTCACAAACAGACATACTCAATGTCCGCCTTAAAGGAAAGAGAGAAAACAACAAGTCTCTCCCTTTAGGGGGAGATTTAGAGGAGGCTCCTCTGCATTCTCTGCTCCTCTGCTTCAAATCTTGAGACATCGAAGATGGCTTGACGGAAAGAAGATGCCTTTTGCAAGCTTGCTTGCATAAAGGGATTTACTTTCAGGCAACACCTCACATGAGGCAAGATTTGCTCTGCGAGAAGAAACAGAAAATGCGTGAAACCCAAAACGACTCTGCAAGAACCAAAAATAGGAATTGATAGGAGACATCTAAATCCACAATAAAAGAGAGTTTGTAATTGTCGGTAAGTCGCTGTTTTCCAATCCTTGCCTCGCGCGTTTGTACTTTGTTTTCAGTTTCAATCTTTGATTTTGGCAAAGAGTTTGTATTTGTATTAGGAAAATGATTACTTTTGCAAAGATATGAAGAAAGAAACATCAAACAGGATAAAAGCCTATATGGACGAATGGGCGATGATACGTGACGCCATGGGGCTGACGCAGGAAGATGAAGAAGATGAAGATTTGGGAACATCTGCCCAGCGGAACACTATGACGGGGGCAAAGACCACACGCCAAAAGCAGACGCGCACGCCGATGCTTGACCGTTTCGGTACAGACCTCACGCAGAAAGCCCGTGAAGGACAGTTGGATGCCGTCATCGGTCGTAACCGTGAGATAGAGCGCGTGATGCAGATTCTCTGTCGGAGAAAGAAGAACAATCCTGTGCTCATCGGCGAGCCCGGTGTGGGCAAGAGTGCAATAGTGGAAGGTCTGGCATTGCGCATAGCAAACAAGGAGACTTCACCTGTTCTGTTCGGGCGACAGGTGGTGAGCCTCGACCTCTCGGCACTCGTGGCAGGCACAAAATACCGTGGACAGTTCGAGGAACGTATTCACCAACTCATAAAGGAACTGGAAGAGAACAAGAACATTATTCTCTTCATTGACGAGATACACACCATCATCGGTGCCGGTAACGCACAGGGCAACATGGATGCTGCCAACATACTGAAGCCGGCACTGGCAAGAGGAACGGTGCAGTGCGTGGGTGCCACCACACTGGAGGAATACCGCCGTTCAATAGAGAAAGACGGTGCTTTGGAACGCCGTTTCCAGAAGGTACAAGTGGAGCCAAACACAAAAGAGGAGACTCTCCAGATATTACAGCAGATAAAGCCTTATTACGAAAGATATCATAACGTACACTACACAGACGATGCCCTGCAAGCATGCGTAAACCTCACAGAGAGGTATGTGAATGACCGCAGTTTCCCTGACAAGGCCATTGATGCCATGGATGAGGTGGGTGCGTTGCTACACTTGTCGTCTGTAGAGACACCACCGGAGATGGTGGAAAAGGAGAATCAGATTCTCGACGCACGGCAACGCAAAGATATGGCTGTGATGGAGCAAAACTACGAGATGGCTGCAGAATACCGCGACACAGAGGAACGTCTGGAGCGTGAACTCGCCATGATGCAGGAAGACTTCATAAAAGGCAAAAACGTGCTGGCTGCCACCGTGACAGAGGAGAACGTGGCAGACGTTGTGGCAAAGATGAGCGGAGTGCCCGTACAGCGTATGGTACAGGCAGAAGCAAACAGGATAAAAGACCTGCGGAAGAATCTGCAACATGACATCGTGGCACAAGACCGTGCCGTAGATACACTCGTGCGCTCAATACAGCGCAACCGATTAGGATTCAAAGAGCATAACCGCCCTATCGGCGTCTTCATGTTCCTTGGACCGACCGGCGTGGGAAAGACCTATCTGGCGAAGAAACTGGCAGAGTATATGTTCGGCTCAACAGAAGCACTTATCCGCATCAACATGAACGAATACTCGGAGAGTTTCAACATATCGCGCCTCATCGGTTCACCTCCGGGATATGTGGGATATGAAGAAAGTGGCGAACTGACGGAACGTGTACGCCGTCATCCTTATTCCATCGTCCTCTTTGATGAGATAGAGAAAGCACACGGCAATGTGTTCAACCTTCTCCTACAGGTGCTAGATGAGGGAAAGATTACTGATGGTAGTGGGCGTGACATCGATTTCCGCAACACGGTAATCATCATGACCAGCAATGTCGGCACAAGGCAGTTGAAGGATTTCGGTCGGGGAATAGGTTTCACGGCAGGCGACATGCAGGCGCACATGGACGAGAAAGGTAAGGAATATGCCCGAATGATTATCCGCAAATCTCTGGAGAAGAAGTTTGCGCCGGAATTTCTTAACCGACTGGATGAAATCATCACCTTCGACCAGTTGGACCGCGATGCACTGCGCAAGATTGTAGATTTAGAGACGGCACTGCTCGTAAGACGCGTAGCGGAACTGGGCTTCAACATCACCATGACTGACAGCGTCAAAGAGTTCCTTACCGACAAGGGATACGATGTACAATTCGGCGCAAGACCACTGAAACGCGCATTGCAGACATACGTGGAAGACGGACTCGGCGAACTCGTTACGGAAAATGACGGCGAGACATCACAGTCAATCCTCATTGACACTGATACCAATGGGGACAGATTGAAATTCACGTTTCAGCCATAACATTGAGTCAACAATTATCAATTAATCCAGTATGCAGAAAAAAATAGTCATCGGCGTAGATGTAGGGATAAGTACCACAAAGATTGTGGGTTTTTGTGGGCACGACATTCTCACACCGATTCTTATCAAAGCCACAGACCCCGTATCGTCGCTGTATGGGGCATTCGGCAAATTCCTTTATGACAATCATATTGCGCTTGACGACATAAAGAAAGTGATGCTCACTGGTGTGGGGGCTTCATACATTGACGGTGCCATATACGGATGCCAGACAGAAAAGGTGGATGAATATATTGCCGATGCATTAGGAGCAAGTTACAGGACGCATCTTGATCGTATGATTGTGGTGAGCATGGGCACCGGCACGACATACGTCAAAAAAGAAGGAGACTGCATATCACATCTCGGTGGTGTGGGCATAGGTGGCGGAGCCTTGCAGGGAATGGCACGCGTGATTCTAAAGACGGACAACTTCAAGGAAATATCTGCACTTGCCATGAAAGGCGACATCTCAAAAGTGGATTTGCTGATTGGCGACATCAGTAACAAACCATTACCAAACCTTCCTATGGATGCCACGGCATCGCTCTTTGCCAAGGCACAAGCCAACACGAAAGCGGAAGACCTGGCGCTGGGCATAATTCAATTAGTGTTGCAAAGCATTTTCAGTGGTGCTATCTTTGCATCGCTCAATACAGGGATAAAAGACATCGTGTTGATAGGAAACCTCACACTCCTGCCACAATGCAAGCAGGTGTACTTGCAATTGGAGAAACTCTATGGCGTGAGGTTTCACATACCGAACAATTCACAGTTCCGTACGGCAATCGGTGCTTCACTATCGGCAAAGGAAGATAAAGCATAAGAATAAGAATAAGACAAAACCATTTTATATATCTATTATTGTTTAACCATTAAAAAACAAGGATTATGAAGAGAAAGATTTTGACATTTGGTCTTTGTGCAGCATTGTTGATAGGTTGCAACAATATGCAGAAAGGTGCCGGCATCGGTGCTGGCGGTGGTGCAGCTTTAGGTGCTGTTGTTGGTGCATTATTCAATGGCGGTAGCGGAGCCCTCGTTGGCGCAGCCATAGGTACGGCTGTTGGAGCTGGTGCAGGTGCTCTCATCGGCAAGAAGATGGACAAGGTAAAGGCACAGGCTGAACAGGTAAAGAACGCTCAGGTGGAGACAGTCACTGATGCTAACGGACTTCAGGCTGTAAAGGTCAGCTTTGACTCCGGTCTGTTGTTTGCAACAAGCAGTGCAGAACTCAACACAACAGTAAAGCAGTCTTTGAACGACTTTGCTAATGTTGTATCACAGAATCAGGACTGCGACATACAGATTTTTGGTCATACAGACAACACTGGTTGGAAGAACAAGTCTGCAGCAGAAAGCGAGAAATTGAATCTGGAACTGTCACAGAAGCGTGCACAGTCAGTGGCAAACTACTTGACATCACACAACGTACCTTATTCTATACTGAAAGGTGTACAGGGCATGGGACAGACAAGCCCTATCGCTGACAACAGCACAGCAGATGGTCGTCAGCAGAATCGTCGCGTAGAGGTGTATATGTATGCTTCTCAGAAGATGATTGATCAGGCAAACAATGGTACACTGCAATAAAAAGTAATAACTCAATGAAAAGGATACGCCACATACTGCGATGGGTCTTCGGACTATTTTTCGGGACTACAATTCTGGCAGTTGTGGCGTATCGTTTTCTTCCTGTGTATATCACCCCATTGATGGTAATACGCAGTGTTGAAAACATTACTGAAGGATGTTCACCATTCTGGCATCATTCATGGGTCAGACTGCAAGACATGTCGAAATATATGCCTGTGGCTGTCATTGCAAGCGAAGACCAACGTTTCACCTCACATCACGGTTTTGACTTCAAAGCCATCGAAGATGCAGCAGAATATAACGCACGTCACCGCACTGCAGACGGAAAAGCAACAAAAGTGCGCGGAGCTTCGACCATCACACAACAAACAGCAAAGAACGTCTTTCTTTGGCCAGGTACGTCTATGGTATCGCGATGGACGAGGAAAGGATTTGAAGCATATTTCACTTTTCTCATCGAACTAATATGGGGAAAGGAACGTATCATGGAGATTTATCTCAACTCCATAGAGATGGGCAATTCCATCTATGGCGTGCAGGCTGTGGCAGAAGAGAACTTTGGTTGCGATGCATCAGAACTCACACGCAGTCAGTGTGCACTGATTGCCGCGACACTGCCGAATCCCCGAAAATATTCAAGCAAGGAACCGAGCCAGTATATGTTTCAGCGCCAACGAGAAATACAGGTGCAGATGAAATATATACCACTCTTCACAAAATAAATCTTACGGAACCGTGAAATACAAGATAACTGCCCCAGATAGCCTTCATGGGCATATCTGCTTGCCTTCATCTAAAAGCATCAGCAACAGAGTGCTGATCATCAAAGAACTTACAGAAGGAATGTGTCGAATCCGGCAGTTGTCAGATTGCGACGACACCAGAGTGTTGCAGGAAGCTCTTGAGATGCTGAATAGCGGAGAGACTGGAGAGATAAATATCAGCTCCTGCGGAACTGCCATGCGATTTCTCACAGCCCTCATAGCAATCAGGGAAAAGGCAGATATCGTACTTTCTGGCAATGAACGTATGTCACACCGTCCTATCGGAATACTTGTTGATGCCTTGCGACAGTTGGGAGCAGATATAGAATATATCGAAGAGGAAGGTTTCCCGCCATTAAGGATAAGGGGCAGGCAGCTCACAGGTGGTGCTGTGGAGATGCTGGGCGGAGTGAGTTCACAATTCATATCTGCCTTAATGATGATTGCTCCCAAACTGAAAGAAGGGTTGCAGATAAGGCTACTCGGTGACATCGTTTCACGCCCTTACATAGACCTTACGGTATGGACCATGCAGCAATTCGGTGCAAAAGTGACATGGACAGACACCAATACAATAAGCATCGAATCATCGCCATACCTGCCACACGATTTCTGTGTGGAGAAAGACTGGAGTGCCGCCTCGTATTGGTATGAGACAATGGCACTATCAAAGATAGGTGATGATGCCGATACGGACAGCGAAATCATCCTCGACAGTCTCACAGACGGGAGCAAACAGGGAGACACAGCAGCGCGTTATCTGTTCAGCCTACTCGGGGTGCAGACAGAATTTCGGGATGATGACACGTTGTTGCGGAAGACCAGAGAATCACTTCCACGCCTGAACTTTGACTTTGCCAATCAGGGAGATCTGGTGCAGACCATTGCTGTGACATGTTGTGCACTGGGTTCGAAGTTCGCCTTTACGTCCTTAGGGACACTACGTATCAAGGAGACCGACCGCATCGTAGCACTCTATCAGCAGTTGCACCGCTTAGGTTATGGGGTAAGCATCGGCGAAAACAACCAACTCGTATTTGACGGCACCTATCACCCTGCAGAACTGGAAGTAGCCACCTATGATGATCATCGCATGGCGATGGCATTTGCGCCACTGGCATTGCGTTTTCCTTATATCATCATTGATTCTCCGAAGGTAGTAAGCAAATCCTATCCTACGTTCTGGAGCGACTTACAAAGCATAGGATTCAAGATAGAGGGGATATAAGAAGCTTATTCCAGTTGGGCTTCTGTTTGCGGGAGCGGATTGCGGTCGTTCTGCCGCGCACCTAATTTTATGAGTTGTGTAGCAGTGGTATTGATGCTCTGTCCACCATCCGTGATTTTTTTCCGCCCATCATCATAAGCCTCATTAAGTTTCCGTAAAGCCTTTCCCATGGCTTCGTATTCTTTCCAAAACTGCCCCACACGATTAAGCATCTCGTTTGCCAACTCATAGACCTTTTCATGATTCTGTGCTTGCACAATCTGAGTCCATGTAAGATTTATTATACGCAATGCAGCAAACAGGGTCTGTTCATCAGCAATAAACACATTCTTCTCCATAGCCTTACGCCACATGTCAGGTTGGGCATTGAGTGCTGTCCAAAGCGCACCGGTGTGAGGAACGAACATGATGACATAATCCATTCTCACCTTTGGCGGTTTGATATACGAGGAATAGTCTTTCTGTGAAAGTTCCTTGACATGCTTCTGCAGACTATCAATATGTGCTTTGAGAAAATGCTGTCTATCATCTTCATCCTCGGCATTGACATAATCCATAAATGCGGTCAGCGACACCTTTGAGTCAATAATCAATTCTCGCCGCTCATCAAGATGCATTATAACATCTGGACGCATCTTCTGTCCCTCATCGGAGCGGATGGTATTTCCCATAGCATCACGCAAGGTGGCTTGTGTATCATAATGAATGCCGTTTGTCAGCCCCTGGCTTTGCAGGAGTTCATCGAGGATGGTCTCTCCCCAGTCGCCCTGCACCTTATTGCCATGCTTGAAGACACGGGTCAGTTCATCAGCACTTTCCTTTGCTGCCTGACTTTGTCGCATCATGTGCTCTATATTAGCCTTCATCTCTCCACTCATGGATGTCTGCTTGGCAGTATTCTCATCCATTGCCTTTTTCATACGCTCGATGGTCTCGCGCAATGGGGTCACTATCTGCCCAAGGTCGTGATTACTGCTCTCGGCAAATTCTTTCTGACGCTCTTTCAACATTGTGGCTGTAGCGTTCTTCATCTGTGCCTCAACCTTTGCAATGGTCTCTTCAAAGTTTCGGTTCATTGCAACGACAGCATCGGCATGGGCTTTTTCCCTTTCTTCAAGACGCACGGTGAGTACGGCATTGTTCCTCTTACAGAACAGCACTGCTATGATGGCACCGACAAGGGCGCCTGCTAAAAACAACACAATCTCAATCATCATGATTTCCTCCTACCATTCCCAAATGTTAAAGAAATATATTTCAGCATACAGGAACAGCATACCCACAAGCCAACCGAGGAAAATCTTTCCTGTAAACTTACTGATGAATGTCTTTAGTGAGACTTTCTCCATCTTCATAAAGGTGATGCCACTCATACTGCCCACACAAAACATCATACCGCCTATCGCAGTACAGAAGGATATGATAGGCCAATACGGTCCGTCTGCCACGAAGAAGCCCCCAGCAGTGACGTCATACATTTCAAAACTCGTCACCGCAGTGGTGAAAGTGTCAAGGAAAGTACTGACCACGCCTGCCAGCGTACCCAATATGAAAATATCATTATGGAACAGGTCTCCACAGAATGATGCAAAACGTGTAAGATATCCCGTCTCTTTCACAGCTGCAAGCGTAAGCATGATACCAATCACATAAAGAATGTTCTGCAGACTGATATATTGTATCGCACGCGGACGTCGCAACTGCACCATCTGATCTGAATTAATAAGTTTGCGATTGAGACTCTCATTGACCACCCATACCAATGCCAGCACGCATAATGCTCCGAGGAATGGGCTCAAGTGAGTGTATTTCGTAAACGTAGGCACGAGCCACAGACCGAGGAAGCTCACCACAAACAGCATAATCTGTTCTTTGGGGCGCAGACGTGTATCATCGCCCCGAAATGGTGCGACATAAGCCTGCAAATCCTCACGCTCTGGCAGTTTTCGTGATATGAGAGCTATCGGTATCGCCGCAGCAAGCATACAAGGGACAAGTAGTGTGGCTGTATATGTGGTCGCCGTCACAGCCTCGCGGCTCCACAACACTAGCCCTACGAAATCTCCTATGACTGTCATACACCCACCACATGTGGCAGCAATCAATATGGCACAGCCATATAACACACGATGCTGTCTGTTGCTGACCATCTTGTGCATGATGACAAGCATCATCATTGTCACCGTCACATTGTCTATACTGCAGGAAAGTGCAAACGATATGCCAGCAAGCAACCAAATTATCTTTCGCGAAGATCGTGTGCGCAACAGATTCGATATAAAATCAAAACAGCCGTTAGTATCCAAGATCTGCACTATCGTCATCGTTGCCAGGATGAAGAACACCACTTCAGCAACGACACCGACATATTTCACAAAGATATTTTGCGCTATAAATAATTTCACGTTTTCTGCCGATGGCGTATCGCCCATTAGAAAGAGCAAAAAGTCACGCGGATGTTGGTCTATCACAAACATAGAACCATAACATATATATAATATCCATCCTACAACTGCCATAAACATGGCAACAGCAGCACGGTTTATCTTCGTAAAGAATGCTGTTGCTATAAACGTAAAACCTAACAATAATATGACAATAAAAATAACCGATATATTCATAATCAATCCATTCTTTGAAATCTGAACTTCACAGCGACATTCACGCGCGCGTTGCTTTTACCTTGCACCCTCTAAAATTATATTTTCAACTCCCCATCACCAGTCACCATTATGCTCACCGTATAGGACAGATGAGAGGATGGAATACGGAAGACCACATCCAGGCACCATCCACGCGCATCAACTCCCGTGCACAGGACATCGTACAGAACGGCACGCGAGGCAAATGGCTGCTGCATATTGTCGGTAAACTGATCGCGATTGAAGTCATGGTCAAAAACCATCTTGCCATCTCTTACCAAAGACAGATGTACGGTATTGTCATAATAAAGAGTTGCCATTTCCATACCATCTGAATTCATTTCTGTTCTAATTATGATATCACTGCTTTTATGTATCTCTTTTTTGAAGGTATAGACTTTTTCGCCAACAATGGCAGAAGATTCCGTATTGCGCTGCCCACAATAGGAATTTATAGTCAATGCTACAGAGTCGGCAGACAAAGTATCATTCACTTCGATATCTCCCAGTTCTTTCCGATGAAGTTTCAACACTTCCCCATTGATATTCTTGATCCAAAAGATGTTATTCCCTTGGCGGATGATGGCATAATTCGCGCATGAAGCACTGTCACGCTCTGTCTGCAGAGAGTCATCCACGATACGGAAATGTAGAGGTGCATTAGCTGTTTCTGGGAAATATATGGTATCGCCTTTGACGGTAAAGACATCTTCTCCTGTGTCAGCATTTACCCACTGCCCCTGCATCATATCTTTTGCCTTCTGATTTTCACGTACACCCTTACATGATGACGCCAACAGAGCCACAGCCATCACGAGCATGAGTGAATTAGAGAAAAAGTGTTTCATAACAGAAGACAAAAATACATATAAATATCACATAAAGCAAATGTAATTGTCAATTACCAATCAATTGTCAATTAATTCTTTCGCTCCAGTGGGTGTTGATTTCATCGACTCGCCACACGCTCGGCATAATCTAAATAAATTTAGTTATGCACTCACTTAATGCGAGTTCAGGCGAGCAAAGCTCGGAGTCCTCATAAATCCTTATAACTTTCAAGACTCTCTGCGAGAAAATAGATACATAGCGAGAAACAGAAAAACATTCTGCGAGAAAACAGAAACTGAGAAACAAAAGCAAGGTGCAGAGCAAAAAGAAAACGCCCAGCCTCTAGTGTGAGGCTGAGCGCGTAGTGTTATGGATTAAATCCTTTGAGGGGATTTACTTTGCCATGAATTTCTTTCCGTCGAGGATATAAACCTGACCCTTAACCA
>JAGHTU010000079.1 GCA_018065185.1 Candidatus Equicola faecalis | reverse complement strand
ACACTATATAATCAAACATGTGAGCTATTGAGTGTTAATTCTTGTAAGTGGGTGTTCCAGAACCTGAGAAAGAGATTGGCGGATGATTTATCACCCACGCTCTTTTCATATACTGGCAAACTAAACGAAATTAAAATTCTCGACAAAGGGTGATTGTTGAAGAAGGGGGGATAAAGCATTGTCATTATTTATTAACCAGAACTATAAAATTTTACAAATTAAAGATTATGAAAAAATTATTACTTTCATTTATTTTGTTGATAGTCGGGTTTGGTATGGCGAATGCCGACGAGCCTATTAAGGGTATCATCGCCACATACGATGGCGCAGACACCAGTTACAAATTGGAAGAGGTCCCTACTATCAAGTACGAAGTGGTAGGAGGTGTGAATCACGCTGTCTTCTATCTGAAGGATAAAGCAGAGCCTGTCTTTAGTGTAGTCCTTGCCGAGGGCAAGCTGTTAGAAATAGTTTATGGTATCTACACACCGGCAGGTATCAATAGCGTGATTTCAGACAAGGTTTCCATCACCGAACACGCCGGCAGGAAGATTATTAATGGTGGCAAACTCATCATCATCGGTAAGGATGGAAAGATTTATAATGCCGTAGGTGTTGAAATCAAGGAGTAAATAACTAACAAAACAAAGAATATAGAAAATGAAAAAGATTTTTTTTGCGCTTGTTGCTGCAACATTCAGTATTAGCATTAACGCTCAGGTCATGAAGATAATGAAAGACAATCAAGTAGTAGCAACTTATAGTGCAGAGCAGGCAAACAAAGTCGTGTTTGAAGAGCAGGCAAAAGATGTCAGCAAAGATGTTGTGGGAGTGTGGTATTGCACTTTCCAACAATGGACGGAAGATGGCGACACATGGTCATCTACCTACGAGCCGTCTTCAGAATACATGATGGCTTTTGAAGAAGATGGCACGGGGTATATGAAGAGTGGTAAAGATGAATTGTTTGAGATTGGCACTCATGGTATTGCAAACTTCAATTGGTATGGCTACCGTAAAAGTGGGAAAAATTGGATTCACGAAGATTATAGAAATCATGATTACGAGATAACGAGTATTTCTTCCTCATCCCTCACTCTGACGTGGAGAGCACCGAACTCTGCATATGGTTATACAATAGTTGGTAAATTTATAAAAATGAAATAACTATGAAAAAGATTAAAAAACTGATTTTGCTCTGTTTATTCTGTACGGTAAGCCTTGGAGCGAGTGCGTATGATTTTTCTGCAAAGAATGCAGATGGAGTGTGGATTTATTACAACATCACATCAAGTACAGATTTAACTTGTGAGGTAACGTCTGGCACTAACAAGTATTCGGGGATTGTAAATATCCCCGCAAGTGTGACAAATGAATCTGATGGTAATACTTATTTCGTGACGAGTATTGGAGAGAGGGCATTCGGTATTTGTAGTGGCTTGACATCAATAGAGATTCCAAATTCTGTGACGAGTATTGGAGGAAGTGCATTCCTACTTTGTTTTGGCTTGACATCAATAGAAATCCCTAATTCCGTGACGAGTATTGGAGATGATGCATTCTATCAATGTACAAGCTTGACATCAGTAACAATTGGTAATTCCGTAACAAGTATTGGTAACTGGGCATTTTCTTATTGTAGTGGCTTGACATCAATAGTCGTTGAAAGTGGCAATACAAAATATGATAGCAGAAACAATTGTAATGCAATAATTGAAACTGCAACAAATACTCTTATTACAGGATGTATGAATAGCATTATTCCTAATTCCGTGACAAGTATTGGAAATGATGCATTCTATCAATGTACAAGCTTGACATCAATAACAATCCCAAATTCCGTGGCAAGTATTGGAAGTAGTGCATTCAAAAATTGTATTGGCTTGACATCAATAGAAATCCCTAATTCCGTGACAAGTATTGGAAGTAGTGCATTCTCCGAATGTTTTTGCTTGAAATCAGTGACAATTGGCAATTCTGTGACAAGTATTGGAAGTAGTGCATTCCAAAGTTGTAGCGGTTTGACAGCAGTGACAATTCCAAATTCCGTGACGAATATTGGATATTATGCATTCGACTATTGTAGCGGCTTGACATCAATAACCAATCTTGCAACGACTCCACAACAAATCTCAGATTATACTTTTTCAACATACGGAACCTTGCATGTGTTTAAGGGATATAAAAATGTATATGCTTCGGCTGATGTGTGGAAAAACTTTACCATAGTGGATGATATAGACCCTACGGGAATAGAAGAGATAGGCCTCACCCCAGCCCTCTCCACAAGAGATGGAGCGACATATAACCTGCAAGGCAAGCGCGTTGAGCGCATGAAGCAAGGCAACGTCTATATCAAGAGCGGAAAGAAGTTTATCGCAAAGTAATAATTTTATTTCTCAGCGAAATGCCCGCGAAGTGTAGCACACACTCGCGGGCTTATTGCTCTTTACAAATAAAATCTAATTATTTACCTTTTATTTTGTTATACACAGAAAAAGTAGTTTCTTTGCAAGAAGTTAAATCATTTAGATACATCATTAGGATTTGAAAAACAATACAGCCATACTCACCAGCCAAGGAAACATGACACATTTCTATTTTGGCGATTATCACATCAGATTCCAAACTTCTGAAAAACTGGAAAGATATACTGATGTGAGAGAATGGGATAATGGCTATATCGTTGTAATGGCCAAATACAAAGATGAAGATGAAATGGAAGAATATATAGACCTTTGTCCTATTTTGGATAATCTATACATTAATAAAAAGGAATTTCTTAATCCCATCAAACATGTAAAAATCAACTACGATGAGCAATTCTGATTTGAAGAACATAATTGACAAAGCATGTTTTATAGTGGGAGGCTATGTCTTTTCACGAAAAGAAAACAATATTGAGATAGTTAGTATCGCATCTCCTAACCATGTATTGCTAATGTCTCTTAATGGTGGAGTGTTGGAAAGCAGTATGGATGATATTGAACTTACCATTGTTCAGGAGTATTGGATTAAGAATAAAAAATATTTGACAGACCAACACTATGCCTAAGTATTATGAATTTATGATATGTGGGTACTTCCTATACTTCACGTCGCATTGTATAGTGGAGGCAATGCATGTACATGCAAGTGATAAAAAACTAACGGAAGTTGGTTCTGCAAAATTTTTTGTCAAAAACAATGGTGATACTATTGTTCAGCACAAAGGAACTCTTACTGATAAGGAAATCAATACTATTCGTGAATTCATAAAAGATAACTATAAGGATATGTATATCCGCTGGAGTTCCATGAGCGATAATGGTTTCTATAATAATTGACTATTCTTCCGTCTTCGACCTGCAAGGCAAGCGCGTTGAGTCGGCTAATATCGTGGATGGGTAAAATGTAAAAAAAAGAAAAAATAACCTAAAAAACTATGTCGATTTGTAGTAAAGTTTGGCTGGGAACAATAATATTTTTACTTTCGTAACGTTATTTTAAGGCAAGGGGCAATATTTTTATGACAATGTGTTATTGAAAGCCTCTCCCCTGAGGGATTCAGAAGATACCCTCGAAGATGTCAAACTAAAACAGAAATTGATGCTTTTGAATATTTTCAGAAAATTATCTATTGTGGTCTTTTGTATGGCATTTGCCATGCCTGTGTGTGCACAGGATTTGCTTGCACATCAAGCCCCGATAGATAGGAAGATGAAAACAACGGCAACGGTGGATATTAATTCTTTTTCAGCCATTGACGAATGTTTTACCGATGTAAGTGAGGGGCTTTATAACGGTTGGGATAATGTAAGGGCTCATGCCTTTGCAACGATGCCAGATACGTTCCGTATTGATTTGCGTGGTTTCTATATGCCTACGCCAAGTCGCAAGATTACTTCCGGTTTCGGTCCGCGTTGGGGACGTATGCACAAAGGCCTTGATATTAAGGTGTATGTGGGTGATACTATCCGTGCAGCATTTGCCGGTAAGGTGCGTGTGGTGAGAAATGATGCTGGAGGATATGGGCAGTTCATCGTCATCCGTCATTACAATGGTCTTGAGACAGTCTATGGTCACCTCAGCAGACAGTTGGTGCATGAAAACCAAACGGTAAAAGCTGGCGAGGTCATCGGACTGGGCGGAAACACAGGTCGCTCCACGGGTTCACACCTGCATTTTGAGACTCGTCTGGCTGGTACGGCGCTTAACCCTGCCGTGATGTTCGACTTCTATCATCAGGATGTCACAGCCGACTATTATCTCTATACAAAGAAGAAATATAATACTGACCAGCGTGAGGCAGCACGCCGTGTCTCGGCAACAATCAATATGGGTGATATAAACTCGGGACGTTCTTATGCATCAGGGCGCGGACGTAATGTCAACGCCACCTATGCATTGGCTAAACAAAACGATAATAACGCCTCAAAGACAAGGTTTACCCAAACTTCTGCACCAGATGTGTTCCATATTGACGAAGTAAGCCGCAAAACCCATAAGAGTCCTATGGCATATAATCATCATAAGGTTGAGAGAGGCGAGACGCTTGCTTCTATTGCGGAACGTCGCGGAATCAGTCTTGACGAGTTGTGCCGTAAGAACCGTATCGGGAAAAACTTCAATATCAAACCCGGACAGATTCTTATCTATTGAAAATCTCTTATATTACCGTTACTTACAACGCTGCCAAGTGGCTTCCCGTCACTTTGGCGAGTGTTCTTGAGCAGGACTATCCAGATGTTGAGCATATCATTGTGGATGGCAAGTCCGCTGATGATACTCCGCAACTGGTGAGTGAATATATGGCGCAGGCAGAGGCTACGGACAGTAAGCACGCAATACGCTTTGTCTGCGAGCACGACAACGGCATATATGATGCGATGAATAAGGGACTTCGGTTGGCAACAGGCGATTATGTCTGTTTCCTTAATGCTGGCGACTGGTTGCCACAGACAGGTACAGCCACACTTATTGCTGATATGATTACCGTGGCTGAGCATGATAATGGGTCGTTGCCAGCTGTAGTGTATGGCGATACGGCGATTGTAAATGAAAGTGGTAAGATGCTCGGACAGCGAGCAAAGAAACTGCCGAAGATTCTCACATGGAAAAGTTTCCGCAGAGGTATGACGGTTTGCCATCAGGCCTTTTATGCCCGTGCCGACTTGGCAAAGAAATTGCCGTATAATCTGCAATATCGTTTCTCTGCTGATTTCGACTGGTGCATACGTCTCATGAAAGAGGGCGAAAGGTACGGATGTCGTAATGTGGGTACAAACAAAGTGGTGGCGAACTATCTGGAAGAAGGCACAACCACAGCCCACCGCTCCGCCTCGCTCAAGGAACGCTTCCACATCATGCAGTATCATTATGGTCTGACTTCAACGCTCTTCCACCATATCCTTTTTGCATTTGGCTTCGACAAAAGGTAAAAGTGTATTTCTTTCGGTTTATGCAAGATAGGTGTCTCAACAATAAAAATAAAAAAAATAACTTTTTATTTTGTATTGTATTCGGCTCGCTCTAATTTTGTAGCATTATGAAACATAGAATTATTATGGCTTTACTGCTTACGATGGTGGCGGTAAGCATGTCAAGAGCACAATCAATAGCTGGGTTTTATCAGATTTCTGGCAGTGGAAGAGTAGTATATAACTTCAATCAGGGATGGCGTTATCATCTTGGTAATGTGGCAGGAGCAGAAGCCGCCAACTTTGACGACAGCCGATGGCAGGTGGTTTGTGCTCCGCATACGGCACGCCTTGAAGGTACGGAGGCAAGTGGTGGACGTAACTATCAGGGTGTGTGCTGGTACAGAAAGTATTTCATCGTACCGCAGAATATGAAAGGACATAATGTCTCCCTACATTTTGAAGCCATCATGGGCAAGCAGAAAGTGTGGGTAAACGGCATATTGGCCCTCAAGCACGAGGGCGGATACCTGCCAATAGAAGTATGCTTGAGTGACTTTGGTGTGAAAGCCGGAGATGAATGTATCGTGGCAGTAATGGCTGACAACAGCGATGACAAGAACTATCCTCCGGGCAAAAAACAGTCGCAACTTGACTTTTGCTATCATGGCGGTATGTATCGCGATGTATGGATGATAGGACGTAGCGCACAGGCCTCGTTAGACGATGTGTTCTTCCACTACAACAATATCTCGGAGGCGAGGGCGGACATCACCGCAGAGGTTGCTGTCAAAGGTAAGGCACAAAAGGTGCTTCTCAGAATAAAAGATGACTTAGGCAAAGTGGTTGCAACAGCATCTAAAACGCTGAAAGCCGACAAGCGATGCACACTCAAAACCACATTGAAACAGCCACATCTATGGTCACCCGAGACCCCATATCTCTATCATGCAGAGATTAGCCTCATCAACGGAAAAGAATCTTTGGATGGTGGTATGGTGAGAATAGGCATACGCAAGGCGGAATTCAAAGGCAAGGAAGGCTTTTGGCTCAATGGTCAGCCTTATCACAAACTCATTGGTGGCAACCGTCATCAGGAATTTGCATACGTGGGCAATGCCGTACCAAACTCACAGCAATGGCGAGACGTAAAGCGGTTGAAAGATGCAGGTATGACCATCATCCGCGCTGCACACTACCCACAAGACCCTTCGTTCATGGATGCCTGCGATGAGTTGGGATTGTTCATCATCGTGCCAACACCGGGGTGGCAGTTCTGGAACAAAGATCCAAAGTTTATTGAAAAAGTACACAACAACACACGCGACATCATTCGCCGTGACCGTAATCATACATCGGTGCTAATGTGGGAACCTATACTCAACGAGACACATTTCCCGAAAGATTTTGCACAAAAAGCACATGAAGTTACCATAGAGGAATTCCCTTACGAAGGCCGTCCAGTGGCTGCTGCTGACATGAAGTCAGAGGGCATAAAAGAATTCTATGAAGTGATGTATGGTTGGCCGGAAGATATTGGCAAAAAAGGCACTCCGGAAGGCAAATGTATCTTTACACGCGAATTTGGCGAAATGGTGGACGACTGGTATGCTCACAACTGCCTGAATCGTGCTCCGCGCGCATGGGGAGAAAAACCAATGCTCAACGCAGCACTATCACTTACGAGTACCATTGACGAGATGCTAAACGGAAAGATGCAATTCATCGGTGGTTGTCAGTGGCATCCATTCGACCATCAGCGTGGCTATCACCCAGACACTTACTTCGGTGGCATCTATGACCTCTTTCGTCAGAAGAAGACGGCATTTGCCGCATTCCGCGCCAAGAGCCTCATCAATGACGAGCCATATATCTATATTGCACATGAGATGATGCCGTCATCAGTCGAAGATGTGGTGGTGTTTACAAACTGTGATTCTGTACGTCTCACAGCATACGATGGTGCAAAAGTACAGACTGCGACAGGACAACCTGCCATATTCCGTGATTTCTGGAGTTTCTGGGATGGGAGAGATTACTCCTACAAGAAACGTGCATGGGAGAAAGTGTCGTTTCTGGCAGAAGGATATAAAGACGGAAAGATTGTGGTGAACGAAAAGAAGATGCCTTCGCGTCGTTCCACACGTCTGCGCCTATATGCTGATGAAATGGGATGCAAGTTAACAGCTGACGGGTCTGACTTCATCGTCGTGGTCGCCGAAGTGACCGACGACAACGGCAATGTGCGGCGACTTGCAAAAGATGAGATACACTTCACCGTAGAGGGGGAAGGACACATTATGGGCGATGCTTCCATCGGGGCAAACCCACGACAAGTGGAATGGGGTTCGGCACCCGTACTCATACAAGCCACAAACAAGCCGGGACGTATCATCATCACAGCACGACCAGCACATGTGGGCATTCATGCTCCTGCTCCAGACACGCTGGTGATAGAAAGCGTTGCACCACAACTGCCATCGTGCTACAGCGAACAGGAAACGGCATTTGAAAATCATTCATCTGACATACGACTGAACCTGAACAATAATGGAACACTTTCTGAGGGCGACCGTCGCCGTCTGCTTGATGAAGTGGAACAGCAACAGCAAGACTTCGGTATCGGAAAATGAAGAAAATAAAGATTAGAAAACCTAAGAGACTTACGCGTGGAGAGCTGGAGAAGAAGCTTCATAGACTCTTTGACAGAAAACCTTACGATACATTCTCGTTGAGGGACATCTTCCATCACCTGCGACTGGAATCCCATCCGCAGAAGATGTTTACTATAAGCATTGTGGAGGGTATGACAGCCGAAGGTGCACTGGAACGTGTGTCAGAAAATAGTTTCCGACTATCGGAAGCATACCTAAAGGCACGCCGTCAGAAGAAGGCAACACGCAGGGCAAGTCGTTACGGTGTGGTGGGTGAACGGTTAGACGACAATACGGTGATGAACGCCATCCTTGAAGAGTTCGGTCTGCCCTATTCCTATCCGCAGGCTGTGGAAAAAGCTGCCGAGAAGATAGATGCCACCATCACCGAAAAGGACCTGCGAGAGCGTGAAGACTTTCGTAACATCACCACCTTCACCATTGACCCTAAGGATGCAAAGGACTTCGACGATGCACTCTCAATACGCCAGATAGATGATGAGCGTTGGGAGGTGGGCGTACATATTGCTGATGTGACACACTACGTTACACCCGATTCCGTCATTGAGCGTGAGGCACAGAAGCGAGCAACGAGCATCTATCTCGTGGACCGTACCATACCGATGCTTCCTGAACGGCTCTGCAACTTCATCTGTTCGCTACGTCCCGATGAGGAGAAACTGACATACAGCGTCATCTTCACCCTCAATGCCGATGCTGAGGTGGAGGATTGGCGACTCGTACATGCCATCATAAAGAGCAATCGCCGATTTGCTTACGAGGAGGTGCAGGAGATTTTAGAAGGTAGCGATGGCGATTATGCCGAAGAACTGCGCACACTCGACAGTTTGGCAAAGAAACTACGTGCACTCAGGTTTAAGAATGGTGCGATAAAGTTTCGTTCCGAAGAACTCAAATTCGACGTTGACGAAGATGGGCATCCTGTGAATGCCTATTACAAGGTGTCAACAGATGCAACAGAACTCATTGAGGAGTTTATGCTACTGGCAAACCGCACTGTGGCTGAAAGCATCGGAAAGGTGCGACGCGGACAGACGAAGAAAGTGTTGCCATACCGCATTCATGAATCGCCTGATGAGGAGAAGATGGACCAGCTGCGCGACTTCATCGTTCGTTTCGGATATAAGTTGAAGACAGCAGGCTCGAAAGGTCAGCAGGCACGTAGCCTGAACAAACTCATGGAAGAGTGTGAAGGACATGGCGAACAGAAGCTCATAGAAAGATTAGCTCTGCGAGCAATGATGAAAGCCAAATACTCCACCATCAATATCGGGCATTTTGGATTGGCATTCGATTATTATACGCATTTCACATCGCCAATACGTCGCTATCCCGACATGATGGTACACCGTCTGCTCTCGCATTATCAGAATGGAGGCAAGAGTGGTGATAGGGAATACTACGAGATGCAATGCGAACATAGTAGCGAAATGGAGATACTGTCCGTGCAGGCAGAGCGTGCAAGTGTCAAATACAAAGCCACGGAGTTTCTTGCTGGCAAAATAGGTGTGGAATTTGATGCACACATCACTGGAATAACGGAATATGGTGTATATTGCGAAATAGATGAAAACCACTGCGAGGGTCTGGTGTCTATGAAAGAATTGGACGATGACCATTATCAATTCGATGAGAAGAATTTCTGCCTAGTGGGGCAACGAACAGGACGGAAACTCACGCTTGGTGATGCCGTGAGAGTGGTGGTGATACGTGCAAATCTTGAAAAACGGTTAATAGACTTCTCTTTTGTAAGATAGATATCATGAAGAAGGTGCATCAATTTGTCATAAGATGTTTCACCCTAATGGTGTTCATCGCAATCATTCCGATGGCGGTGCAGGGTGAAGACATCCTTTGGAATGCAGACAACCTGCCTATGACTTATCTGCAGGACAGGACAAAATATGTATGCAACCCCGATGGGATGCTCTCTGCTGAGGCTGAGAGGAGGGTCAACCACGCATTACGCACATTGGAAGACTCAATGACGGTACAGATGATTGTCGTCGTCGTGCGCCATGCCGAAGGTGGGGATGCTTACCAACTGGGAATGAACCTTGCAAGGAAATATAAGATTGGCAGAGGGGATGTGTCAAACGGTATCATATTGGTATTGCTCACCGATGACCGTTCTTATCATATCCTTACAGGTTACGGTATGGAGGGTACTTTGCCAGATGCTATATGTAAAAGGATAGAAAACAGCGTGATGCTACCACCTTTGAAAGAGGGCAATTGGGATGAGGCTATCACACAGACGGTAAGCACCATCTGCGGATATGTCAAGAAAGATAAGTCGGTAATCAGTCAGCTCAGCGATGCTGAGGACGATAGCGATATGGGCATTGCCATCGGGATGTTCGTAGTGTTCATCGTGATAATGATTATTGCGACATTCCTTACAGAGCATAAGAAATGTCCGCGTTGCGGTAAACGCCAACTGAAAGTGGTGAGACGCACAAAGCGACGGATGGCTGATGGACGCGTGATGATACACACCGTCTATCGCTGTGAGAACTGTGGCAACCAAAGTGAAGATGACATGCAGACAGGCGGTCCGCATCATGATGTGAATAACATCTGGATACTCCCAGGAATGTTCGGTGGCCGTGGCGGTGGTGGCTTCAGCGGAGGAGGCTTTGGTGGAGGAACATTCGGCGGTGGTGGCTTCGGTGGCGGAGGCGCAGGAGGGAGATTCTAACTATACAAATTATGTCTTAATTACTACTATTAATATCAATACATAAAACAAAACTATTATGAAAAAAGGAACTATTGCACTGATAGCACTCGTTGCTATCATACTGATTTGGGGAGTGAGCTTGTATAACGGCTTTGTCAATCAGGATGAAAATGTAAAGAAGACATGGGCAAACGTAGAGGCACAGTATCAGCGTCGTTCCGACCTGATTCCTAACCTCGTGAACACCGTCAAGGGGTATGCAAAACATGAACAGGAGACTTTCACGAAAGTCATTGAAGCGCGTGCCAAAGCCACACAGATTACGATTGACCCAGAAAATCTCACACCAGAGAAGATGAAAGAATATCAGCAGACACAGGGTGAGATAACATCTGCACTTGGACGACTCATTGCCGTGGGCGAGAACTATCCCGAACTGAAAGCCAGCGAGAATTTCTCAGAACTTCAGGCGCAATTAGAAGGCACAGAAAACCGTATCAACGAGGCACGGCGCAACTACAACAATGCTGTCAACGAGTATAACGTCAAGGTGCGTCGTTTCCCTGCCAACGTCATTGCCGGTATCTGCGGTTTCTCACAGAAGACACCATTTGAAGCCGAAGCAGGAGCTGAAAAAGCACCGGAAGTGAAGTTTTAAGAATGAAAAAAGTAAAGATTACCGCCATACGCAAGGTGCAGTATGATGACTTAATGGCGAGATATGAAAATCCCATTGCTCATACTTGTGATGTGTGTGAGGGGCAGTCGTGGATAAGCGAGGAAGGGAAATGTCCTGACGATCTATGCCCTGAGGCATGGAAAACTATGCGTGAATTCGTTGAAGCCCTTGCACGGGGCGAGGGCAACTTCTATGACGGCTGGATGAAGAACCCCTGTAGCGCAATGATCAGTTGCAACGATGGTTTTCGCCCCGTCAGTTTCTACATTGAGGCAATAGAAAAAGTTTAGAGCTTAGAGTCTCTCAACTTTCAGCCTATTCCTTTTCCCCAAAAAGGAGGTCACCGGCATCACCAAGTCCTGGCACGATGTAAAAATGTTCATTGAGCTCCTCATCGACGGCAGCACAGAAAACATCCGTATCTTTTGATAGGAAAGTCCTAAGATGCTCAAATGCCGGACGAGCTGCTATCACGGCAGCCACGATGATGCGCCTTGGCGTGCCTTTGGTGAGCAGGGATTTCAGGGCAAGTTCAAGGCTCAAGCCTGTAGCAAGCATAGGGTCAACAATGATGACTGTCTTGCCGTCCAGCCGTGGAGAAGCAAGGTATTCCGTATGCACTTCAAAAGAACCGTCGGGAGCATACTTGCGATAAGCCGATATGAAAGCATTGTCGGCATTGTCAAAGATGTCAAGAAATCCACGATGAAATGGTATTCCTGCACGGAGGATAGTGGCAAGCACCAGTTCGTCTGACGGGCATTTGTGATGAGCCACACCGAAAGAGGTCATCACCGCCTTGTCTTCATAATCCAGTGTGCGACTTATCTCGTATGCCATCGCATGGGCAATACGTGCAATATTAGTGTGAAAACGCAGACGGTCTTTCTGTATGTCCACATCGCGCAATTCTGTTACAAATTGATTTATTATTGTCTTTTCTTGACTTAAATCTATTATTCTCATCGCAAATTTTTTGCAAAGTTAACAAAATAATCTTTACATTTGCATTACTTAAAAGTTATTGAAACGTGAATGTTTAACAACATATAGGTATGGCAAATATTGATCTTACAAAGTATGGCATTACAGGCACCACTGAGGTGGTCTATAATCCGACATGGGAAGAATTGTATGAAGAGGAGATGCAGCCTTCACTCACTGGCTATGACAAGGGTCAGGAGACAGAGCTTGGTGCTGTAAACGTGATGACGGGTGTCTATACCGGTCGCTCACCTAAGGACAAATTCCTTGTTTACGATGAAAAATCAAAGGACACTGTATGGTGGACAACACCAGAATACCCTAACGACAACAAAAAATGCAGCGAAGAGGCATGGGCAGAGCTGAAGCAGCTTGCAGTGAATGAGCTCTCTGGCAAGAAGTTGTATGTGGTGGACGGGTTCTGCGGTGCCAACAAGGACACACGCATGAAGGTGCGTTTCATCATGGAAGTGGCATGGCAGGCACATTTCGTAAAGAACATGTTTATCCGCCCTGTATCACAGGAAGAGCTCGACCAAGAGCCTGATTTCATCGTCTATAATGCTTCAAAGGCAAAGGTGGCCAACTATAAGGAACTGGGCTTGAACTCAGAGACGGCAGCCGTATTCAACGTCACAAGCAAGGAACAGGTGATCATCAACACATGGTATGGTGGTGAAATGAAGAAAGGATTGTTCTCAATGATGAACTATTTCCTCCCGCTCAAGGGCATCGCTTCAATGCACTGCTCTGCCAATACTGACATAAACGGTGAGAACACGGCTATCTTCTTCGGTCTGTCAGGAACAGGCAAGACAACTCTTTCCACCGACCCTAAGCGTCTGCTCATCGGTGACGACGAGCATGGATGGGACGACAATGGCGTGTTCAATTTCGAAGGCGGTTGCTATGCAAAGGTCATTAACCTTGATGCAGAGGCAGAACCGGACATCTACGGGGCTATCAAGCGTAATGCCCTATTGGAGAACGTGACGGTGGATGATAACGGTAAGATAGACTTTGCTGATAAGAGCGTGACGGAAAACACTCGCGTGTCTTATCCTATAGACCATATTAAGAAAATCGTAAAGCCTATCTCTCATGGTCCGGCAGCAAACAATGTCATCTTCCTTTCCGCTGATGCTTTCGGTGTATTGCCACCGGTGAGCATCCTCACAGCTGAGCAGTGTAAATATTATTTCCTCTCTGGTTTCACAGCAAAACTGGCAGGAACAGAGCGTGGCATCACCGAACCTACTCCTACATTCTCAGCATGTTTCGGTCAGGCATTCCTTGAACTGCATCCTACGAAATATGCCGAGGAACTGGTAAAGCGCATGGAAAAGAGCGGTGCTAAAGCTTATCTTGTAAACACTGGTTGGAACGGCACAGGCAAACGCATCTCTATTAAGGATACACGTGGCATCATCGATGCTATCCTTGACGGAAGCATCAAGAGTGCACCAACAAAGAAGATTCCGTTCTTCGACTTTGAAGTGCCTACGGCTCTCCCTGGTGTTGACCCTGCTATCCTCGACCCTCGCGACACATACACTGACGCATCACAGTGGGAAGAGAAAGCAAAAGACCTCGCAAGTCGCTTCATTAAGAACTTTAAGAAGTACGAGTATAACGAGGCTGGTAAGGCACTCGTCGCTGCTGGTCCTCAACTGTAAGTTTATATAGTTATCATATATAATCTCCTATGTAGAAGGGTGAGTCTTCGAGACGAAGACTCACTTTTTTATAAGTGAACAATGCAATGCTTACGCTTTCTATAAGGCTAGAAAAATCGACCTATCAACCTTGCTCTGTCTAACTGACGAATTAGTCAAATCGACCCATCAACCTGACCAAATCGACCCGTCTTCCGAAGAGGTTGTAAATCGGTTCGGGTTCTGTGTTCAGGTCAAGGTGGACGACGAGACGTTTGAAGAAATTATCTGCGCTGAGTACATAAGACTCAAAGCAGAGAAAGTAGAGATAGAAATCTACGGAAACTACATTTGGATGGTAAGTAAAACATAGTTACATTTGCAAAAAATAGCCACTACTATGACGATGACACACAAAGAACGTTTTTTTGCAACGATAAGACGCCAACCTGTTGACCGTCCTGCATCATGGCTCGGACTGCCTGTACCAGCAGCCATACCGGCACTGCTGAAACATTTCAAAGTTGAGAGTATTGATGAATTGAAACGCATCATTGATGATGATGTATATCCTATCTGCGTGCCGTACAACAACCCTCCAACAAACGACATCGGTTGCTCGCTAGCTTTTGCAAAGAGCGGTATCGGTGGCGCACAGGATGAGCGCACGCTCACCGCACCGGGCTTCTTCGAGGATATGACATACCCTGCAATGGTGGATAAGTTTCCATGGCCAAATCCGGAAGAACATATCGACTTCAACCGCTGTCGCGAACTGGCAAAAAGCGCACCGGAAGATATGGCAAAGATGGGCATAATGTGGGCAGCACATTTCCAAGATTCATGTTCAGCATTCGGTATGGAAAACGCACTCATCACCATGATGCTCCATCCTGAGATGTATCAGGCAGTGATAGACAGGATAACGAAATTCTACCTTGATTGTGGCGAAATCTTCTACGAAGCAACAAAGGGCTACCTCGATGCTGTGCTTATAGGCAACGACTTCGGTTCACAAAATGGGCTGATGGTAGATCCCGACAGTCTGCGACGTTACGTGTTCCCGGGCACAAAAGCACTGGTGGAACAGGCCAAGAGTTATGGACTGGCGGTAGTGCACCATTCATGTGGCAGTATCTATCCTATCATTGACGACTTGTTCGACCTCGGCATAGACACCATACACCCGATACAGGCACGCGCAAAGGATATGCAGGCAGAGAAACTCGCTACCGACTTCGGCAGAAAAGGTAGTTTCTTCGGTGGTGTAGATGCACAATACCTGCTGGTAAACGGCACACCTGATGAGGTGCGTGCCGATGTGAAACGACTCATAGACGTGTTCCCGACAGGACTCGTCATTTCACCATCACACGAGGCAGTGCTACCAGATATCAAACCGGAAAACATACAGGCATTATTCGAAGCTGTACACGGAAAAGAATTATCACTAAACAATACAACTACAATGGAAAAGAAAAGAGTACGTTACGGACAAGTGATTGGCGTACAACCAGGGAAATTGGAAGAATACAAGAAACTTCATTCGGCAGTATGGCCAAAAGTGCTGGAAATGATAAAAAAATGCCATCTCGAAAACTACAGCATATACTATAAAGATGGGATGCTGTTCAGTTATTATGAATATACGGGCGATGACTACGAGGCAGATATGGCAATGATGGCTGCCGACCCAGAGACACAACGCTGGTGGGATGTGTGTATGCCTTGTCAGAAACCACTCGACACACGCAAAGATGGTGAGTGGTGGGCAGATATGGAAGAAGTGTTCCACTTGAACTAAATATCCTAACCTCATCAAAAGAGAGACTTCGTTGACAATAAAAACAACAATAAATGAAGAAACTGTTTCAAAGCAAAAGTGGAGTAAACTATTTATTTCCGTTTATACTGATAGCCACACTTTATCTCCTATGGGGGTGTGCGCATGGGCTGCTTGATGTACTGAATAAACAATTCCAAGATAATTTCAACATGACAAAAGCCGAATCGGGGTTCGTACAGTTCTCCGTATATATCGGCTATTTCATCATGGCTCTGCCGGCAGGGCTCATAATGCGACATATTGGCTACAAGAAAGGGCTCATTACCGGACTATTGCTATTTGCCTTCGGCGCAATACTCTTCATTCCTGCTGCCATGGTAGAATCGCCATACCCATTCTTCATAGCCTTATTCGTTTTGGCATGTGGACTGTGCATAATCGAAAATGGAGCACACCCATGCGCAACAGGAATGGGACCAGAAGACGGAGCAGCACGAAGAATAAATATCGCCGCAGCATTTAACGGAATAGGATGGATCGTCGGACCACTCATCGGCACATGGCTCATACTTGGTGGCACAGGCACAACATTCGATATTGCAAAGCCTTATATCCTTGTAGCTATCGTTGTATTATTGGTATGCCTATTGCTCTGCTTTATCAAACTGCCAGAAAAAGAAATGACGCAAGAAGCTGAAGAAGCCGCACAACAAGCAGGCACCGCAAAAGGAAGCATTTGGCAACACAAAGCTTTCAAATATGCTCTCATCGCACAATTCCTTTATGTAGGAGCACAGACAGGCGTAAATAGTTTCTTCATCAATTATGTTACCGAACTTGACACTGAGATTTCAAAGCATACAGCAGGGCTATTGTTAAGCATCGGAGGAATGGGACTTTTCTTTGTTGGCAGATTGCTTTCATCATTCTTTATGAAATGGATTTCGCCAGCACATCTTCTTACTACCTTCGGCATATTCGCCACACTCTGTATGGCAGTAGTGATGATGGAAATCAAAATGGTCTCACTCATCGCCATCTTCTGCACATTCTTCTTCATGTCAACAATGTTTCCAACAATCTTTGCAATCGGTGTGCGCGGAATGGGAGCACACACGAAGCAAGCATCAAGCTATCTTGTAATGTGCATCGTTGGTGGAGCCGTCTTCCCTATCTGCATGGGACTCATCGGACAGAATAGCATGGCACTCGGATTCCTTCTGCCATTGCTGGCATTTGCATATATCACTATTTACGGATTAATGTCAAGGAAGGTCAAATGAGAAAACTCAATGTTACGGAAATGAACCGCATGACGGTGAGTGAATTCCGTGATGCTGAAAAGATACCATTGATAGTGATACTCGACAATGTACGGAGCATGTACAACGTAGGTAGTATATTCCGCACCTGTGATGCTTTCCGCGTGGAAGCCTTGTGGCTATGTGGCATCACCGGTTGCCCGCCACACCCCGAAATACACAAGACAGCACTCGGAGCAGAGGAAAGTATGGAATGGAAATTTTTCAAAGACACAAAAGAGGCTGTCTCTGCTGTGAAAGAAAAGGGATATAAAGTTTATTCCATAGAACAGGCTGAAGACTCAATAAAGCTTGGCAGTGATGATGCACTAATCAGCCTCAATAGTGGATGTGCAATAGTGCTTGGCCATGAGATAAAAGGAGTGGCACAAGATGTGGTGGATATGAGCGACGGATGTATTGAAATTCCACAATATGGCACTAAACACTCGCTGAACGTAGCCTCAGCAGGAGCAATCGTCATCCACGCACTATCCGCTCCACTTTGTCGGCAATCGCTTGCGGAGTAATCTGCGTGATGCAACGATAATCACCATAGCGACATTCCTTATTACCATATATGCTGCATGGACGGCACGGAAGATCCAGTTGCACAGCATTGTCCGTGCTTTGCCCCCAACCCATAAAACCGGCAAGAGGATGCGTCTGTCCCCAAACGCTCACCACAGGAAGCCCCACGAGCGAGGCAATATGCATATTGGCACTATCCATGCTTACCATCACCTTTAGAGAAGTCATCAACTGCATCTCTTCGGAAAAACCATTGCAGATGTCACGCACATTTACTGTACCCGAGTAAGGATTGTCTTTCTCTCCGAAAATATAAACCCTACACCCTGCGAAACGCTGTTGTAATAAAGCAATAAGTTCTACCATCTTCTCCTGTGGGTAAATCTTTCCTTTGTATGATGCACCAGGAGCAATGCCGATGCCCAAAGCCCCTTCTAAATTTCCCAGAGCAAAGACTTTTTTATTTTCTTCCTCAAGAGGGTTATATAGAGGCGATAAAAACTGATTATCAAGGCTAATATTTATTCTGAATCCCAAGCGTGCAAGTACATCGGCATAGTTATCAAACGATGAAGGAAGCGGAGAAAGAACCTTATCTTTAATGCGACATAGTCGCCGTCTTTGGTGGCGGTGTTTATTGATATGTGCCACCTTTTTTCCGTTTATCAGAAAGCGGAAAGACAGATATTTTGACCGCAACACATCATGAAAATCTGCCACATGGGTGATATTCTTACTATATACGCGCTTGAAAAGTTCGTTAAGCCCACTTATTCCCTTATATTCATCTTTCAAATCAGCACCCATGAAAAATACATTAGGTGCCAATCCACTGAAAAATGCCTTGGCAAACGGGCGACTCAAAACCGTAACCTTCACATCAGGATACTGCAAAGCCAAAGCATTAACCACCGGCACAGTCATTGCAATATCACCAATGGCTGAAAAACGTATAATAAGGATGTGAGTATGATTCAAAAGTAATAAACTTTACTTTTTATCCATATTATAAAGCACAGGGTTCGTCGATGGGTCATTATACATTTTCATCTGACGATACACCTTCATATATTTCTTACCTGAGGAGATGTCATCAAGAAGCTGGTCAATGGCAGTAGATAAATCCTTCTTCTGTTCAAGGAGAACATCAAGTTTCATCCGACATTTCTCAATATGCTTCTCGTCTGCATCATTACGCTCCACCTGCTCCCTCATGTGATAAATTTTCAAATAGAGTATGCTCAAACGGTCTGTTGCCCATGCCGGACTTTCGGTATTGATAGTAGCATCCTCCAATGGTTTAACTCCACTATATTCCCTGAGGAAATAACTGTCTATTTGCTCAACGAGGTCTGTACGGTCCTGATTGCTGGAGTCTATGCGCCGTTTCAACTGCAGGGCCTCCATCGGGTCTATCTTCGGGTTACGTATTATATCCTCCAGATGCCATTGCACCGTATCAATCCAACACTTCAAATAGAGTCTGTTCTCAATGCTCCCCGTCTCATAAGGATTGTTTATAGGAAAATCCACATCATCTTTAAGATGATAATCGTTTATTGCCTTATTAAAGACTAAATCACATATATTTGTAAAGTTCATAAACATTAAATCTTGTGCAGACAAAATTAGTGCAAATCAAGAATAAAGCAAAAAATAACTTCTGTTATTTTAGATTTAGTTTGTAATGTTAATAGAGCTCGCTCTGATTAGCACTTACAAATAAATCGTTAAATCGTTAGATTTTTGCTTTATCTTAATGCCACCTAATTTCAACGAAGTTAAAATTAGCACAAGACGAGAGAAAAGCCAAATTTATTTAAGTTTTTCCCATCTTTGCCTCGCCTTCTTCCGCTCGGAGCCTATAAATGATCGTGATCATTTGATGAAATCATCACGATCATTTGGGTGAATGATCGCGATCATTTAGGCGAATCATCGCGATAAGTTGGAGGCTCCGTTGGTTCGATTTCGAGGCATCGTATAGTCAAGGTGCCACTCTTATCCTTATATCCATCAATGTGATTATTGATATTTTATTTACCTTTGCAAAAATTTTATGTCTTATGAAAGCAGATTTAATAAATCTTAGTGACTATATTTATACTGGTGAAGGGGCTAATGGAGAATCATTCAATAATAAGAATGATGAAACGATAATGCTCAAATTATATTATGAAAGATTTGAGTTAGATAATATAATACATGAGATAGAACAGGCACAAAAAGTATATGATGCAGGCATACCTACTCCGAAACCAGGAAAACTGGTAACAGACGGTAACGGACGCTATGGCATATTGTTTCAGAGAATAGTCAACAAAAAATCATTTGCTCGGTTGTGTGGAGAAAATCCTGAAAATGTAGAGCAATACGCCAGAGAATTTGGAAAGATGTGTAAAGAATTACATTCCGTACATTTCAAAGAAGGATATTTCGATAATGAAAAAGAAAAAGAATTAAAGAGACTACAGAAAAATCCTTATTTTACGGAAGAAGAAAGAGAAAAAGTAAAACGCTTCATAGAAAACATACCTGATGCAAATACCGCAATTCATGGTGATTTACATTTTGGAAATGCAATCACGACAGGAAATGAACATTTCTTCATTGACATCGGTGATTTCTCAATGGGCCATCCATATTTAGATTTGGGTATGGTGTTGCTGACATGTATGTATGAAGATGATGAATTTCTCACCACACAGTTTCATACTGACAAGGAGACAGCGGCACAATTTTGGAAATATTTCGTGAAAGAATATTTCGGTGAAAATGAAAGCCCTGAAAAATGGCACGATACATTACTTCCATTTGCAGGATTGAAAGTGCTTCTTATAGAACTATATGCTGGAACATATTTTCCACAATATCATAAATTGTTTGAAGGAATAACAAAGTGAAAATAGGAAACATTGACTTTGGAGAACGTCCTGTGTTTCTTGCTCCTATGGAGGATGTCACCGACATAGGATTTCGTATGTTGTGTAAGCGTTATGGTGCAGCAATGGTATATACTGAATTTGTCAATGCCGATGCCATAATAAGAAATGTAAAAAGCACCATAAAAAAATTCACTATAAATGATGATGAACGTCCTGTAGGAATACAGATATATGGAAAAACAGTAGAATCAATGGTGGAGGCTACAAAAATAGTGGCTCTCAATAAACCAGACGTAATAGACATCAATTTCGGATGCCCTGTGAAAAAGGTAGCATCAAAAGGAGCCGGTGCAGGAATGTTACAGAACATACCGCTATTATTGAAAATAACACAAGAAGTTGTAAAAGCAACAGATATTCCCGTCACGGTGAAGACAAGACTGGGATGGGATGAAGAGCATAAGATTATTGTAAAACTTGCAGAACAGTTACAAGACTGCGGAATACAGGCACTCACCATTCATGGTCGCACACGTTGCCAGATGTACACAGGCGATGCCGACTGGACACTGATAAAAGAAACTAAAAAAAATCCGCGAGTTAAAATTCCTATAATAGGTAATGGAGATGTGAAAACTGCAGAAGACTGCAAGCATATGTTCGATGATTGCGGAGTAGATGCCGTGATGGTGGGACGTGCCTCCATCGGTCAGCCATGGATATTTAGCGAACTCAATAATCAAAAGTCTAAAGAAAAAGGAAAAAAATTGACTATTCACGATAAGATGCAGATCATTCGTGAAATGTTGAAAATAAATGTAGAAAGAATTGATGAAAGACGTGGTATTATTCATACCCGACGCCAGTTTGCCACTACACCTCTTTTCAAAGGTATTCCAGATTTCCGTGAAGCAAAAATTAAAATGTTACAGAGTGAAAATTATGATGAGTTACTTTTAATATTAGATGAAATAGAAAAACGACTTAATGACTTATCATCATAAAATTGTTGAAAACTTATGTATAATTATATATATAAATAAGTAGATAAATAATAATCTATAAATTACATTTTATTACCATATTTATAAACTGAAAAATTAAAATATTATACACATATACCTTCATTATAAATGATACATTATTAAATAATTAAAGCACTTATTCACATATCTTCATATATTTCATCATCATATTTTATCTTTTTATTTATAAAAGAAAAATAATATATATATATAATATAAAAAAATACCTGACTCTAAAATAAGCCAGGTATTTTTTGTTATTCAATTGCTTTTATTCAGCAAGTGGATCATAATGAAGTGGAGAATCTTTTGTAACCAACTGATTACCGTTGTTATAATCCTGCCATCCTATCATCTGAGGTAAACCCTTATTGTTGCTCTGTGGACCGCTTGCGAAGCCAAGGAAGTAATATCTTGGCAAGAAGTTAATATAGAGCTCTTCATGAAGTGAATTATAGGAATCACCCTTCTTCAGTTTTCTTACAAGATATTGATTATACCAATCACGGAGAACTGCACACTGCTGGCTGATGTCCTCACGATAGTCGAGAGCTGCACAACGTGTAACAGCAGGATCTTTCATGAGTGGGTCACCACCGACTTTATTTTCTCCAATCTGATATTTTCCACCTTGTCCTTCAGTGCGGAATTCCATATTTTCACGACGCTGGCCGTTTAAAGGTTTTATTCCTAACCATTCGCAGGTGTTTCCATTCCATCCAGTAAGTGTCCATGAATCAGGAGCACCCTCAACCTTATTTATTCCACCATCGAAAAGCATCCAACGACGAAGGTCATCAAAACGCTTTCCTTCGTATGCAAGTTCTATGAGTCTTTCATAAAGAATAGCACTCATACAGCCTCTCTGTTCAAGCTGAGAAATACCGCAATCACCTGTATAACCTACACGCCGACGTATTTGACGCAGATATTCAATAGCTTCATCTTTATATCCAGCACCGCAGGCTACTTCTGCCATATTAAGTAATACTTCTGCATAACGAATTTCCATATATGGAGCAGCTGAATATTGGAAGATATTAAGTGTGTCGCCGGCATAAAGCTGACTATTTACATCCTTGTCGTCTGAACGTTTACGCACATAGATGCCTTTTTTGTCACCGAGCAGGTTGTCAGCACCATAAGAAGTACCTTCCGGATTAGTCACCTGATCTTTATCCGTGTACCATACATAGTTCCAGAGTTCATAGTCTGTACCGCCTTTAGGATTATCCTTTGCTGCCTTTGAAGCATCGCCAACAAAGCTCCAGCGTACGCCAGGAAATGCAAATGTGCGATAGAAACGAGGGTCACGATACATAAAAGGATGTTTTTCCTGATAGATAGAATCCGATTTAGGAAGAAGAGTATAGTTATTAAATCCGCTAGGAACTTTTCCATCAGCCATAGGGAACATATCAACAATCATTGCTGATGCTTCCTTTCCTGAACCGGTTGTATTTTTTGGACGGATTCCTCGCTCCCAACTATTATTTTTTTGAATATCGAGTCCATCACCTACTATATCATTATATAATGTAACGAATACAGCTTCCGGATTTTCACTGGTCTGACAGAACATTGATGCCCAATTAGAAGCATTTATATTATTTCCACCTTCGTAGAGATGATAACCGCAGGAATTAATTATATCAAGGTCTATTTTCATCTGTGAATAAGCCTGAGCCCAACGACTCTCATCATTAGCACGGTTAAACAGAGGTGAACACCAAAGAAGCAATACACGTCCGCGAAGTGCAGCTGCCGTTCCTGATGTCACACGTCCCCAGTTTGAACCAGTCCAACCGCCACTCATTGTAGAAGCTGAGAGTTTTACGATTGCCGAGTCAATATCTTCGCAAATGAAATCAATACATTCCTTTGTTGTGGCACGTGGAGTGAAAGATTCCTCTGTCGGTTCAAGCACAGTCTTTACGATTGGCACACCGCCATACCACTTTACAAAGTTATAGTAGCACCATGCACGGAAGAAATAAGCCTGTCCTTCATATTTATCCTTTTCTGCGCGTGATAGTTTTCCATTTTCTACACCTGCAAGAAAATCATTGATATTACGGATGCGTCCCCATGCACTTGCCTGCACATTATTTGCTACATTCTGATAGTAGTCAGGCACTTTCGTACCACCATTTCCATCAGTTGTCAACGGACTTTCTGGATTTAGAAATACACTGAATCCAGAATATTCTTCAGTAGATTTACCAGCATCATCTGCATGACCTGTAGAACATGTTTTCCATGAAATGTTGGAATTGGCATCAGGAAGGCACTGATTATAGATGAAGTTAAGACGTCCTTCCACGCCACTGGCATAGTCATACACCTCAGAACTTACATTATCATAGTTTTTCTTTTCTTCAAGAAAACTGTCTGAACATGAGGACAGAATAACTGATGTAGTCAGTCCTAACACGAAAAACAAATAATTTATTTTTTTCATAATATTGGTCCTCCAAAATTTAGAATGAAACATTTACACCGACAGTGAACTTACGAAGAGTAGGATATGTTCCGTAACTTGTCATAGGATCTATGAAATTATCAGGATACGGGTTGTACAGGCTCAACAGATTTTGCCCTGTCACGTTGAAGCGGCAGCTTTGCAGACCCACTTTCTGAATCCACTTCGTAGGGAGTGAATAAGCAAAAGTGAGATTGTTGAGTTTGATTCTTGTTCCGTTTACTCTCCAGAATGAAGATGTAATATTATTTACAGAATAGTCATAGAGTGAAGGATATTTTGCATCGCGGTTAGCAAACACCACCACGTTGCCACTTGCATCAAGCACGTCTTCGTATGCATACGCATTATCCGGATTCCAGAATGATGGCATATTGTTGATTTCCATGCCAAGGTTATAGCTTGTGCCCGGTTGCAGTGCTGATGCAGGAACAAAACTGTAAGCACCCCAACTTGCATTGAGCTGTGCCTGAATAGAGAATCTCTTATATTCTGCACTCAGGTTGAGAGTGAATCCGTAAGGATTGGAAGAACGCTTAGAGAGCTGTACTTGGTCAAGGTTGCGGTCAACGATACCATCAGGAGCAGCGTATGAGCCATCAGCCTGTTGTGGTCCGCGCACGTCCTTATACATGAGCATACCAGGACGGAGCTGATCTTTTGTCTTACCAAGATAAGATGGAGTGGTACCAGCCTTGTCGGCTGCTGCCTGCAACTGTGACCAAAATTCGTCAATATCCTGATAAGAGCGGAACATACCTACACACTGCATACCCCATACACCGACGTCAGAGCGGTGTCCGTATGTGATCTGGCGATAGATATAATCCGTATTCCAGTCCATGAATAGCACCTTATTGTCTGTGATGCTTGTGTTGATGCCTACCTTATACTTGAAGTCCTTACCGATACGGTCTTTCCATGTGATGCCGAGTTCGTATCCCCAGTTGTCCATCTCACCGAGATTCTGTGCAGCAGAACCTGTACCTACTGTTGCAGGAATGTTCTGACTGAGCTTCATCAGCATCTCGCGGTTTTTATTGTAGTAGAAATCAAAGTTCACTGCCAAACGATTCTGGAGCACGTTGAAATCGAGTCCGGCATTGAACTTATATGCCTTATCCCAATGTACGTCAGTGTTTACAGAGGCATTATCCTTATTGATTGAGATAGCGTTGTTTGAGTTGTTGCTTGCGCCGGCACCCAATACCACACCGTTCTTTGCATCTTGTGAATAAATGGTCATCCACTGCCATGCGTTGGTGTTATCACGTCCTGTCATACCCCATGATGCACGGATTTTTAAGTAGTCTATCCATTTCACTGAGTTCTGGAACCAGTCTTCTTCTGAGATTACCCAACCTGCACTTACTGATGGGAATGTACCCCAATAGTTTTTCGGTGCAAATTTAGTTGATGCATCCGAGCGGAGCAGGAATTCAAACAGATATTTGTTGGCATAAGCATAGTTGATACGCCCAATGTATGAGAGTGTACCTGATTCGGAACGTGTGAATGTTGTGGTCTTGTCGCCACTTGTTGAGTTTGACTGACCTGTGGTAAATTCATACGGCTGTGTTGCCTCACCATAGAGATATTCGCTTTCCATCTCTGAACGCTCAATTGAGAAGAGGGCACCTACACTATGTTTTCCGAAATCACGGTTGTAGGATGCGGTGAAGTTCATCTGATAGTTGTCTGTCCTTGTCATATTGCGCATGAGATATCCCGGGTCAGTTGTTGAGTTGGAG
This sequence comes from Candidatus Equicola faecalis, assembly GCA_018065185.1. GTDB lineage: Bacteria > Bacteroidota > Bacteroidia > Bacteroidales > Bacteroidaceae > Prevotella > Prevotella faecalis. The sequence goes on along the minus strand of JAGHTU010000079.1, from coordinate 4,858 downwards.
TTACCTACTGTGCGTGCAATGAAGTTTGAAGGAGCAAGGAATGGTTCATATTCCTGACCCTCGACAGGAGTATAGAGATGTGATCCACTACCTGTACGCTCAACCATTCTATAGAGTGTGTAAGAGCTTGCATATTGGTTTGTCTTACCATTGTTGATGCTCTTTGAATAATTGAACTTGAGATTCAATCCCTTCAATGGTTTCCACCATCCCATATCCACACTGAGTGATGTGTTGATGGTCATGTTGTTGGTCTTTGACTCACTGTAGTCGCCATCGTTCTGCAGACGGTCGAAAGAATAATACTGTGAGTTCTGTATAATGCCATTGCTTGGTCCATAAGCCACAAGTGAGTGGCCAGCCACATCTTCAGGGATGTAACGCGGGCGTGTGAGCAACAGGTTGTAGTCTTCATTGTTTGAACCACCAATCTTCATCAGCGGTGATTTATGTGAACTGTAATCACCGTTTAGCGCGAGGTTGGCTTTAATCCAGTTGTTTATCTTAAGGTCGATGCCGACACGGTAGTTCCAACGGTCGTAATCGAGTTTTCCAAGGTTACCATCCTGTGTGAAGTAAGATACATTACCGAAATAGGTCATATTATCCGTACCACCACTGACGTTTACACCATGCTTGTAGGTTGCACCCGTTTTCCAGTATTTATCCAAAAGGTCATAGTTCAATCCTTTCATTGCTTCCAGTTCGTCTGCCTGGAAGAGGCCTGTCTTATGGTCAAGTGTGGTTGAACGTGGGTCGCCTGCCTGATAGATGTTATAGAGACGTCCCCATTCGTTAGCCGACAGCATCTTTGGATGTGATACGGCACCTGTGAAACCATATTGTCCGCTGTAAGAAATTTTAGGTTTGCCTGCTTTACCCTTCTTTGTTGTTACGAGGATAACACCATTTGCTGCACGTGCACCGTAAACGGCTGCTGATGCATCTTTCAGTACGGAGATGTTCTCCACCTCATTAGGGTCGAGGTTGTTGAATGCCTCTGCACCAAGGTTCTGTGATGAATTGCCCACCTTTACGTCATTAGGATAGATATATCCGTCAATGACGAAGAGCGGCTGCTGCTGGTTTACACCGATGTCGCCGAAGTCGCTGACATCACGGATTTGGATGCGTGCATTCTCACCCGGGCGACTGTTACCGCCACTGATGCTCATACCGTTCACCATACCTGTGAGTGAGCTGGCAAGGTTTCCATTGGAGAGGTCAGAGATTTCATCCACATTGACTGTTCCTACAGAACCGGTCAGGTGTGCTTTCTTCTGTACACCGTAACCTACTACCACCACTTCGTCCAGATTCTGTGCATCTGGCTTGAGTTGTATCTGTCCGCCAGGGGTCACCGTCTGTGATGTATAACCGATATAAGAGATCACCACCTTTGTGCCTTTCTGCACATCGATGGTGTAGTTTCCGTTGAGGTCGGTAATGACTCCACCCATAGTCTGCCCTACAGGCTTTACTGTTGCACCGATGATAGGTTCGCCCACTTCATCGATGACCGTACCTGTTACCTTATTTTGTGCCATCGCAGATAGAGAGATGCACATCAAGGCAATGATTGATATTACTATTTTTTTCATGTTAATACTCATTAATTCGTTTAACATTATTCTTCAATCCAGCGAGGGTCGCCACAGAAGAGTAGTTTCTGTTCACATTCACCGAGTTTGAAGTTGCCATTAGCAGCATCTTCAAATGCCGGTTCGCCCTGAAGCTGATAACCTGAGTCATACTGAGAGTTGTTCTCCTCCGGTGCACCATTATACCAGTATGTATTGTTGTTGAATACGCAGGTAGTAGTGAACTTTGATGCATTGTTTTTCAGGATACGGCGAGGTATCTGTCCGCTTCCACAGTCATAGAAGATATTGTTCATTACAATAAATTCCGTTTCAGCCTTTGATACGATACCATCGTAGTTACCCCACTGACCGGTGTAGCATACATTGTAGAATGTATTGTTCGTGTATGTTATCTTGCTTGATGTGTAACCGGCACGGTCGGCACGTCCTGAATTGTTGTAGCGCACGAAATATTTCTGGTCGCTTGCGCCTGTGTTCCAGAATGTAGAGTTTGTCACATTTAGGTCGTTGATGAAACCGCCACCGTCATAGATCTGGAATACTGAGTTGTTTGCCATATCCTCAGACGTCATGTGCACCTTAGTCTCATTCACAAGAGCCATCTTCAGACAGTATTTCTTCTTGTTGTCGAAGAGGAAGATGTTTCTCACACCTTCGAAGTTACACTTCTGGATGTTGAACGGATTAGTGATCTGATAGTGGTTGTTATGGTCAGCATCTGGTTCGATGGCTGGCGTTGCAGAGAATGCAAAAACCGGCTTGGTTGAAGCCGAGCAGTCAAAGTTCAGATACTTCGTACCGATACCACCGCAGAACTCTATCGCTCCCTCTTCACCATATACGATGTTGGCATAGTTCGATTTGCTGTTTGAGCGCAACACTACGTATGCAGCCCCGAAGTCAAGGAGTGTTGGAACGGTGTATGTCGCACCACCTTCCAGGTCGTAATATACGGCTTCTCCCGTTGCAGGGGCAGGGTTCTCCGTAAAATACTGACATAGGTCAGCACCTGCTGGGATGGCTGCATAAGCCGGTGTGAAGGTAGTGAAATCCATCACCGTAGGCTCTGGTGCATCGGTGTTGCCATACTTCTCGTTTCCCAGTGTGCGGATAGACAGCTGATAGTTCATGTCTTCCTCACGTGCTGTCACGTATGAGCTACCATCCACCAAGGCAGCATCAATGATTTCTCCTGTTGCCTTGTCTGTGATAGCCAACTCAAAACCGCCAGCACCCTTTATCAGTGGCCAGCTGATAGTCTGCTTGCTTCCGTCTTCACTTGGAGTGATGGTGATGTCGGCAGGTGCAGGCGACTGCATCACCTGTCCTGTAACACCAGGATTGAACATTTCGTCACAATCCTCACCACTCTGGCATGAAGCGAACGCAATTGCACAAATGGCTACAATACACATTGTCGCCATCAAATGAATTGTTTTGTTCATGATTTTAATGATTAAAATGATAATGTTAATATAATTAGAGTTTTCTGATATCTTTGCAAAAATATGTTATTTTTTACACCCATACAAATATTTTGTAAAAATATTTACTTTTAAGAATTGATTTATGTCATCCCAAACGAGGATGAAGTAAGATGACTCCGAGCTTTGCTCGCCTGAACTCGCAATAAGTGAGTGCAGAACTAAATTTATTTAGATTATGCCGAGCGTGGGGCGAGTCGATGAAATCAACAACTACGGAGCGCAAGAATAAGTTATGAGTTATAACTTTTTGAAGATGAAGTCTTGTCCTGCTTGATGCAGCGTCAAATTGCCATTTTCAAAGGTGATGGCGATACCAGCCTTAGAACATACAAAACTGTTTTCGGCAGTCGCCTCCATATCAAACGAGGCTTGTCCTTCGGCTTGACCTGTAAGCATCTTTCCGTCGGTAGTTATGTGCAGACGCATCTTTAATGTTGCGTTTTCATAAATGCCTACATATCGTTGTAATGTCTCTTTTGGAACAGAGATAAAAGAAAAATTAGGAATCTCGTAATCTCGTCCATACACAGCGTCAAGTATAGTAATGAGAATATCGTTTTGGTTAAGATTGTTACCATTTGAACACATGGCAATAGTAACATCACCCTCGTCAAAATGAGCTAATACCGATTGGAAACCATCTATGCCACCTGTATGTCCATAGCCAATATTGCCATAATAATTAAATGGAAACAAGCCACGCCCTATACTGCCATTTCTCGCTTTCATCCGCGCGAGAATACTATCGCTGAAGACATCATGAAAAAGTGCATCGCCAAACCTCACAAGTTCTGTCGGAGATGAACACAATGCTCCTGCTCCTTGTGGCACCGACGGATGAGTTTCGGCTTCCAACTGCCAACCATTACGATAAATGTATGAACGGCAATCACCCTTTTCTATATTGATTCCATCTGCGTATCTTGTTGAAGAAAGATGCAACGGCCTTGTAATTCTCCCCTCTACGAGATTAGCGTATGGCATATTAAAGGCATCTTCAAGAATAAACGTGAGCAACACGTAGCCAGCATTACAATACTTTTGTCGTGTGCGAGGCTCTGCCTCTGCTCCACCTTTGGCAATCCTCTTCAACAATTCATCACGACTTTGTGGCTTGGTGTACCAAGATAGATAATCATCACCAGCTTCAAAAATATCAAACAAACCACTCTTGTGATAAAGCAAATCATCTATAGTAATGCTATCAGCATTCGGAATATTATATGTAGGGAAAAACTTTTGTAAATTATCGGTAAGTTTTATCTTCCCTTCATTCACAGCCATAAACGTAAGTAAAGAAGTAAATGTTTTAGATATTGAACCTATCATATAAACCGACTCCTGAGTTGCTCTTTTCTCGGTTGCCACATCAGCATAGCCATTAGAACGAATATACACCACTTTTCCTCCTTCACTAATGGCAACACTACCCATATATTGTTTTTCAATGGCTGAGAAAAACTTGTTTAACTTGCAAGTATCAAGTGTTACAGGTTTCATTTCAGAAGCACATATCGGAAGCACGAAAAACTTAAAAAAAACACAAAAGCAACAAATGCATTTTACGCAGATACTAAATAAAGTTTTCATAATATATATTGTTTTTTGCACAATAGTGAATGATATGCAAATATAAACAAGGCAGAGTCAACATACAAATGCAATTTTAATAAAAATGTTTGTAAAACTCTTTTAACGGTGTATTAAAATTTAATTTCTTTCTTGGTCTTGTATTTATCTTATGCTGTATTTTCTTGATAAACATGT
>JAGHTU010000043.1 GCA_018065185.1 Candidatus Equicola faecalis | reverse complement strand
GCTTCGCTCGCCGCAAATTAGGCTTCGGCTCTGAAAAGCCAAAAGACTGATGTCTTTAACGAGTCTAAATATTTACCAAAACCTCAAGCAAGCTTGGATTTCCTTAAATATTTATCCTCTTTTTCTTCGAAAATTTGGCTTTTCACTCGCCTTGCACTAATTTTGTATTTCCAAAATTTTAAAGGATAATACCATGGCAAAGAAAGCATTATTAATGATTCTCGATGGATGGGGAATCGGCAAAAAAGGTGAAGGCGACGTTATATACAATACTCCTACTCCATATCTTGACTACCTTTATGCAGTCAGCGCTCATTCGCAGTTGATGGCATGTGGCGAGGATGTCGGTCTGCCTGACGGGCAGATGGGCAACTCTGAGGTGGGGCATCTGAATATCGGTGCCGGTAGAGTGGTGTATCAGGATCTGGTGAAGATAAACCGTGCCATAAAAGATAACAGCATCATGCAAAATCCTGAAATCATTCAGGCTTTCTCTTATGCTAAGGAAAACGGCAAGGCTATTCACTTTATGGGACTGACTTCGGACGGAGGTGTACACTCATCTTTAGAGCATCTGTATAAACTATGTGAAATAAGTCATGAATACGGACTGACAAAGAGTTTCATACATTGTTTCATGGATGGTCGCGATACAGACCCTAAAAGTGGTAAGGGATTTATTGCTGACCTGCATCAGCATGCTGATGCTAACGGCTGTAAGATTGCAAGCATCGTCGGACGTTTTTATGCCATGGACCGTGATAAACGCTGGGACCGTGTCAAGGAAGCCTACGACCTGCTTGTTGATGGTAAAGGGAAACAGGCGCAGGACATGCTTCAGGCAGTGGAGGAGAGTTATGCAGAAGGTGTTACGGATGAGTTCATCAAGCCTATAAATAATGCCACCGTTGACGGGACGATAAAGGAAGGGGATGTGGTGATATTCTTCAATTTCCGCAACGACCGTGCAAAAGAACTTACGCAGGTGCTCACGCAGCAGGATATGCCTGAGCAAGGTATGCACACCATCAGCGAACTGCAATACTACTGCATGACCCCATACGACGCTTCATTCAAGGGCGTCCATATACTTTTCCCGAAGAAAGATGTGGAGAACACTTTGGGCGAATACCTCTCACGTCAGGGCAAGAAGCAGTTGCATACTGCCGAAACGGAGAAATACGCACATGTGACATTCTTCTTCAATGGTGGGCGTGAACAGCCATTTGAAGGCGAAGACCGCATCCTTGTGCCTTCTCCGAAGGTGGCTACCTACGACCTGAAGCCTGAGATGAGTGCATACGAGGTGAAAGACGGACTGGTGAGAGAGATAAGGAAAGACGTGTATGACTTTATCGTTGTCAACTTTGCTAATGGCGATATGGTGGGGCATACTGGTGTCTATCATGCTATTGCAAAAGCTGTACATGCTGTTGACAACTGTGTGCGTGAGGTGATAGAGGCAGCAAAGGAAACAGGATATGAGGCAATCATCATTGCCGACCATGGTAATGCTGATAATGCTGTAAATGCTGATGGTACGCCAAATACGGCACATTCGCTTAATCCGGTACCATTCATTTATGTCACCGACAATAACAGTGCTCGCGTCAAAGACGGCAGACTTGCGGATGTTGCACCATCAATCCTGCACATTATGGGACTACAGCAACCTGAGGATATGACGGGCGAAAATCTTATATATTAATCTTCCGCTCCCCTAAAAAGAAAGGCTTAAGTCTCTCCTTTTAGGGGAGCAGAGATTTAGAGGAGACTTCCTTTAATCAATTCAATAAGCCTCTCTACCGCTTCTTCTTCAGGAATGTTCTTCAGTATGCACTCCTTATTGCGATAAAGGCTTATCCTGCCCCGTCCTGCACCTACATATCCGTAGTCAGCATCAGCCATTTCGCCCGGTCCGTTGACGATACATCCCATGATACCTATCTTGAGGTGTGTGGCAGAGGATGGCAGTTGGGTCGCAACGGCTTCCTTTATTTTTGCTATTGTCCCCTGAAGGTCGTACAGTGTGCGACCACATCCCGGGCAGGAAATAAACTCTGTCTTCGTGATTCTTGCGCGTGCTGCTTGCAGGATATTGTATGCTACAGGTATCTCACATTCTGGTGCTTCGCTGAGACTTACGCGAATCGTATCGCCTATGCCGTCAAGCAACAGGGCACCTATGCCGACGGCTGATTTCAGGCGTCCGTCCTCTCCCTCTCCTGCTTCGGTCACCCCGAGATGCAGTGGGAAATGCATATCCTCAATGTCCATCTGCTTCACCATAAGCCGCACCGTCTCCACCATCACCACCGTATTACTTGCCTTTATGGAGACAACGACATTCTTGAAATCCTCTTTTACGCAGATGCGGAGAAATTCCATACAACTTTCCACCATTCCTTGAGGCGTGTCACCATAACGGCTCATGATGCGGTCGCTCAGCGACCCGTGGTTGACACCAATGCGTATGGCGGTATGGTGTTCACGACATATATTGAGGAAAGGAATAAACCGTTCTTCTATTTTCTTTATTTCTCTGACATATTCCTCATCCGTGTACTCCAGATGATGAAATTTACGTGCAGGGTCAACATAGTTGCCCGGATTTATCCTCACTTTATCGGCATAGAGTGCAGCCACATCTGCCACTTTGGCATTGAAATGTACATCGGCAATGAGTGGTACGTTGTATCCGTCTTCCTGCAAACGTCTCTTTATATTACGCAGGTTTTCGGCTTCGGCAACACCCTGTGTAGTGAGCCGTACATATTCCCCACCGGCATCGACTATGCGTTTTATCTGTGCCACGCAACCCTCGGTGTCCATCGTGCTGCATGTGGTCATGCTCTGTACGCGGATAGGATTGTTACCACCCATGGGCAGATTACCCACCATTACCTCGTTTGTCTGTCTTCTCATAATATTATTACTAATAGGAATGACATGACAGTGCTTATCAAAAAGCCTGCCACGATTTGTGCCAACGTGTGCTGTCGCAGGATGATACGTGCCGTTCCCAGTATGCCGGATATTATCATCAGCAGACAGAACCACCACAGAGGATTAAATATGAAAATCATAGAGAATCCCATCAATGCGCCTGTAACGCCACCTACTGCCGCCATGTGTGTGGAGATTTTCCACCATACGTTTATCAATGCACAGACTAACTGGACAATGAGTGCCGTTAACACCATCGTCGTGACGAAATGTGGCGCATGCAATGCTTTCATGATATAGACACAACACAGATAGCACAAGCACGACAGGATGTACGGCACTATACGCCGATGACGGATACTGAGCTGGAAATGTGTCAGTCCGCAGTACTTTCTGTAAAAGCCTATGAGAGCCGTAGGCAGAAGCACTGTAAAGATGAAGATTATGAAAAGAATCATAATCTTGTACATCATAGGAAGGATGTTCAGATAACTGAAAAACAAAAGTATCACTATCCCCAAAACAGGCAGATAGAAAGGTGTGAAAATGGCACTGAGCACCTTTGCGGACAGCATTAAATCTTTTTTAGTCCATGTCTTCATACTCCTGGTTTTCTTAGTCGTGCAACAGGTATTCCCATCTGTTCGCGGTATTTTGCAATTGTCCGTCGTGCCACGGGATATCCTTTTGTTTTCATCATTTTTGCCAAAGCATCGTCCGAGAGTGGTTTCTGTGGATTTTCTGTAGCGATAATATCCTTAAGTTCCTGTTTTATGGCATGTGTCGATACCTCCTCACCCTCATCGTTCTTCATCTGTGTAGTGAAAAAGAATTTCAACGGATATACGCCCCATCTCGTCTGTGCAAATTTGGAATTGTTTACGCGTGATACAGTACTAATATCCAACCCTGCACGCTCTGCCACATCTTTGAGTATCATCGGACGGAGCTGTGCCTCATCACCAGTGGCAAAGAAGGCATGCTGTAGGGAGATGATGGTTTTCATCGTACGATACATTGTCTGTCGGCGTTGCTGTACTGCGGTGATGAAACTCTTAGCCTCTGCCACCTTGGTGCGGGCATACGTCACAGCCTCCTGCTGGCTTCGCGACATTGTGCCAACTGCTTTTTCTTTTGCCATTTCCTCCATTGCAGGCTCTACCATCAGGCTTGGCATTCCTGCAGAATTAATGGAAAACGACACCCTGCCGTCATCATCCGTCTCAACGATAAAATCAGGCGTTATGCGTTCCATACTGCGCCCCATCACATCGCCGATTGCCGCGCCTGGTTTTGGATTGAGATGTGTCAGTTCGCAGAACACCTCCTCACACACAGCATCTGTCAGATGCATATCCTTCTTTATCTTTCCCCAATGCTTGAGTGTAAATTCTTCGAAATGCTCCTCTATCACTTTCCGCATAATATCGGAGAGACGAGATTGTGAGCGTCTTATTTGCAACAGCAGACATTCCTGCAGATTGCGAGCACCGATGCCCGGAGGGTCGAAATCATGCAGCACATCCAGCATCCGTGCCATCTCTTCCTCATCGGTGTCAATATTGTGATAGATGGCAAGTTCTTCACACATTGTGTCAATGTCTGCACGCAGGTAGCCGTCACTCTCAAGATTGCCGATGAGATACTCCAGAAGTTTCGTCTCGTGCTCGGTGAGGTTGTATTCGTGCATCTGTCGGAGCAGTTCCTCGTAAAAACTTGTAGTGTCGCTGAATGAGAAGAACCCTCTGTCCGTATCCTCATTTTCATTGGCGGTATAGTCAGGTTCATCATCCTGCAGTATGCTTTGCAGTACATCATCGAGTGCTTCGCGCCGTTGCTCTTCCTCACGTGAGATGTCGTCTGTCTGTGACGTGTCTTCACATGCTGAATCCATATATTCCACCTGATCATCGTTACTGCTGTCTTCCCCAGCCTCCAATGCTGGGTTGTCAGCCATTTCGAGGTTTATGCGCTCCTGCAGTTCAGTTGCAGACAATTCCAGTATCCTCACCTGCAACACCTGTTGTGGCGACAGTATCTGTTGTGTCTTCTGTTGCTGACTCTGTACGAGATTTTGCTCTTGCCGTTGTGCCATGACCCCTATGGTGCTTATTACGAGAGCGAAGGTACATATAATAATTGATAAATAAGGTGACTTTTCCTGATTTTAGTAGACGACACTTTTTCCCTACTTAAACTAAATCTATAGACATCGTTTTTTTATTACTTCTGATTTACTAGGAAATGACCTATCGCCTTATGCCAGACCGAGGAGGAAGAGGATGAGAGCCATACGGACAAACTTGCCGTTCTCCACCTGACGGAAATAGGCTGCCCTTGGATCAGCATCCACCTCCGGCAGAATCTCGTTCACACGAGGCAGAGGGTGAAGAATCACACAATCACTCTTGGCATTGTGAAGTTTTGCCAGATTAAGTTCAAAGGAGTTCTTTACACGCTCAAACTCGTCCATGTCAAGAAAACGCTCCTGTTGCACACGTGTCATATAAAGCACATCGAGTTTAGAGATTGCTTCTTCAAGCGTCCTCACCTCCTTGACGATATTCTTTGTCTTATACTGCGAAGGCAGACGCAGTTCATCAGGTGCAATACAAATCATCCGCACCCCTTCATAGCGCGACAATGCTTGAATGAGCGAATGGACAGTGCGTCCGAATTTCAGGTCTCCACAATAGCCGATGGTAAAACCGTCTAGCCGTCCCTTCTCGCGCAGGATGGTGAGCAGGTCAGTGAGCGTCTGCGTGGGGTGTGCATGACTGCCGTCACCGGCATTGATGATTGGCACACGTGCCACCTTGGCACCCTGTGCAGGAGCTCCTTCGAGGGGGTGACGCATGGCGATGATATCGACAAAATTCTCTACCACACGTACAGTGTCCTGCACCGTCTCTCCCTTGCTCACAGATGATGTCTGTGCGTCAGAGAAGCCCAGAACATTGCCCCCCAGTTCCATCATTGCCGAAGTGAAAGAAAGGCGCGTGCGCGTGCTTGGTTCATAAAAGAGTGTTGCCAACTTATGATGGCGACAGATGTCGGCATATTTCTCACGATGAGCGATGATGTCAAGTGCAGTGGTGAGGATATGGCCTATCTCCTGCGTTGAGAGGTCGGTGATGTCAATAAGATGTCTCATAATGAATTACGGAAAATTAAAAGTCCTTCTATGTCGTTGTCGTTTATATAATGTTCTGCTGCTGCCACACGGATGAGTGTGTCAAAATTAGAGAGAGAGAAGTTCTGCACATGTGCCTCCGCAAGTCGGTCAAGACCCTTTTTCAGTCCGTATGTAAAGATGCTCACTATGCCCAGCACGTCGGCTCCTGCTTCACGCAAAGCCTCCACCACCTCGATGCAACTGCCACCTGTTGAGATAAGATCTTCGATGACCACCACCTTTTGACCCTTTTCCAGTTGCCCCTCGATGCGGTTGCCACGTCCGTGGTCTTTCGCACTGCCTCGCACATACCCCATCGGTTTGCCCATGATGGAGGCAGCGATGGCGGCATGGGCAATGCCTGCCGTGCTCGTGCCCATCAGCACCTCGCACTCAGGGAAGCGCTCCTCCACAGTCTGTGCAATGGCGCGCTCGACAATGTCGCGTGCTTCAGGATAAGACAGTATTATACGGTTATCACAATAGATAGGGCTCTTTATGCCACTTGCCCACGTAAACGGTTCGTCCGGACGCAGAAACACCGCCCTAATCTTCAATAACTGTTGTGCAATCAATTCTTCCATATTCATCTCAAAAACTCTTTACAACATTTCTCGTATGCAGCCACAGGGTCATCGGCAGCAGTGATGGGACGGCCGACCACGATATAGTCCGACCCCAGTTCGCGAGCGCGTGCCGGTGTGGTGATGCGCACCTGATCGCCCTTGTCGCTATCGGCAAAGCGTATGCCCGGAGTGACGGTGAGGAAATCCTCACCTATAGCATCATGAATAATCGGCGACTCCAACGGAGAACACACCACGCCATCAAGCCCTGCCTCGCGTGCATTGGTGGCGTAGGCAAGGATGGTGTCGCTGATGGATGAGGAGATAAGCAGCTCATCGTGCAACATCCTCTGGCTGGTGGACGTCAGTTGGGTGACGGCAAGCAAAAGCGGTCGGGTGCCGTCGGCTCTTGTCAGCCCCTCCACAGCATAGCGCATCATCTCCTTTCCGCCACCTGCATGCAGGTTACACATATCCACGTCAAGTGAAGATAGCACTTTCATGGTTTTTTTAACCGTATTTGGGATATCATGCAGTTTGAGGTCAAGGAAGATGCGGTGTCCACGCTCCTTAATCCTTCGCACGATATCAGGTCCTTCGGCATAGAAAAGTTCCATGCCGATTTTTAGGTATGGTTTGGTGTTCTTGAATTTGTCAAGAAACACAAGCATCTGTTCACTGCCGGCAAAGTCGCAGGCTATTATCACATCTTTCATAACCGAGTTTATTTAACAGAACAGGTAATTCTTCTATAATCGTCTTGCACAGGATAGGGTCTCTCAATGTGGCAGCACCTATTTGCACTGCCGTTGCCCCTGCCATCATCATCTCCACTACATCACTTGCACTCCTTACGCCACCACAGCCCATGACAGGGATATGTACCTCATTTGCCACCTGATACACCATCCGTAGGGCTATAGGGAAAATGGCAGGACCCGAGAAGCCTCCCATGACATTGGCAAGCACAGGGCGATGACGATGAATATCTATTCTCATGCCGAGAAATGTATTGACAAGCGTCAGCCCATCAGCACCAGCATCTTCACAGGCACGAGCAATGGGCACGATGTCGGTGACGTTGGGAGTGAGCTTGATGAAAACAGGCTTTTTTGTTACCGACTTCACAGCCTTTGTTACCTCGGCGGCACAGTGGGCATCGGTGCCGAATGTCATCCCACCGTTGTGCACGTTAGGGCAACTTACGTTCACTTCTATAATATCAACATGTGCGTCAATCCTCCGACAGCACTCACGATACTCATCGACTGAAAAACCACTGATGTTGGCGATGATGGGTTGATGATAGAACTCTCGCAAAGCGGGTATCTCATGCGCTATTACAGCATCGACACCAGGATTTTGCAGTCCGACACTGTTTATCATCCCTGCCGTACATTCAGCGATGCGTGGCGTGGGATTGCCAAACCGTGGCTCAAGCGTTGTCCCCTTCAGACATATCGCACCGAGGATATTCGGATCGTAAAAATCACGAAACTCCCCACCGAAGCCATATACCCCACTGGCTGGGATTATAGGGTTTTGCAGCATCACCCCTGCAAGGCTAACACGTGTATCTACCATACTACATCCTCCATATTGAACACCGGTCCGTCCTTACACACACGTCGGCTACCACTACGCATCTGCAGGGAGCAACCCATACAGGCCCCGAAGCCACAGCCCATGCGCTCCTCAAAAGAGAGCTGACCACTCGTGGTTGACCTAATCATCGCTACAAGTGCTTTCATCATCGGCATAGGACCACAGGTGTAGAAATAATCAAAGTTGATATCGTTTTCCCTAATGGCATCCGTCACAAAGCCTTTCGTGCCAAGCGTACCATCTTCAGTGGCAATAAACACCTTTGCACCGAGTGCTGAAAATTCTCTTTCAAAAAACAGATCCTCTTTGCTCCTCACACCAAGCACCACCGTCGCGTTCCCTAGACGCTTCGTCAAGGCATATAATGGAGCAATGCCTACACCACCACCCACCACAAGCGGATGCTGATGTGAGGCAACCGTAAAACCATTGCCGAGAGGGAGCATCACGTCAAGCATTTCACCCACATGTAGAGTGGACATCTTTTCTGTACCTCTGCCCACCACCTTATAGATAAGCGTCAGTCCATGGTCGTCATAATCACTCACCGAAATAGGTCGGCGCAGGAAACACCCCTCAAGGGCAATGTTTACAAATTGCCCCGGTGCACTAATTCCATGAGCATCACCCACAAGGCGCATGCGGAAAATATCGTGTGCAATAGGTTGGTTTTCTATGATCTCAAAAAGAGCAGTCTTCATTCAGCATCAATGGTTGATATTCCGAGAGTGATTTCTTCAAGCACGTCAAGCAATACGCGCACCGTATCAAGCGATGTAAACGTAGATACATTGTTGTCAATGGCGGCACGACGTATCTCATACCCATCCAGATGGTCTTTATCCTGATTGATGGCAATAGTATTGATGACGTATTTCACGTGACCCTTATGTAGGGATTTCATAATATCATAATCGCTGTTGCGGTTCATCTTATCCACAAAGCGCACCTTCATACCATGACGGCGAAGATATTCTGCCGTACCGCGCGTTGCCTCAAGATTGAAACCGAGATTGTAGAAACGGCGCAATAGAGGCAATGCTTCCTCCTTCGTCTCATCAGCAATGGTGGCGATGACAGTGCCATAGTTTGCCATTGTCATCCCTGACGATTGCAACGATTTATACAGCGCACGCGTGAGCGACTTGTCATAACCTATTGCCTCACCCGTGGATTTCATCTCAGGAGAAAGGTATGTTTCCATGCCACGTATCTTGGCAAACGAGAACGCAGGAGATTTCACAAACCAGCGCGATTTCTCATTAGCATAGACCTCAAACACTCCTTGCTGGCGCAGTGTCTTGCCGAGCATCACGGCAGTAGCAATATCTGCCATGTGCACACCTGTAGATTTCGAAATGAAAGGCACCGTGCGTGAAGAACGCGGATTGACCTCAATGACATACACCTTTTCTTTCGGTGTGACGATAAACTGTATGTTATACAACCCCTTTATGCCTATTTCCAAACCGAGTTGTACGGTGTAACTGATAATGGTGTTCTTTACACGTTGTGAAACACTGAACGTAGGATATACCGAAATAGAGTCACCTGAATGGACGCCTGTCTTCTCCACATGCTCCATAATGCCTGGTATATACACATCGCGACCGTCACAAATGGCATCTACTTCCAGCTCCTTACCCTCAATATATTTATCTACAAGCACAGGGCGGTCTTCGTCTATCTCGACAGCTGTGTGGAGATAATGACGCAATGCCTTTTCGTTGCTCACAATCTGCATGGCACGCCCACCAAGCACGAATGACGGTCGCACCAAAACGGGATAACCTATCCTTTCTGCCACCATCACACCCTTTTCAATATCTGTAACGGCTTCCGACTCCGGCTGTGGAATACCAATACGGTCCATTATACGGCGGAAACAGTCACGGTCTTCGGCATTACGTATAGCATCACAATCCGTACCGATGATATTGACCCCTAGACGGTCAATAGGTTCGGCAAGGTTGATTGCCGTCTGTCCGCCCAAAGACACGATAACACCCTGTGGCTGTTCGCGATGTATGACATTCATCACATCCTCCACCGTCAGTGGCTCGAAATAAAGACGATCACTCGTTGTATAATCCGTAGATACCGTTTCTGGATTATTGTTTATTATTATTGCTTCATATCCAGCCTTCTGTATAGACCATACGGCATGCACCGTGGAGTAGTCAAATTCCACACCCTGACCTATACGTATAGGTCCCGAACCCAAGACGAGGATACGGGTCTTGTTCGTCAATGACTCTTGACCTTCGACTCTCGACTCTTGTCCCACAGCAAGGTATGTAGAATAGAGATAAGGCAGGTTGCGTACAGGCAGGAACACAGGATAGATATCGTTTTTGTCGCGGAAACGGAAAATATCCTCCTCATTTTCATTCCATAGTTTACCGATAAACTTATCTGAGAATCCCATCTGTTTCGCCTCAATGAATACATGCGTATCATGAGGAGCATTCCTCAGACTTTCTTCCTTGTCCACGATACGCTTCATTCCGTCAAGGAAAAAACGCTCTATCATAGTGCAGGAACGCACCTCATCCACACTCACACCATTACGGAAAAGTTGTGCAATGGCGTGAATACGGTCATCGGGACTTTCCGTGATATACTGCAGCATATCGGCATTGCTCATCTCGTCAAACTTCTTCTTATAGATGTGACAAACGCCTGTTTCAAGTGAGCGTACAGCCTTTAGGAGCGACTCCTCAAAATCCCGTCCTATACTCATCACCTCGCCAGTGGCTTTCATCTGTGTACCGAGACGGTTGGAAGCATCAGCAAACTTATCGAATGGGAAGCGTGGCAGTTTCGTGACAAAATAATCCACTTCCGGCTCACGGCTTGCAGGCACACCATGTAGCATAATCTCGTCAAGTGTCATGCCCAAAGCTATTTTTGCCGTGACACGCGCAATAGGGTAGCCCGTAGCTTTTGATGCTAATGCCGAAGAGCGCGACACGCGTGGATTGACCTCAATGAGATAATATTCTGAAGATGTTGGACTAAGAGCAAACTGCACATTACACCCTCCCGAAATGCCTAGTTCCTTGATAAGTTTCTTTGCACTCCTTTCGAGCATCTGGAAATCATCATCGGATAACGTCTGTATCGGAGCCACTACGATGGAATCGCCAGTGTGTACACCAACAGGGTCCACATTCTCCATACCGCAGATGTCAAGAACGGTGTCATTGGAGTCGCGCATCACTTCAAACTCTATCTCTTTATAACCCTTGACACTCTTTTCCACCAGCACCTGACTGACAGGAGAGAGAGCAAGGGCATTTGCCATCACCTCCCTGCATTCCTCATCATTATTGGCAAAACCGCCACCCGTACCACCGAGTGTGAAAGCAGGGCGCAACACAACAGGATAACCAATGTCGTGAGCAGCCTTCAACCCCTCCTCCATAGAGTTTGCCACCTCCGATGGAATGACAGGTTCACCGATAGATTCACACATCTCCTTGAACAACTCGCGGTCTTCGGCTCTCTCAATGCTTCGGATAGGCGTACCAAGAATCTCCACCTGACATTCCTCCAACACTCCTTTCTTTGCCAGTTGCACGCATAGATTCAATCCCGTCTGTCCTCCCAATCCCGGCAGGATAGCATCTGGACGTTCATAGCGAACAATCTTTGCCACATACTCAAGTGTCAACGGTTCCATATACACCTTGTCGGCAATCTGAGTGTCAGTCATGATAGTAGCTGGGTTGGAATTGACCAACACCACCTCGTAACCTTCTTCCTTGAGTGCGAGACATGCTTGCGTACCAGCATAATCAAACTCGGCAGCCTGCCCAACAACGATTGGACCCGACCCAATCACTAACACTTTATTGATATCCGTTCTTTTAGACATTATTTATCTATTTTATTTTATTATTTTTCCCCACACTTGCATTCCATCAAAAGGACAACTCTTTCCCTTTGAGAAGAATTTTGAAGCATTTATGATATAGTTCTCATTCAAATCAATCTGTGTTACTCCCATCTTTTTTATCCCTAAAATCCGACACGGAGCATCGCTCATCATCTCCAGCAGTCGTTCCAATTGGATGACACCCGTCTTCACCAAAGTGGTGTACAACACTGGGAACGCCGTTTCCAGTCCGACAACGCCATTCAGCGATGCACTGAGACCGCCTGACTTCTCCTCTTTTGTATGCGGAGCATGATCGGTGGCAATCACATCTATCGTACCATCTCCAACGGCAGCGAGTAGCGCATTGCGGTCGGCAAGTGTACCTATCGGCGGATTCATCTTAAAGCATCCCTCATCCCTCACATCTTCTTTTGAGAAGACGAGATAATGCGGTGCTGTTTCCGCCGTCAGATGAATGCCCATCTTCTTGCCCTGACGTATCAGTCGCACACTATCCTCAGTTGAAACGTGACAGATATGCAGACGGCAACCAGTATCTTTTGCAAGTCTGATGTTACGCTCCACCTCCAAGGCTTCTCTCTGGCGAATGTCGTGGACAGGTGCACCCGTATGTGGGTCATTCAACAACTCGCAATGAGCAGCCAACAATCCACCGACTTTGGCTATCCCTTTCATACAACGCATCATCACCTTATCATCCTGCACACCATTGCCGTCATCAGAGAAACCGGCAACCTTATCCACAAGAGACTCATAGTGGGTGGGTTCTTCTCCTTTCCTGCCTTTGGTAATAGTAGCAAATGGCAAAACTCCGACCTCGGCATATTGCAAGATAAGTTCCTGCTGCACTTTCAAATGCTCCAGACTGTCCGGTGCAGGGTTGAGGTTGGGCATGGTGCACACTAACGAATATCCACCCGCTTTTGCTGCCCTTGTACCACTTTGTATTGTTTCTTTTTCAGGGTTACCGGGCTCACGAAAATGGACATGCATATCAACGAATCCATCCACTACGACAGCATCATTGTCATTTATGCCACGTATCATCGTTCAACTTCTTTTTTTGCGTGCCACAAAACATTCAATAGTGTTTTGCAACAACATGGTGATTGTCATAGGTCCCACACCACCGGGTACGGGAGTTATATATGAGGCTTTCGGTGACACAGCATCGAAATCTACATCACCACACAACTTGCCTTCGGCATTTCTATTGATGCCGACATCCACCACCACAGCTCCGTCTTTTACCATATCAGCGGTGATGAATTTCTCTTTGCCGATAGCTACTACTAATACGTCTGCCTGACGAGTGATAGACGATAAATCCGCAGTATGTGAATGAGCCATAATGACTGTTGCATTTGCATCAAGCAACATCTTGGCAATAGGTTTGCCCACGATATTACTCCTACCTACCACCACAGCCACCTTTCCATCAAGCGTAATGCCACTCCTCTGAAGCATACACATAATGCCCTTCGGTGTACATGGAAAGACGCAGTCCTTGCCAAGCCATAGATTAGCGGTATTCAAAGGATGAAAACCGTCCACATCTTTTTCATGAGCAATGGCATCTATCACTTTCAACTCATCAATATGTTGTGGGAGAGGCAACTGCACAAGTATTCCATCCACACCCTCATCTTCATTGAGAAGAGATATTTGATGTAGCAACTCATCCTGTGTGATTGTTGCAGACAATTCGATAAGCCTACTATCAATTCCCACGAAAGCGGCAGCTTTGATTTTCCCTCTCACATAACTCTGACTGGCAGGGTTTTCCCCTACGATGATAACCACTAGACAAGGCTTCCTGCCATATTCCTTTTCAAGAAGAGACAGACTTGACCTCATCTCCTCTTTCAGTTGCAGTGATAATGCTTTTCCGTCAATGTTCATTGTTTCTGTATTTGACCACAAAAATAAGGGATTTTTTCATTATATTAACGTGACGTTGTCGGAAACAGATAGTTTTTTATATGCCCGTTCAGCTTTAGCAAGTGCTTTCTCTACTGTTTCATCTGTTGCGAGAATCACTCCATAACGGCGATGTCCTGTCACCTCTGGTTTGCCAAACAACCGTATCTGTACTCCGGCTTCTTCCACCACCTTATCAAGATTGCCGAACACAACCTCTGTTTCTTTCTGGCTTTCGTCAGAAGTCTTTACTACAATAGCTTTTGATGCACTAGCACCATAGAACGTAACTTTCGGTATCGGCAGACCCAGAACAGCACGTGCATGCAGACCAAATTCCGAGAAATCCTGCGAAATCATCGTCACCATACCTGTATCGTGCGGACGTGGTGACACCTCACTGAATATTACATCATCGCCCTTGATGAACATTTCAACACCGAAGATGCCATACCCACCTAAAGCATCAGTTATGGCAATAGCTATCTTGCGTGCCTTCTGTATTGCAATCTCCGACATCATTTGTGGTTGCCACGACTCACGATAATCGCCATCCACCTGATGATGCCCAATCGGTTCAAGCGTGGTCGTTCCGGCACTATGGCGCACGGTGAGTAAGGTTATCTCATAATCAAAATCCACGAAACGCTCTACTATTACACGTCCGCCACCAGCACGTCCGCCTTCCTGTGCACATCTCCATGAAGCATCGATGTCGTCAGCAGTCTTTATCGTGCTCTGTCCGTGTCCGGATGAACTCATAATAGGTTTCACTACGCATGGAATGCCTATGCGCTCCACAGTGGCGCGGAACTCATCATAAGTGTCGGCAAACTCATACTTCGTTGTTGGCAGACCCAACTCTTCGGCAGCCAGCCGCCGTATTCCCTCACGGTTCATTGTGAGAAAAGCCGCTTTTGCAGTCGGAATAACATTATATCCCTCCTTTTCCAACTCAACCAGCGTAGGCGTTGCTATTGCTTCCACTTCCGGAATAATGATATCAGGATGCTCTTTCTCAATAATCTCACGCAGACGCTTGCCGTCAAGCATCGACAGCATATAACTCCTATGTGCTATCTGCATGGCAGGGGCATCGGCATATCTGTCAAGAGCTATGACCTCCACACCATAACGTTGCAACTCAATTGCTATTTCCTTTCCTAACTCTCCTGAACCACACAAAAGTGCTTTCTTTGCCACCTTAGTCAATGGCGAACCTATTTGTATCATATATGAATTGTTAATTAGTTATTGCTTGATATGCTATATCGGAGCGATAAAATAGATTTTCACATCTTATCTTTCCGATTTCATTGTAAACTTTATTACGTACTTCATTGATGTTTTGCCCTGTAGCGACCACCATCAACACGCGCCCACCGTCTGTCAGCACCTTTCCATCACTGCCACTCCTTGTGCCCATATGATATATCTTGGCATCCACATCATCCAATCCCTCAATCACATATCCCTTCTCATATTTCCCAGGATAACCCTTTGAAGCCATCACCACGCCCATTGAACATTTTTTTGTCCATTGAACATTCGAAAAGTCAAATGTAAAGAGATTGTAGATATCAGACTCTAATAATGGTAAAACCACCTCTGTCTCAGGGTCGCCAAAACGAGCATTGAACTCTATCACTTTTATGCCATCTCTAGTTTTCATCAGCCCACCATAAAGCACTCCCGACAATGGACAACCTTCGTTAATCATGGCAGATGCTGTCTTTTGCAGTATTTCGGTATATGCATACTGATAATCCTCCTGTGTAATGAACGGCAGAACTGTATATGCTCCCATTCCACCAGTATTCGGTCCGCTGTCGCCATCGTATGCACGTTTATGGTCTTGTGCCAATATCATAGGGCAAATATCCGCTCCATTTACGAAACACATGAATGAAAACTCTGGTCCTTCAAGATAATCTTCAATCACTACCCGTCCCTGACCAAATGTCTGATGCATCAACATATCCTGCAATGCCTTATCTGCTTCATCATACGTTTTAGCTATGACAACACCTTTTCCGGCAGCAAGCCCATCATATTTCAATACACATGGTAATGGATTATTACGCACATAACATATAGCTTCTTCATAATTTGAAAAACTCTGATATGCAGCTGTAGGAATATTGTATTTTATCATTAGTTGCTTTGCAAACTCTTTGCTCGACTCTATGCGCGTGGCTTCTTTTGTGTGCCCAAATATCTGCAATCCCAATGCACGGAACTCATCGACTATGCCAGTTGCCAAGGCTGCTTCCGGCCCTACCACCGTCAGGTCTATGGAGTGGGATAGAGCAAACTCGCGCAATGCCAACACATCGCAGACATCAATATCAATGCACTGTACTAATACATCTCTTTGTGACTCGCTGTTTTCTTTCGCCCCGTCTTCGACGCATTTAGTTTGTGCAGCAATACCAACATTTCCTGGAGCACAGTAAATCTTACCCACCTGCGGAGAGCGACTTAATGCATCCACAATAGCATGCTCTCGTCCTCCTCCACCTATAACGAGTACTTTTTTCATCATTACTAGTTATGAATTCAATGTTTGAAATGTCGGATTCCCGTAAAGAGCATACATATTCCAAGTTCGTTTGCACGACGTATGCACTCCTCATCACGAATACTGCCACCTGGTTCAACAATAACACTTACACCATATTGTGCGGCAAGTTCAACAGTGTCTGCAAATGGCAGGAAACCATCAGATGCAAGAATCAGATTCTCCAGCGCACCGGCTTCCTTAGCTTGTTCAAGAGCTATCTTTGCCGAACCAACACGGTTCATCTGTCCTGCACCCACTCCAAGAGTATGACCATTGCGAGCAACGACAATAGCATTTGATTTAACATGTTTTACGATGTTCCAAGCAAACTGTATATCATCCATAAGGTTCATATCCGGAAGTTTCTCTGTCACACACATTGAATTATCAAGACATACCTTCTTTGTGTCCAATTGCTGAACGAGCAAACCACCATTTACACTTACATATTGATTGTGAGGAGCGTTATCATCACTCATATCCACTTTCATCAGTCGGAGGTTCTTTTTCGTGCTCAATATCTCCATAGCCTCATTAGAAAATGATGGTGCCATAACTATTTCAAGGAAGATAGGTTTCATACCTAATGCAACTTCTTTTGTGATTTCACGATTACATGCCACAATACCACCATATATGCTTACCTTATCGCTTTCGTATGCTTTGTTCCAAGCCTCCTCAATGCTGTTTCCTATGGCTGCACCACAAGGATTCATGTGCTTCAAGGCTACACAGAATGGCTGACTAAAGTCCCGTACGATATTCAAAGCAGCATTAGCATCTTGGATATTGTTGTATGAAAGTTCCTTGCCCTGTAACTGTTCCGCTGTAGCCAACGAATAAGGCACCGCATCATTAGCCTTGTAGAAACTAGCATCCTGATGAGGATTTTCACCATAACGCAGTCCTTGTTTAATGTCGTATTCAAGGAATAGCTTTTCTTTTAGACCTGCTTTTTCACGCATGAAAGTAGCAATGCACATATCATATAGTGCTGTGTGTGTATAAGCTTTTGCCGATAGTTCCAGACGTGTATCTTCGGTTGTATTTCCAAGAGTCCTTACCTCTTCAAGGATATGGGCATAGTCCATAGGATCACACACCACTGTCACATCCTTATAATTCTTTGCCGCACTACGCAACATTGACGGACCACCAATGTCGATATTCTCTATGGCATCTGCCATCGTAACATCTTTTTTAGCAATGGTTTGACGGAATGGATATAGGTTCACACACACCATGTCAATAAATTCTATCCCATTCTCTTTCAATGCCTGCAGATGTGATGGCTCATCACGACGTGCCAACAACGCACCATGCACCTTTGGATGAAGCGTTTTCACCCTACCATCACATATTTCAGGAAAACCTGTCACTTCGCTGATGCCAATAGTCTTTAGTCCTGCCTGATTCAAAAGTTTTTGCGTACCTCCTGTGGCAATAATCTCCCAACCTTCATGTATCAGTCCTTCAACAAACTCTACCAGTCCTGTCTTGTCGCTGACGCTTACTAATGCTCTTTTCATATTGTCAAATTACATTTATTTTATTATTACGTTTTTCTGTCCTTCAACGATTTTTCCAATTACAGTGGCTTTTTCACCGTGTTGTGTAAGGATATTTATTGTGGTTTTTACCTCATCAGCAGGTACTACTATCACCATACCTATTCCCATATTAAAGATGTTAAACATTTCACGATGTGGCACATGCCCTTTCTCCTCCAAAAAACGGAATACCGATAGTATCTCCCAACTGCCTTCTATCACTTCTGCAGCCTGTCCTTCCTGTAGTACACGTGGTATATTTTCATCAAAACCACCACCAGTGATGTGACAAATGGCATGAACATCACAATGCGCTATTACATCCAGCACGGGCTTGACATATATCTTTGTTGGCGTAAGAAGCCATTGCAATGTTTCCGTATCTTGTGTTAGACCATTATCTTCCAATATTTTACGTACCAAACTAAATCCATTGCTATGTACACCGCTTGAAGCAATGCCAATCATCACATCACCACATGCCACCTTACTTCCATCTATCAGGCGTGTGCGCTCTACAACGCCAGTTGTGTAACCGGCAATGTCATATTCACCATTTTGGTACATCCCTGGCATCTCTGCTGTCTCACCACCTATTAGTGCACAACCCGCTTGTCGGCATCCTTCTGCCACACCACTCACGATGTCTTCCACTTTTTGGGGAATATTATGCCCTATCGCGATATAATCAAGAAAAAACAATGGTTCTGCACCTTGTGCAAGAACATCATTGACACACATCGCTACAGCATCAATACCTATTGTATCGTGTTTGTCAAGCGCAAAAGCCAATTTAAGTTTTGTACCCACACCATCCGTACCACTCACCAAAATAGGCTCTTTTATGTTCAACGAGGCGAGATCAAACATTCCACCAAAGGCACCGATGTTGCCAATCGTACCCGAACGATGTGTAGAAGCCACATGATGCTTTATGCGTCGTACCACCTCATAACCTGATTCCAAATTTACACCTGATTGTTCGTAACTTTTTGCCATATTTTAATCTTCTTCAGTTTCATAATCGTATAACAATGTTGGATATTCGCCTGTGAAACATGCCTTACACAAGTCAGCACATGCACCACAAGAATGGTCGGTGGATTGAGGTGACAGATACCCTAATGAGTCAGCACCGATGAAAGCACAAGCCTCTTCCAATGTGCGATTTGAACACAACAACTCCTCTGGAGTGGAAGTATCTACTCCATAAAAACAAGGATGTGTCATCATCGGACTTGCTATACGCACATGCACCTCACTGGCTCCTGCATCACGCAAGAGACGTACTATCTGTAAAGATGTTGTGCCACGCACAATTGAGTCATCCACCAGCACGATACGCTTCCCCTGCACCACCTCGCGCACTGTTGAGAGTTTCATCTTCACTCCTTTCTCTCTCATCTCTTGTGAGGGTTGTATGAAAGTACGCCCCACATATTTATTTTTCAACAATCCCATTTCATAAGGTATGCCACTTTCTTCACTATAACCCATAGCGGCACTAAGACTTGAATCAGGCACGCCCACCACAATATCTGCTTCTGCCGGATACTCACGATACAAACGCCGACCTGACTCCTTACGATAGGCATGTACATTACACCCATCAAGAGTACTATCAGGACGAGACAGATAGATATATTCCATCGCACACATCTTATGGCGTTGGAATTGCGAATAACGATTACTTCTTACACCCTTACTATCAAGACTGACTATCTCACCCGGCTCAATGTCGCGGATAAACTTTGCACCCATCAGTTCAAAAGCACAGCTCTCACTTGCCACCACATAGCCCTCACCAAGCTGACCGAGTGCCAATGGTTTCAAACCATATTTGTCGCGGATGGCATAAATACGGTTCTTTGTCATAATAAGGAAAGCAAAACCTCCCTCCATCATATTCAGAGCTGATTTTAGATTATCTATCCTATCTTCACTTCCTTCTTTTTTGATAAGATGTGCCAAAAGTTCGCTATCAGTTGCTGTTTGAAACAAGCTACCATTATCTTCCAGATAGTCTGTTATTTGATGAGCATTAACGAGATTGCCGTCATTAGCAATGGCAAAATCACCAGAGTGATGATGAAAGAAGAGTGGTTGTACATTATTCAGTCCACCCTTACTTGCATTAGCATAACGCACATTGCCTATTCCCATATCTCCCTTGAGAGTAGAGAGGTTCTGTATGTTGAACACATCACTAACAAGTCCCATGCCACGCTCGCGCATAAACTTATCATTTTCTACAGTCACGATACCAGCCCCCTCCTGTCCACGATGTTGCAAGGCATGAAGACCATAATAAAGAATCGTTGATGCTTGTGGCACATTATATACTCCAAATATGCTCATTTTATATGATTTAATCTTTAACCTTTTCTTCTATCGTCAATTATCCATTCACGAGTGCATCATACACTTTTTTATATGCCTGAGTGATTGAGCCATCATCATGACGGAAACGGTCCTTGTCAAGTTTCTCACCTGTTGATTTATCCCACAGGCGGCATCTGTCGGGACTTATTTCATCCGAAAGAATAAGACTGCCATCGGAAGCACGACCAAATTCCAATTTCATATCAACTAATGTAATACCACAGGCATCGAATTTTTTAACAAGAAGTTCATTTATCCTTTTTGATACATTCAGCATATAATCTACGTCACTACTACTGACGAGCCCTAATGCTGTTGCCCGTGTGTCATTGATTAATGGTTTCCCTAATTTTTGGTTATTGTATCGCATATCTATAACCGTATTCTTCAACTTTGTGCCTTCTTCCAGACCTAGCAGACGCGCCATGGTGCCAGCAGCAATATTATGTACATCTATTTCGATAGGCACAATACCTATTTGATAACATAGTTGTTCACGGTCGGAGACCTGACGGATAAAATGTGTTCTTATACCATTCTCGCCAAGATAAGAAAAAAGCAAAGAAGATATTTTATTAGTATAAATGCCTTTATTCACTATCCGCGCACGTTTCACTTTATTGAAACATGTGATAATATCGGTATAATGAATCAGCACTATCCCTTCTTCATCAGTAGCGTATATCTTCTTTTCGTTTCCGTTGAAAACAATTTCCCTCATTACGACTTAGTATTTTTATTTTGTCATCTTATTAAAATACTCTACTGCATTCCTGAAAATATCTTGATTGCAGTCACCATTGATATTTCTAAACAGTCCGTTCTCCCATCTTTCAGAGTGTCCCATCTTACCGAGGATATGACCATCCGGACTTATAATGCCCTCTATGGCATGGCAGGAGCCGTTAGGGTTATATGGGAATTGTTGTGTGGGCTGTAACGTATCAACATCAACATATTGAAATGCCACCTGACCATTTGCCAATAAACGTGACGCTTCTTCTTCACTTACCATAAATTTGCCTTCGCCATGACTGACAGCAATCTGATGCACATCGCCTACATGGAATGACGTCAACCAAGGTGAATTAACCGTCGCTACGCAGGTACTGACCATCTGCGACACATGACGATTGACATCGTTTCGGAATAGCGTTGGAGAATCTTCTTTCACTGCACCCACTTTTCCATAAGGCAACAGACCACTCTTTATCAACGCTTGAAAACCATTACAAATGCCCAATATCAAACCTCCACGAGCAAGCAGTCGCTCAATGGCGCTTGCCACATCCTTATTGTTTATTACGTTAGCAATAAATTTACCGCTACCATCAGGTTCATCACCAGAAGAGAACCCACCAGAGAACACTAGCACATCTGCTTTGTCTATATTTTTCTGCATCTCTACGATACTATCTAGCACATCGCACCCTGTAAGGTTGCGAAAGACACTGGAAAATGTATCAGCTCCTGCACGGCGGAAAGCCTTTGCGGTATCATAGTCGCAATTTGTGCCAGGAAATACAGGAAGATATACCGATGGACGATGATTTAATATTAATGGCTTTTCTTCTTGCTCTTGACCACCAGCCATTGATGTCTTTGCTACGGACACGATTTCACCGATAGCCGTCGCATCATCGTATTGCAACTCTTCCGATGCTTCGACAAGAATACTGCCATAACTCAAATCATACATCGGTAAGGAGGTGTCGTATAGGAGATATTCGGCATGGTTGCCTGCTTTGCACTTCTCAAGAGCTTCTGTCAGACCGCCACAACTAAGGGCATAGGCTGATACTATCTTTCCACTGCGTATGCCACTTGTTACAAACGCCCAGTTGCGCTTCAACCCCTCAATATTCGGCATATAGTTATCCTGCGGAGTGTGGCATATAAGATACAGTTTATTTCCTGCGTACTTAAACTCTGGACTGATAACGTGCGATACATTCACCGTTGTCACACCAAAGGTTATGAGTGTCGGTGGCACATTTATATGTTCAAACGTACCGCTCATTGAATCTTTTCCTCCTATTGACGGCAGACCCAACTCAACTTGCATTTTCAAAGCCCCAAGCAATGCGCTCAATGGTTTGCCCCAAGAATGAGCATCATCAGTCATGCGCTCAAAATATTCCTGATAGGAAAACCTCATTTTCTGCCATTCTGCACCACATGCCACCACCTTAGTACACGCATCAATGATAGCGTATGCTGCACCATGATAAGGGCTCCATTTGCTGATTGTGGCATCATAACCATACGCCATAACGCTAGCAGTATCTGTATAGCCATCAACAGGCAACTTCTGCACTGACACTTGCGTTGGTGTCAGTTGATATTTTCCTCCGTATGGCATGAGCACCGTGGAACGTCCGATGGTCGAGTCGAACATCTCAACCAAGTTCTTCTGGGATTTTACGTTCAACGACTTCATAACCCCTGCATCCTGATGCATAGGATTAACTTCTTCCACAGCGGCTATTCTTGCCTTGGCATAATGTTTTGCACCGGCACTGTTGATAAACTCACGGGAGATGTCGGCCACCACATCATCTTTGTAAAACAGACGCATCCTGCCACTGTCTTTCACATCAGCCACATGCGTAACCTCCACATTCTCTTCATGACAATAGCGCATGAATTCCTCTTTATCATCAATGGAGATAACCACTGCCATGCGCTCCTGCGACTCACTGATAGCGATTTCCGTAGGTGTCAATCCGAGATATTTCGTCCTTACACGGTCAAGATAAATATCTAATCCATCGGCCAATTCGCCTATTGCTACACTTACACCACCGGCACCGAAATCGTTAGATTTCTTTATCAGACGAGTAACCTCCGCTCGGCGAAACAGATGTTGCAGTTTGCGCTCCTCTGGGGCATTACCTTTCTGTACTTCACTACCACACGTCTCAAGCGAGGCTTCCTTATGTGTCTTTGATGAACCTGTGGCACCGCCAATGCCGTCGCGACCTGTCCTGCCACCAAGTAACAGGATGACATCGCCTTCCTGTGGTGACTCACGACGCACATTCTCTGTCTTGACAGCACCTACAACGGCACCTACCTCAAGACGTTTCGCCACAAAATCGTCGTGATATATCTCACGGACATGAGTCGTGGCAAGGCCTATCTGATTTCCATAACTGGAGTATCCATGTGCTGCTTTTCTGCTGATAACCTTCTGTGGTAGTTTACCAGACAGTGTTGCCGATACTGGCAGGGTAATATCTCCTGCACCAGTGACGCGCATAGCCTGATAGACGTATGCTCGCCCTGAGAGAGGGTCACGGATAGCACCGCCAAGACATGTTGAGGCGCCACCGAAAGGCTCTATCTCCGTAGGGTGATTATGTGTCTCATTCTTAAATTGCAGTATCCATTTTTCAGTTTTTCCATCGACATCAACATCAACATAGATACTGCAAGCATTGTTTTCCTCACTTTCTTCCAAATCATCCAACACACCGGTCTTTTTGAGATATCGAGCCCCTATCGTGGCAAGGTCCATCAGGCACATGCTTTTATCTTCCCTGCCTAACGACTTACGGATACGATAATAAAGTTGCAGGCTCTCCTGCATCTCGGATTTCATGAACCCCTCATCAATGGTTATCTCCTGTATCTCCGAAGTGAATGTCGTATGCCGGCAATGATCGCTCCAATATGTATCAAGAATACGTATCTCTGTTTCAGTAGGGTTACGGTGTTCGTTGGCAAAATATTTTACCACCTCATTGAGGTCATCAACGTTCATTGCCAATCCCCACGCACGACAGAACTGCTCCATTTCTTCATGGCTCATCTGCGTGAAACCGTCAAGATTGACAGACGGACGCACATCCACATCGAGTTGATTACTCAGCACACTGAGGTTTTTCTCCCTTGCTTCAACCGTATTTATATAGTAATGTTTTATAGTAAGTATGTCTTCATCGCTCACCCCATTATCGAAGATAAGTAACCGGCTGCTACGGATGTCTATTTCGGCATTAGGATCTATCAGGTGCACGCAGTCGATGGCAGATGATGCCCGTTGGTCGAACTGTCCCGGGAGATATTCCACAGCAATGTGTCGCGCTCCATGTAATGGCATTTCATCACTCACCACATCGGTCACAATTTCACCAAACACCGTATAGCGGCACTTTTCCAACAGTTCTGTAGTAAAGCCAAACAAATCATACACCTGCACATAACGCAGATTATGTATGTTTAGCGACAGACTCTCGTTCAATTCCGTTTTAAGGCTCTCTGCCTCAACACGAAACTGCGGTTTCTTCTCAACAAAAATACGTTTGTCCATATTTCTTATCGTATTGGCTTTTCGTTTTCTATTTTTGCTGTCTGTTGCTGTCGGAACGTTTTTAATTTTTCCAGTAATCCAACATCGTTCAGTGCCAATATTTCGACAGCAAGCAATGCGGCATTCTTTGCACCATCAATAGCAACTGTTGCAACAGGCACTCCGCTCGGCATCTGCACTACGGACAAGAGGGAGTCCAGACCATCCAGCGTTTTCGACCGTACAGGGATTCCTATCACGGGCAATGTGGTCAGTCCCGCTGTCACACCTGCCAAATGAGCTGCACCGCCAGCACCAGCGATGATGATGCTCAACCCACGCTCGCGTGCAGTCTCTGCCCACTCCACAAGCAGATGCGGAGCACGATGTGCACTAATCACTCTCACCTCTGTCTCTATGCCAAAGTCCTCAAGCGTCTCCCATGCAGGACGCATCACTTCCATATCGCTACGCGAACCCATTAATATGCCTACTTTCATACGTCTATATTTTATAAAAAATAGCGGCAAAAAGCCGCTATTTCATTTGTTATTCTGCAAAAAACAACTGAGACAAAGTCATAGGGTCAATGTACTGCCCGTTTTTATAAACGCGCATGTTGCCTGAAGCTATCTCATCTATGAGCATAACATCTCCATCTTTGTCGTATCCGAATTCAAACTTGATATCATAAAGCACCAGATTGCGCTTCAGCAACTCGTCGGCTACAATCTGTGTTATCTGCTGTGTCTGCTTCTTTATTGCCTCATACTGCTCATGAGTCATAATGCCAAGCACCACCAGTCCGTCTTCCGTCACAAGCGGATCACCCAGTTCATCATTTTTGAAAGTCATCTCTACGTATGCAGGCAGGTCTGCACCTTCCTCCACATGGTCCTTATAACGGCGGTAGAAACTGCCTACAGCCTTATGTCGGCATATCACTTCGAGTCCTTTGCCGAAAACTTTGGCAGGGAGCACCTCCATTGTCGTATCGTCAAGGTTAGCTTTTACAAAATGTGTCTTGATACCAGCTGCATTTATCTTTTCAAAGAAATATATTGACATACGCAGGTTCACATCGCCTACGCCCTCGATAGTCAGCCCTACGGAATTCTCACCCGGGTCAAAAACTCCGTCCTTGCCCGTACAATCGTCTTTGAACTTCAAGAGATAGTTTCCATTTTCCAAAGCAAACACATCTTTTGTCTTACCTGTATATACTAGTTCCATAATATGTTGATTAATCTAATTGTCAATTATCAATTGCTTTTCATTCCCACTCAATCGTTGCAGGTGGCTTCTTTGATATGTCATACACCACTCTGTTCACTCCTTGCACCTTTGTGATGATGTCGTATGACACTTTCTCAAGGAATTCGTAAGGGAGATGCACACATTCTGCTGTCATGGCATCCGTAGAATGTACGGCACGCAATACAACGGCATTCTCGTATGTGCGCTCATCGCCACTGACACCGACGCTTTGTACCGGTAGCAATATCGCTGCTGCCTGCCATACCTTGTCATAAAGCCCAGCGGCACGCAGGGAATCAATAAATATCTTATCGGCATCCTGCACGATGCGCACTTTCTCTTTCGTTATCTCACCAAGGATACGGATACCAAGTCCCGGACCAGGGAAAGGATGGCGACCGAGATGTTCGGCATCCATACCTAATACCTTACCCACCTTACGCACCTCGTCCTTATAGAGCATCCTCAGCGGTTCCACTAACTTGAAGTTCATTTCCTTTGGCAGTCCACCTACATTATGATGCGACTTTATTGTTTTCGAACTCTTGTTCTCCGATTCTATCACATCAGGATATATCGTGCCCTGCCCGAGCCAGCGCACATCCTTAATTTGCATAGCCTCCTGATTGAATACTTCAATATAGTCTCTGCCGATAATCTTACGCTTCTGTTCAGGGTCTGACACACCGGCGAGGTCAGAAAGAAATTTCTCTGAAGCATCCACACCTTTTACCTGCAGGCCATAGTTTCTGTAGTTCACCTGCACATCCTCAAACTCCTTCTTGCGTAGCAACCCTGTATTCACAAAGATGCAGAACAGATTTTTACCTATTGCTTTGTTCAGCAACATGGCTGTCACGGTTGAGTCCACCCCACCAGAAAGACCGAGCACAACCTTTTCTTCCCCGATTTGCAATTTGAGTTCTTCGACAGTCTTCTCTACAAACTCCTCTGGTGTCAACTCGGGAAAATTCTTAAAATCATTCATAATAGTATTTTTTATTATTTACTCACCTCTTGTGTAGTTAGGCGTTTCACTCGTTATCGTGATATTGTGAGGGTGATTTTCTATGACGCCGCTTTGGGTCACACGAATAAACTTGGATTTCTGCAACATACTGATGTCTTTCGCACCACAATATCCCATACCAGAGCGCAGACCGCCTATGAGTTGATAAATCGTTTCCGAGATAGTACCCTTATACGGCACGCGACCTACGATGCCTTCCGGCACCAGTTTCTTCGTCTCCACTTTATCCTGAAAATAACGATCGCCCGAACCTGCTTTCATCGCATCCAGCGAACCCATGCCACGATAAGTTTTGAATTTTCTTCCGTTGAAAATGATTGTCTCACCAGGAGCTTCTTCCGTACCAGCAAACATACTGCCACACATCACAGACGATGCTCCTGCTGCTAAAGCTTTCACTATGTCGCCGGAATATCTCAATCCGCCATCGGCGATGATAGGTATCCCGCTTTGTGAAGCCTCTTGTGCCGTCTGCATCACAGCCGTAAGTTGCGGCACGCCCACGCCGGCAATGATTCGCGTGGTGCATATTGACCCCGGTCCGATGCCCACCTTTATACCATCAGCACCTAACCCTATCAAGTCGTGCACCGCTTCAGCCGTTGCCACATTGCCCACCACTACATCCAGCGTAGGGAATGCACCCTTTATCTTTCGGAAAGCGTCCATCACGCCCTTGGAGTGCCCATGTGCCGAATCCAGCACCACGGCATCCACGTCAGCCTTTACAAGTGCCTGAGCCCGTTCCATCAAGTCGGCAGTAATGCCCAGTCCGGCAGCCACACGCAGACGTCCTTTGGCATCCTTATTTGCATATGGATAATCCTTACGTTTTGTTATATCCTTATATGTAACAAGCCCCACCAATTTGCCTTGTGCATCCACCACCGGCAGTTTTTCCACCTTATTATAGCGTAGCACCTCCATCACATTTTCATGACTCGTATTGGTGATGGTCACAAGATTTTCTGCAGTCATCACTTCCCATACTGGGCGGTGTATGTTATCCTCAAACCGCAGGTCACGATTTGTCACGATGCCCACCAGCACCCCCTGATTGTCCACCACAGGAATACCACCGATATGGTTTTCTTTCATCAGCTGCAGGGCTGTGCCTATAGTGTCGTCACGATGTATGGTGATAGGGTCATCTATCATACCATTCTCGGCACGTTTTGTCTTACGCACCTGCATGGCTTGTTCGGCAATAGACATATTCTTGTGTATCACACCTATTCCGCCCTCACGAGCCATGGCAATAGCCATCTCGTACTCCGTCACCGTATCCATAGCAGCTGAGACGATAGGGATGTTCAACTCAATGTTCCGTGAGAATCTTCCACGCACATCAACATCTTTCGGCAACACCTCCGAATATGCAGGGACAAGAAGGACATCATCGTATGTCAGCCCCTCTTGCATTTTGTTTTCCATAAGATTAGCCATGATTTCTTTTTGGGATACAAATATAACCTCTCCTTCATGACATTTGAAAATAAATAACAGCATTTTTTCTAACATCTTGACACTTATCAAGACGACAATTTTTTTTCTTTATGTTTTTTGGGAAAAATGTATGTAATACATAATTTTGTAAGGTTTTTGGTACAATTTTATTACACTTTTTTATGGAACGCTTTGTAGGTACCGTAGCAAGGGGCATCAGGTGTCCTATCATCCGTCAGGGTGATGATTTGGCAGAAATTATTTCATCCAGTGTTTTACAGGCTGCACAGGCAGACGGATTTCAGTTGCACGACCGCGATGTGATAGGCATAACAGAGTCTATCGTAGCACGCGCACAGGGCAACTATGCCACGATTGACGATATTGCTGACGACGTACGGCAGAAATTCGGCGATGCCACCATTGGAGTCATCTTTCCTATCCTTTCGCGCAACCGCTTTGCCATCTGTCTGCGTGGTATAGCCAAGGGGGCAGCAAAGAAAGTGGTGCTGATGCTGTCGTATCCTTCAGACGAGGTGGGTAACGAACTTGTTTCGCTCGATATGATTGAGGAAGCCGGTGTCAACCCTTATTCCGACATACTTACTGAAGATGACTTCCGCCAAAAGTTCGGCATCATCCGTCATCCGTTTACAGGGATGGACTATATACAGTATTATGGAGATATCGTCCGCCAATATGGTAAGGAGTGTGAGATTATCTTTGCCAACCATCCGCAGGACATCTTGCGCTATACGGATGCTGTACTGTCATGCGACATACACACTCGCTGCCACACCCGCACCCTTCTGCACAAAGCTGGGGCGCGCATCGTCTTCGGGCTTGATGAGATACTCACAGAGCCGATTGGTGACTCCGGTTATAATGCCGACTATGGATTGTTGGGTTCTAATAAGGCAACAGAGACAAAGATAAAACTCTTCCCTCACGAGTGTAAAGATATGCTGATTGACATTCAGAACATCCTGCTGAAAGCCACAGGCAAAAAACTGGAGGTGATGGTCTATGGAGATGGTGCATTTAAGGACCCACAGGGTAAAATCTGGGAACTGGCTGACCCTATCGTATCGCCATCACATACGGACGGACTTATTGGTACGCCAAACGAACTGAAACTGAAATACCTCGCAGATAATGATTTCTCTGCTCTCGACGGCGAAGCGTTGCGCGATGCCATCAGCGAGAAGATACGCCAAAAAGATGCTAACCTCGTAGGACAGATGGCATCTGAAGGGACAACACCACGAAGGCTCACTGACCTCATAGGGTCGTTGTGCGACCTCACCAGTGGGTCAGGCGATAAAGGTACGCCTGTGGTGCTCGTACAGGGATATTTCGACAATTATACCAACTGATTAATTGATAATTAATAGTTGATAATTGATAATTTACAAGTGGTTATTTATTATTTATTAATTATTAATTTGCAAGTGCATCATGCTCGTCCTGTTTGTTGGGAGTTTTGACCCATTCACCATCGGTCATCGTCACGTTGTGGAGCGTGCTCTTACGCTCTTTGATGAGGTGGTGGTGGGGATAGGTGTCAATCCTGATAAACATTATTTGTTCGGTGTGGATGAGCGCAAAAGGATGATTCAGGATATTTTCCGCCATGAGAAGCGTGTGCGTGTGGAGACATACGAGGGGATGACTGTAGATTTTGCTTCGGAGATAGGTGCTCGGTGCATCATAAAGGGCGTGCGCAACACGGAGGATTTTGAATACGAATATCATCAAGCGCAATACAACCGCCAGCAGACGGGCATCGAGACTCTCCTACTGTGTGCCGACAAGGACTTTGAGCATGTAAGCAGTACCTCCGCCCGAGCGGAGATTAGAGGATAAAGCCTTGCGCCTTTGGCGAAACACACTCCTTTGCCAACGGCGAAAAATGATTTATTACTAGAGCGCACTTATTTCGCTATAAACTTGCGCCCAGAGCAAACGTATTATTATAACGAGAGAAAAATACTTAAATACGGCAGCCTAATTTAATTTGAATTCCTCCTAAACTATTAGATGGTGTACTATAATTTTTTATTTTTAAAAAGTCTGTAAAATCTCTATTGTATGCAAATCCTAAAACAAATCTTTGATTAATAGTAAAATCCATACCAGCATGCCATCCGAATTGCCATCTATTTGCATGAAGCTCATTTTTACTATCTAAATAATCATAGTCACTATTCTTCGCATACAAATAGATTGTTGAATTTAAACCTGCATATGGCTCTATGTTTAGATCGTCAGCAATTTTTATATTGAATTTCAATGATATAGGTATCTTAAAAGAAAAGAAATGCTCCTCATCCTTACCATTATACTGCAACTTAAATCCTCCAATAAAAGCCAATGGGGTTGTTGATGACAAATATATTCCTTCATCCCAGCCAATAGCAGCACCATGTTCGGCATCACTTGTTGTAATCCCATAACATACTAATGTTGTATATTGCACATATATTCCAGAATAATTCGGATATAAAGCACTCCGTTTTTGTTGTTGACCACCTGTTTGAATAGCCGTTTGCGGTGTTTCATTTACATAAGACTTGTTTTCGTAATTAGATTCTTTGTGTTCTAAGGGTTTTGTGAAATTTTCCTTTTCACCATTTTGATAATTAATTGAGAATACCTCAACTTTCTTCATTACATAGGTGGGACCGTCTAAATTACTCCACTTTTTGTACTCGATGTCTTGCGTACCAACTTTTTCAATTTTAGCCATTATAGTCGTTCCATCATGTTTTACGATAACATCTTGTGCATGAATTGATAAACAAATAGCAATGACTGATAAACAAATAATTTTTTTCATAGTCTTTTATTTAATTGTTAAACATAAAATAACTCCATAGCATCAAGCGCCAACAATTAAACAAATAAAGAATGCGTGAGAAACATTCTTATTACTTTTGAGGTCGTAGGAAACCTAATACACCAACAAGCAATGCTCACGCAAAAACGTAAACATTTGCATTGTATTCTTCGGTGTATAGTTTGAAATTTCCTACGTTTCAAAAGTTCCGAATAACAGCAAACGCTATTTTAACCAATAAGTTCTTTGCTCCTGTCTCCTCCGAGACATTGAGAGCTTTTGCAAAGATAGTGCAAGGTGAGCGTAAAGCCAAATAATTTTGAATTATCAAATCT
>JAGHTU010000069.1 GCA_018065185.1 Candidatus Equicola faecalis | reverse complement strand
ATACGGTTCTCGCTTAAAAATGTGGTGCGGTATTCATTCAGCCATTTCGTAATCACCGTGGGTATGGTTTCCGTTTCCCCCATAGCGGCTAACAGTTCCGTTGCCGTGCCTATCCATTCTTCCTTATCCCTCATAAAATCCACCAACCGAAAAAGGACATCTGGTATCGTTTCTTTCGCAAGCTGCTCCTGCGTTTTCCGCTCCACAAGCTCCCAACGGCAATCACGGAAACGCAGCGTGTATTCCTGATAAGGCGTGTCCCTGCCCGTCACATACAGCTTGGCGGTGTCAGACGCACGTTTCTCCTTTTCCAGAACAAAGGTAGCGTCCGCACTCCCCGTTAATCCTGTCGTCCCAGACACCTTGTTGAACACGTCGCTGTCATTCTGCTTTCGGATGTGGTGTACGACAATGACCGCCAGAGAGTGCCTGTCGGCAAAGTCTTTGATGAGGGAGATGTCCCCATAGTCGCTTGCATAGGCATTGTCTTTTGAAGCTGTACGGACTTTCTGCAAGGTATCAATGACAATGAGCCTGCTGTCTGGGTAATCTTTCAGATAATCTTCAAGCTGCACGATAAGACCGTCTGACAGCTTGCAGCTTGCCACGGCAAAGTGGAGCCGCCCGCTTGCTTCGTCCGTCAAACGAAATAACCTGTCCTGTATGCGGCAGAACGTGTCCTCAAGGCAGAGGTAAAGCACATCGCCCTCCATTGTCGGCATATCCCATAAAGGGATTCCCTGCGACACGCATAAGCATAGCTTCAGCATGAGCCAGCTTTTGCCTATCTTCTGTGAGCCGCAGAACAGCGATAAGCCTGTCGGGATAAGGCTGTCCACCACAAAGGATGGTTTCTCAAGCGGTTCATAAAGGAGCGTTTCGGCGTTGACTGTCTGTAACTTCTGCATGGCTTTCCTCCTTTCGGGCGGTGTCTTTGTTTTCGTTGCACATAGGCGTTGACCTCCTTAAAAATAGATTTACTCCCACGGAAAAAAGTGAGAGTATGTAATGCCGCCAATCCCACACAAATAAAAAACAGATTTCTTTTTCGGGCGGTGTCGGTCACGGTTGGAGATATTTCTTCAATTTCCGCCTTTACTTTCTCCTTTGCAATCGCAACAGATTTCTGTATTGCCGAAGCGGTGCAATGCTCCATAGCGGCGATTTGGTAAAAATTGAACTCATACTCGTAGTAGAGCAGGAAACGCCGCCTTTGTATCTCTGGAAGGCTCCCAACCGCCTTATAGAGCGTTTCATTCCGTTCTTCCTCAACCATGCGTTCATCAAGGCTCTTAGGCACACGCAACGCCCGTCTGTAAAGGGTTTCGTCCCATACCTCGTTAAACTCCCTGTGCCGCTCGTCCCATTAGAAAAGATTCCTGTTCCTGCGCTCCATCTGCCGAAACTCCATAAAGAACTGTTCCGACACTTCCAACTCGTGGGATTTGCCCTGCCCGTCCTTAAAGCTGATAAAATACCTTGTGCCGCTTTCCGTGGATTCCTCCCGAAGCGTGTATGCCTTAACCCTGTATGCCATCCTGTTGTCCTCCTGCAAAAAATGAGTGAGGGGATTTCCATCCCTCACCCAGTAGCCCGCAGGATGGCAGGCTGTTTTAGAAGCTATAAAATTTTCCGCAGCTTCTTCCGCAGATGGTCTAACCTCGCATAGATGGCACCAGTCGTCAAATGCACAAGCGGGGCAATCTCCTTTGTGGAATACCCCTGCATTTTCAGCAGGACGATTTTCAAGGTACGCCCGTCCACCGTGACTAATACTTGATAGAGATTTTCGCTCTCAATCTCTTCCAGTAACTCCGCAACCGTACCCACTTCCGCCTGCCGCTCCCTGCCTGCCATGTCCTCAAGATATTCCGCAACGTCATTCGTCCATCGGTAAAACCGCCTGTTGGAATTGAAGTCTGCCCTGTCCGCCATGCGTATCTGCTCAATGGTCGCTTCATCAACGCCGCACTCACGCAGCAGCTTTTCCTCCGCTTCTTTCCAGATACGCCATTTCCTGTCCTCCCGTCCGTGGTTGTATGCCATTCTTACTTCCTCCAATCAGAATTGATTGAGAGGGCAGAGAAAAGCCCCCTCATCTTCCCAAAGGAAAAAACAAGGGGGCTGAACGCCTTAAATTTTAATTTTCTATTATCTTTCGGGGGTGCGGACATAATCCTGGACACATAATCGCCTAAAATAAGGTTATGAGTTATTCGCAACAGGAAGTAATTGCCGCACTTGAACTGTATAATAAAACA
>JAGHTU010000066.1 GCA_018065185.1 Candidatus Equicola faecalis | reverse complement strand
TATTCTATATGTATATCTTTGATTTTTAACACTATAAAGTTACATATAAATACATGATTACCCAAACTTTTTTACAACTTTCTTATCCCGAACTCAAATATATATAGCATTGGATAATGGAGTGTGTTATCTTCATTTGGTTACGGATGCATATTCCCGCAAGATAATCGGATGGGTATTGAGTGACTCTTTAAAGTCATCAGAGTCCCTTCAGGCTCTTAGGCAAGCCATCAACCAAGCTCTCGATATGAGCGATAGTGTAAGGCTGGATGGTCTTATTCATCATTCCGACAGGGGCGTACAGTATTGTTGTGATGCTTATGTCGCATGCCTTAAGCAATATGGTATATCTATTTCCATGACAGAGGATTACAAACCGACGGACAATGCCATTGCAGAACGTATAAATGGAATCATAAAGTCAGAATGTGTCTATCCGAGACGTCACTTCCAATCCATTGATGATGCAAGGGAAATAATAGGCAGATACATACACTTCTATAATCACTCCAGACCTCATATGAGTATAGGAATGAAGGTTCCTGCGATAGTGCACATGGAACAGGGAGAGCAGAGAAAGATGTGGAAGAATAAATTCCACGCCAATGATGAAAACACATCTGAAGAAAATAATGTATCTTTGCAGAAGACATTAGATGTCAAGTAAAGTAGTACAACTTTTTCAAGTATGTCTATTGAATTAGAACAGAAAATCAAACTCTGTCCACGAAATCAGAACAAGTAAAGAAACAATGTCTATGGATTCAGTTTAAATAACAAAAAAGTGTCTACTAAAATCAGGAAAAGTCAACCAAAAGCTTGGGTGTTTTTTGACAAACGCACGATTGCCTTTCGACAAACGCTCGATTAGGCTTCGACAAACGCTCGTTTGTGCCTCG
The DNA here is from genome assembly GCA_018065185.1 of Candidatus Equicola faecalis. Classification (GTDB taxonomy): domain Bacteria; phylum Bacteroidota; class Bacteroidia; order Bacteroidales; family Bacteroidaceae; genus Prevotella; species Prevotella faecalis. Next base: position 12,796 of record JAGHTU010000066.1, on the reverse strand, counting down.
ACAAACGCTCGTTTGTGCCTCGTCTTCCCATCGTTTGTGAACAGTCAAACGCACGCTCGGTTTTCAGCCTCCAAAGTCGCGGAACATCTGTTCTAATCGAGGGGATTCTCCGATGCTGTCTTAGGGGTGCCACGATGCTGTCGATAGGCTCTCCTGATGCCCTCTATGGCATCCCTTCGATGGTTTCACGAGACCCCTTCGATGGTTATACGCCTCCCCTTCGACGGGAACACGACACTCCCTCGATGGATATCCAAACTTCTTTGATAGGAATAGGGATTGCTCTCGTTAGATTTCACGTTCTCTACGCATCGGACATAAGACAACGATTCTACACAAGTTACAATGATGAGAAAAAATATTTTTTCTTTTTATATTGTCTTCGGTTTGCACTAATTTGGCTATTGCCCAATAGGCATCACCTTAACAATGGAAATAAAGGAATAGAGTCGCTTCGCTCCCTCCTCTGGAGCGATAAACCGCTCTTCGTCGCAATCTTCATGATATTTAGTCATTCAGATATTTTGTATTGTCTTCGGTTTGCACTAATTTCGCCAAATACTTTCTTATAACACAAATGGAAATAACAGTTGACCTTGATAAGATAATACAGGCAAAAGCCGGTGCTAAGGCTAAATACATCCCTAAGTTTTTAATCAACAAACTCAAAAAGATTATACATCAGGATGAGATAAACCAGTATTTCTGGGATAGCCGTAACCTCAAGGGCAAAGAGTGGCTTGAAGACGGGATGCGTTATCTTGACCTCACGCTGAAAGTGAAAAATGAGGAAAACCTTCCCCAAAATGATGAGAAGCGTTATATTTTTGTCAGCAATCATCCTCTCGGTGGTCCAGATGGTGTAGCGTTAGGCTATCTGCTCACACAACATTACGGCAACCGATTGAGAGTGCCGGTAAATGATTTTTTGATGTACATACCCGGATACGCACCATTGTGTGTACCAGTGAACAAGGTGGGCGGGCAGACGCGTCAAAACAAACTGTTGCTTGATGAAGCTTACGAGAGCGAAAACCATATTCTGCTGTTTCCTGCTGGGCTATGTTCGCGTATGCAAAAGAATGGTGAGATAAGAGACGTGGAATGGTCGAAAAACTTCATACAGAAAAGCGTACAATGTCAGCGGGATGTAGTGCCTTTGTATTTTGACGGGCGTAACTCACAACGCTTCTATAATATAGCACGCTGGTGCAAGCGCCTGCGATTGAAGTTCAATATTGCAATGGTGTATCTGCCTGATGAAATGTACCGTAATCGTCACAAGACATTTACCGTAACAGTGGGAAAGCCTATCCCATGGCAGACTTTCGACAAAAGCATAACCCCACGTCAATGGGCACAGAAAGTAAAAGAGGAAGTATATAATTTGAAAGATAATGAAAGAGAAGAAAATCATCGCTCCAATCTCTAAAGAAGTTCTTAAGAGCGAACTGACGGACGACAAGCGCCTGAGGATGACAAACAAGAGCCAAAATGAGATTTATATCGTCACTTGGCATGATTCACCCAATGTGGTGAGAGAAATAGGACGTCAGCGCGAGGAGGCTTTCCGTGCTGCAGGAGGTGGAACGGGACTGGATTGTGACCTCGATGAGTTTGACACATGCGAGAACTGCTACAAGCAATTGGTGGTATGGAACCCAGAGGCAGAAGAGATTATCGGTGGCTACCGTTATATCCTGGGCAAGGATGTGGATTACGATATACAGGGACAACCGATACTTGCCACCTCACACATGTTTCATTTCTCGGACAAATTTATAAAGGAATACCTGCCACAGACCATCGAACTCGGACGGTCATACGTGTCGCTGGAATATCAGAACACACGTTCCAACCCGAAGTCAATGTTTGCCCTAGACAATCTGTGGGATGGTCTTGGGGCTTTGATGGTGATATTTCCAGATTGTCGCTATTTCTTCGGGAAGATGACGATGTATCCAAGTTATATACGCCGTGGACGCGACATGATACTCTACTTCCTCAAAAAACATTTCGATGACAAAGAGAAACTTGTGATTCCTATGAAACCGCTCCTTACGGACACATCAGAAGAGGAATTGTCGATGATTCTGTGCGAAGATGAGTTCCGCAAGGATTATCGAATATTGAAACACGAAATATCTAAGATGGGGCTTAATATCCCACCACTGGTGAATGCATATATGAACCTTTCACCAACGATGAAACTCTTCGGCACTGCCATTAACTATGGATTTGGCGACGTGGAAGAGACGGGCATACTCATCGCTGTGGATGAGATTTTGGAAGATAAACGCATACGACACATGGAGTCATTCGTGAAAGATCACCCGGAGGCAATGAAGATTACTTCCGGTGCAAATAATATCTTTTATAAACATCAGGAGTGATGGAATGGAAAAAACTCATTTCAAATAAGCGTTTCGGACAGGAAGATGCACATCCGCGACGACATGACGACAGGAGCGAATTCAAGCGCGATTATGACCGTCTGATATTCTCATCCCCTTTCCGCCGACTGCAGAACAAGACTCAGGTGTTCCCTCTGCCGGGGAGCGTATTCGTACACAATCGTCTGACACATTCGCTGGAAGTGGCATCCGTTGGACAGTCATTGGCAAATGATGTTGCCAGCACCATCATCCAGCAACAACCCGAACTGCAATCCACATTATTTCCAGAAATTGGTACCATTGTAGCCACAGCTTGTCTGGCACACGACCTCGGTAATCCTCCTTTCGGTCATTCAGGCGAAAAAGCCATCGAGACTTTTTTCTCCGAAGGAGCAGGACAAAAGATAAAGGAGCACGTGAGCCGTGAATTCTGGCAGGACATAACACACTTTGAAGGAAATTCAAACGCTTTTCGTCTGCTCACCCACCGCTTTAAGGGCAGACGGAACGGTGGATATGTAATGACCTATTCCACACTAGCGGCAATGGTGAAATACCCATATTCTTCGCAGTATGCAAACGAGGAACATGATAAATTCGGTTTTTTTGCCTCTGAACAGCCGTATTTTCGAAAGATAGCCGAGGATTTGGGCATCCGTTGTCTGTACGAAGACGGACCAGCAGTGCGCTATGCCCGTCATCCTTTGGTATATCTCGTCGAAGCAGCCGACGATATCTGTTACGAGGTAATGGACATAGAGGATGCTTTCAAGTTGCGCCTTGTCACCTTTGATGAGACAGCCCGGCATCTTCTTGCGTTCTTTGACGAGAAGACACGGCGTCAGATAGAACTGCGCATCATTGAAGAGGGCATCACTGATGCGAATGAAAAAATAGCCTATATGCGTGCCCGTGTCATTGGTGTATTGGAGCACGAATGTGCAGAAGCATTCATCCACAATGAAAAAGAAATTTTGGACGGCACATTCAGCAGTACACTCATCAAGGAGACTTCCGAACAGACACGTATGGCATATGCCGAATGTCAGAAACTATCATTTGAGAAGATTTATCACTCAAAACCTGTCGTTGACATTGAAATGGCTGGTTTCAAGATTATGGCAACACTCATGGAACAGTTTATCGAAGCTGTGAGCAGTCCTGAAAAATTCTATTCCCAGCAACTCATACGCCGTGTGTCATCACAATACGATGTTGACAGCGAAGACTTCCAGACACGTATTGTTGCCGTTATAGACTATATCAGCGGAATGACGGATGTATATGCTCTTGATATATTTGAAAAAATAAACGGAATGAGCCTACCACTGGTATGAAACGGATAATATTTTTCCTTTTAATCTTCGCCTTCGTTGGTAGCATATCTGCCACGACAATACACGTGCCACAAGGTGGCGATATAGCACTATATATCCGTCAGGCACGCGAGATGCACCGCTTGCACGAGGTGGGTAGCCAGGAAACCATAAATATCGTTCTTGATGGAGATGAATATATACTCTCCTCACCACTCTATCTGCGACAGGAAGACAGTTTTCTGAAGATATCATCGCCCCACTCCGCACGCATTAGCAGTAAGGCTGTCATCCGAGGATGGAAGAAAGAAGGGAAGTTCTGGGTGGCAGAAGCACCGAATGCAGGGACACGTCCGCTCCGCATCCGCCAGTTGTATGTAAACGGACAGAAGGCTCTCCGCTCTACACAATTCGGAAATTATGAAATGCAAAGGATGACTGACTTCAGAACAAAGGAACGAAGCATCATCATACCGACACCAGAAAATCTCAGCCAACTGCAAAGGGAGAATGCTCTTGAGATGCTTGTGCATCAGCGTTGGGCTATTGCCATACTGCGTGTGAAAAGCATCGAAAGATGTCAGGACGACACACTGCAAACACAGGTTACGTTCCTCGAACCGGAATCAGAACTAGAATTTTCTCACCCGTGGCCACAACCGGTAATAGGTGAGGAAAAGGGCAATTCTTCGTTTTGTCTGCAAAATGCAAAATGCCTCGTTGATGAACAAGGGGAATGGTATCAGGACAATGACGGAAGAATCTGGTATCTGCCGAAAGAGGGAGAAAAGATAGAGGACACGGAAATCGCCTGTGCCACGCTAGAACAACTGGTGGAAATCTCTGGCACAGCAACAAGAGCTGTACATCACATCACGTTTGAGAACATTTGTTTTGAATATGCATCATGGAACAGACCATCAGACTTCGGGCATGTCACACTGCAAGGAGGATTCCCGATTGTGGATGCTTACAAACTCGGGAAAGAAGGACTACCGTGGGACAAGAATCTTGAAAATCAGGCATGGATTCTGCGACCGGTGTCGGCAGTCACTGCATCATGGGGGCAACATATAAATTTCTACGGATGCACATTCCGTCATCTTTCGTCAACGGCACTTGATTATAGTTATGCCATGAAAGACTGTATCGTCTCAAATAATAGGTTTGAAGACATCGGTGGGACAGCCATCCTCGGAGGATGGTTCGGTGAAGGCGAAGAAGTGCATATCCCGATACGCCTGCCTGATGCAGAATACACCACCGACCTGTTTATCAAGGGAAACACCATCTATGATGCAACAAATGAAGACTGGGGTGCTGTAGGCATCGGACTCGGTTATGTGCGTTCCTGCCACATCACGGAAAACGAAGTGAGTAAAGTCAATTACTCTGGCATCTGTGTGGGTTGGGGCTGGACGGCAGACGATACAGGTATGAGAGATAACCATATTGTAAATAATCATATTACAGATTTTGCACGTATGCTCTACGATGCAGGTGGCATCTATACTCTCAGCAATCAGCCTCATTCGGAGATTACGAGTAACACGATAGAGCATCTCGGCAAAGCTCCTTATGCCACCAACGACCGTGGCTTTTACATCTATCTTGATGCCAAAACGGATGGCTACACTATCAGTGGCAACCATTGTACAGAACAGCGTTTCGGAGATAATCATCCAGGAAAGGATATAATCTGGAAAGAAAACAACTAAATATTTGCCATTTACTACTAAAGAAAGAGCAATCGTAAGTCTAACATAAATCGTAACTAAATTTATGAAGATAACAAACTATCATTTATTTGATTTTCTTGATTTCGACCCGTCATACAAATGCAACGAGTCATTATGGAAGGCATATCCGCCACAGGAGGTGTATGAAAAAAATGGTGACATCTATTTGGAGGTGCCATTCCAAAAGCAGAAGCAATCAAATGATATGGAGGCGGACATCAGTTACAAGCAAGAGATATACACCCTCATCCTGCGCCAATATGGGAGTAGGATATTACGTCTTTTTATCGATTTCAACGATGATGAAGAGGATATTAGCCTCAACGATGAAAGCGTGATGTTGCAACTGAATCCGAAACTGAAAAAGCAACCTTTGCAGTTGATGCGGTTGGGTGCCAACCAAGAAGGCAAGTCGGATGGTTGGACAGTCATCTCAAAAGACGGCAAGTTGCGCGCTATCATCAACACAAAGGAAGAGACGCTGGACCGTTGGAGCACACTGCAACCCGATCCACAGAAAACGCTTGACATACGAATCTTCCCTGACGGCAAGCGTGAGATACGCCTTGCGGCCTACGATCATTTTTCGCCTCCACGCTACGATGCCCTCCCTTTGGCTTTTTGCAAAACGGATGGTGATAATGACCGCGCTACAATCTCATTTGAATCAAAGTCGGATGAATGTTTCGTAGGCACGGGAGAACGGTTTATGAAGATGGACCTTAGCGGACAGACTTTCTATCTAAAAAATCAGGATGGACAAGGTGTCAATAATCGTCGTACATACAAGAACATTCCTTTTTACATCTCTAGTCGGATGTACGGATGTTTCTATCATACCAGTTCCAAGGCAAAGTTGTCGCTTGCAGGGCAGAGCACACGCTCGGTACAGTTTATGAGCAACTTTGCACAGCTCGATGTTTTTCTCATCGGTGGCGACAGCGTTGAAGAGATTGTTCGTGGCTACCGTGACCTTACAGGCTATCCTGCCATGCCACCTCTATGGAGCTTCGGTATATGGATGAGCCGAATGAGTTATTTCTCAGCCGATGAGGTAAATGACATCTGTCATCGTCTCCGCGAAGAGCATTACCCTTGTGATGTGATACATCTCGATACGGGTTGGTTCCGCACAGACTGGTTATGTGAATGGAAATTCAACAGGGAGCGGTTCCCTGATCCTCAAGGCTTTATTCAAGATTTACAGAATAAAGGTTTCCGCACGTCATTGTGGCAACTGCCGTATGTGGCAGAGGATGCAGAACAGATAGACGAGGCAAGGAAAAACAATTATATCGCTCCGCTCACAGTGAAACAGGTGCGGGAAGGCTCTAACTTCTCTAACCTTGACTACGCCGGTACGATAGACTTCACCAACCCTGAAGCCGTGACATGGTATAAGGGCTTGCTACGTGACCTGCTCAATATGGGCGTGAAATGTATAAAAGCCGATTTTGGTGAGAACATCCACACGGAAGCTTCGTATAAAGGGCTTGATTCGGAGCGTCTGCAGAATCTCTATGCACTTCTCTATCAGAAAGCTGTGTTTGAAATCACGGAACATGTGACGGGTGAAGGTATTGCATGGTCGCGTGCAGCATGGGCTGGATGCCAGCGCTACCCACTTCATTGGGGTGGTGATAGTGCAAGCACATGGGATGGCATGGCAGGTTCACTGAAAGGCGGTCTGCATTTCAATCTTTCCGGTTTTGCTTTCTGGAGTCATGACGTGCCCGGTTTCCACACTTTGCCTAATTTCATGAATTCCATCGTTGAGAATGACATCTATGTGCGTTGGACACAGTTCGGTGTTTTCACTTCACACATGCGCTATCACGGTACAAACAAACGTGAGCCGTGGCATTACCCTGAGATAGCACCTATCGTCAAGCGGTGGTGGAATCTGCGGTATGCCCTAATACCTTATATCATACATGAGAGCGAAAAAGCCACCGTAAGCGGTTCGGCACTCATGCAGGCTCTCATCTGGCATCATCCGCAGGACAAGACGTGCTGGCATATTGATGATGAGTATTACTTCGGTGATGACTTCCTTGTGGCACCGGTCATGAACTCAGAAAATGAGCGTGACATATATCTGCCGAAAGGTCAGTGGGCAGATTTCTTCAATGGTGAAGTGATCACCTCCAACGGGCAGTGGATTCATCGCGATAACATACCGCTTGAAGTGATGCCTGTCTATGTACGCCGAGGTGCCAGAATACCTTATTATCCGCTATCGGTGGATTGTACTGACCAGATGAATATGGACAAGGTGGAGGAACTTGTCATTGATGACAACTTCACGGGATATAGGTTATAGTCATGCTCATCCCCTCTGCCTACTTTGGGTCAATAGATTATTTCAGCCATTTGTGGCGTAATGCTTCTTCATTACATGATGAGGACCCGTCGCATTACACTTTCATTGATGAGGATGAAAACTACTGCAAGCAGACGTTCCGCTCCCGTTGCCGTATCTTGACAGCAAATGGTGTTCAGATGCTTACCGTACCCGTTATACACACGCATGAGAGAGCCCGAATGAAAGACATACTTGTCAGCACACATCACGATTGGCAACATCAGCACTGGACAGCCCTTGTTTCAGCGTATGGCAAGTCACCGTTTTTTGAGTTTTACGAAGACGACCTCCGTCCTATCTTCCTTCGCCAGTGGAAATATCTTCTTGATCTGAACAATGCTACAACCGAAGTTGCCATCCGCATGCTGAATCTGTGTAATATCTTGCCTGAGATGGTATCACCTTTAGTAGAGAAGCGCACATATTATCAGACACACCGACAGATGATTGGTTCACAGAGCGACTTGAGCATACTCGACCTACTGTTCAATATGGGAAACGAAAGCGTTTTTTATCTATGATAACTGATTGCCTAACATACGACGAACTGAACATCAGTCTGACAAATGTGTTTGACACCTTGCAGTGCCCTGACACAGATGCTTCTCTCCGCGTAGAGGTGAATGAGATTATCAAACAGGCTCGGGACATCCTACAGGCGCGTTTCACGATACTTTTCCGCGACAGCATTGATGGTTTTGATGTGGGGAAGATTATCCATCGCCAACTTGCTGGCGCTGAGCGTTATGCTTTTTTCATCGCTACTGCCGGTTGCGAATATCAGACGTTTCAGGACAGACTGAAAGAGAGTGGCGACATCGTGCGTATGTTTATTGCTGATGCACTGGGCAGCGTCATTGCTGAAGCATGTGCTGACCGTATGGAGGAGCGTCTTGCCACAGAACTTGCCGGTTCGGGACTTTTGTCCACCAACCGTTTCTCACCGGGCTACTGTGGATGGCATGTCAGCCAGCAGCAAATTCTTTTCCCACTATTCAAGGGCGAAACGTGCGGAGTGCAACTCACACCATCATCCCTGATGATACCCATCAAGTCTGTCAGTGGCATTATCGGAATAGGAACAAAGGTTATGCGACACGATTATCCTTGTGGACTTTGTGAACTCAAGACATGCTATAAACGGCGCAAACCACATCATTCCCACCCTTCGTTGTCATAGTTGTCCATATATCGCGACATACCATTATCGTCCATATCATCTTCTGAACGTGGGTCAAAACCACGCATATTATCATCATCCGATATGCTATTTTGGGATGCAGAATAGGTGTTTCTTATTTCTGTTCCTGACTCTACATTCTGTTCCTCTTTGGCAACGATTGCTCTTTCAATGGAATCTTGTGCAATAGAGTCGGCAATAGTGGATTCACTATTATGTTGTAAGAAGTATAACGTATCATCATTCTTTTGTTTACATGATGAAAACGCAAATACACTAATGGCACACAAAATGATTCTAAAGTTTTTCATCTTTTAGTGATAGCTTAATCGTTTACGGACGTAGTCGATGCTACGGATGTATTCCTCGTCTGTAGTAAGGTGTTCTATTATCATCGGTATATCTTTTCGTTCCTCATCAGCCAGACGGGCATAGAGATTTATATCAAGCTCACCTTCTCCACAGGCACATTCTTCCAACTGGAACGTATATTCTTCTTTCAGTCTCACGTCTTTGAGATGGCAACTGCATATTCTCCCTTTCAGTTTCTCAAAACACTCTGTCAGGAAACGATCGTTGAAGAAGTAACGCTCCGGTGAGGTAATCATATTCACCACGTCAAGATGCACGCCAAACGCCTCGCGGTCAACAGCATCTATCAGTCGGAGATATTCATCAGGACCACTTGGAATCATCCACGGCATGGACTCGATGCAGTATTTCGCATGTTGTGGCTTCGCCTCATCTATAATCTGGCGTATCATGCCGACAGCCTCCTGCCATGCCTGCTCGCTGAAATTGTTACGATAGCCACCGTCCCAACGAGGTCCGTATGGAGTGCCTACGACATTCACACAGCAACACGCTCCTATCTCGTCAGCCATACGCAATTGACCCACGGCATAGTCCATCCACTTTCTGCGCTCCTCGGCATCGGCAGCAAGGGTATTGCGCCACACACCCACTTCGGCAATTACGAGTCCCGCCTCGTCGGCAGCACGCCTGTAGGCAGAATACACCTCTTTGCCCGACAGATAGTCAACTGGAAAATTTACAGCCTGCAAGCCCAATCCCTTGTGCTTCTCTGCCCACTCCTTCGGCGAGGAGTGTTGCAGGGATGATGAAATACCAAGTAACATATTTTAGAACATTCTTTTATGTAACACACTTCGGTCCATGCTGTCAAGGTCGGCAACCCCTGTACGCGCCATCGCCCCTGCCAGTTCGTCTGTCATCTGCATGATGCGGTCGGCAACAGCCATAGCTCCGTCCTTCAGCAAAGGCATAAGATGGCGCCCCACAGAGACGGCTTTTGCCCCTTTAGCAAGACACTTGTACGCATCCATACCACTCTCTATACCACAGTCAACGAACACCGACAGTCTCCCACCCACGGCATCTATGATATCATCTATCATAAGGAGCGGAGGTACGGAATACGGCATCATGCCATGATGATGCGACAATACTATTCCGGCGCAACCTGCCTCAGCGCATTTCACAGCATCCCTGACGCTCAGCACGCCTTTCACGATGAAAGGCACACCTGCCACACGGACATATTCCCGTATCTGTTCCGTCGTCTTTGGGCGCATCTCAAGCCCGAACACGTTGTCATATCCGCCAGCGGAGTTAAAAGCATGGTCAATGTCCATCCCCACGGCTATGCACCCCACCCTCACTGCATGTTCTATCTTCCGAAGCACCTCGGCATCATCAGCATGTGGCTTTATTATCTTCACCGTCTTGGCACCTGTGGCGACGATTCGTTCCAGTTCCTCATCTGTGCCCATTCCCACCCAATGCAAGGCATTACAGCGTGCTGCCGCCTCGGCATAGATGCACATCCCGTCGGGTGTCGTATTGTCAAGGTGCGACAGGGCAGCAGTCATTATCGGCGTATCAAAACTATGCCCCCACAACTGCATCTTCGCTGATGGTCTGACACTATCCAGATAGCGTGTCTCCAGCAACAGCGAGTCAAAATAATCTCTTGTTATCTCATCTGGGTTTGAAGAATAATTCATATTTTTCATTTCACAACCTCTCTGTTTATCTCGTCCATTCTCTTGTCTGTCAATTCATAACGACTTATCACAAATCCACCTATCAGCATCAGTAGCGCAGGGATGAATGTCACCAACCACACTATGCCTTGCAACGTGAAGTCGGACTGCATCTGCTGTGCCGGCCGGTAACCGACAGCATCAAGCACCAGTCCCGGAATCACGCCACCCAGTGCCATTCCGGCTTTCATGAATATACATATCAATGCTGTCACGATACCTGCCACACGTCTGCCGTTGATATATTCGCCAAACGTTACCACCTCCGGCACCAATGCCCACATATAACCTGTGGCAACCAATATGCCGGCACTCTTTATCAGTTGCATGACACACAGCACGGCAAAGTGTGTGCGCAAGGTCTCAAACGTGGCAGTAACATACATCATCGCCATACCCACGACGGCAATACCGATGAAAACATAAAACATCATCTTCTTCCCTATCTTCCTCTTTATCGCAGGCACGAGAGGCAACAAGATAAACGCCGGCAACGTGCCCATCCACATAAAGGTGGAAGTCATGAATGGCGTGGCACCAAAATTATATGTCATGAAATAGGATTCTGAAGCATTACTGATGTTCATTGCGGTGAAGGCAATCACAAAGAACATGGCAATCACACGCAACGGACGGTTTTTCTTCAGTTCCATCCACAGGTCTTTCATCTTCACGTTGCCCGTCTTACTGGCTTCTGACAATACTTTCTCATGACTCTGACTAAAACTGTAAAACAGCATCATCAGTCCTGCCACGGCAAAGATGCTCATCGTTATGAGCCATGCGTGATTGGCTTCCGGTGTGTTATACACCGCAGTTTCCTCACCGGTCGTGCTGTCAATCACGGTCGGGGCAAAGATGGCTATCACCAGCGGAAGGGTCTTTATCAGCAGACCAGCGATGTTGGCACAGACCATTCTGACACTCGTCAGGATGGTTATCTCGTTGGTGTCACGTGTGAGAGAGTCGCCAAGTGCACCGTATGGCACACTCGTCAACGTGAAACACATGCTCAATGCCACATACGTCACGCAGGCATAAAGCAGCGAATTGCCAAAAACATTCCAAAAACACAGCACGGCAGAGAGTGCCAACGGTATGCCACCGAATATCAGCCACGAGCGGTATTTTCCCCAACGTGGGAAGGCACGGTCAACGAAGATTCCCACAAATGGGTCCCAAATGACGTCTATCACCCTCACCACCAGAAACAATCCTGCCACAATGCCGGCATCCAGTCCATACACATTTGTATAGTAGAACATGAGCCATATCGTTACTGTCTGGTAGATAAGGTTCAGAGCCACCTCTCCTGTGCAGTACCCCGTCCGTTCACGCCAACTGAGTTTATAGTAACCTTGCATCATCTCTACGTTTTCTGATGTATTCTGTAATACACCGTGCGAAAATAGTTATTATTTATTATGTATTTATCTTTTTATATAGAAAAAATGATTATTGATTTTCCACACACGGAAGCATCAAACTGATGCACGTTTTTTAGACAAACGCACGATTGCTTTTCGACAAACGCTCGTTTGGGCAGTCTTTTCCTATCACGCAGACTTCTATACTTATCGCGCGATGGCTTTCGTTTTGTCTCGCGCTCACTCTCTTTTCATGTCTCACTCCCCCTCTTCCCATCGAATGACTTGTATGATCTTATATCATACACGTGTATGATATTATATCCTACACTTGTATGATCTTATATCCTACAAACACCCCCTTTGC